>DETX01000061.1 GCA_002362145.1 Clostridiales bacterium UBA3277
CCAACTGGGCCACACCCGGATATTCAGTTGAACGGTTTTTGCGAAGTGGTCAAACATGTGGTCAAACGCTGGTTTTGACCGGGGAAGAAAAGACGCTGAGAAGAAAAAGTGCTAGCGCCGCAACGGATTTTCGGCTTGGCGCGATTTTTTCGCCGATTTGGTGCTCCAGTTCCCAAACCAAGCGCCCTACCAGCTGGGCCACACCCGGATTTTTTCTTAGTATACACCATCCCGCGTCAAATTGCAAGCAAAATCCATTCTGCCCCCAGCTGCCGCCGGTCACGCTCCCCGGAGGCGGCGCAGGGCTCCTTGGAGCTTTCGCAGCGCCCGGATGGCGCCG
This sequence comes from Clostridiales bacterium UBA3277, assembly GCA_002362145.1. Taxonomy (GTDB): domain Bacteria; phylum Bacillota; class Clostridia; order Oscillospirales; family Oscillospiraceae; genus Faecousia. Next base: position 341 of record DETX01000061.1, read on the forward strand.
TACCCCCAGGGGCGGTGCAGATGGCAGCAGAAAAATTCCAATACGGCATTTTCCGCCAAATAGCTGCGGGTTATGGTGCACTCCGGCAAAAGATGGGAAGGATACAGTTCCAGCGCCCGGAGCTCATTTACGACCTTTCGGGCCTCGCCTCCGGGAAGCTGGGCCGTCTCATAGAGCGCAAGCCACAGCATGGCTGTGAGCTTGTTTGCCGTGGCGGGGTCCCGGCGCTGGGCATAATACTTTTGAAGAATTTCCAGAATCCGCAGATAGGAACGCACTTTTTTCATCCGGTTTTCCGGGGCGGTATGGGTCTCGGCGGAGCCGGAATGGACCCGGTAAAAGTAGAGCGTCTTTTCAAGCTCCACCGTCCGGGGAAGGCTGATGGAGACCTCGTACATAAAAAGCCCATCCTCCCCATGGGTCAGCTCGGGGTAGCGAAACCGCAGGCCATGGCGTCCGAGAAACTCCCGCCGGAGCAGATTGCGCCACACAACAGCGTCCTGCCAGGACACATTTTTCGGCAGCGTCCCCTTCTCCGCCCGGTCCAGCTCCTCCCGGGTCAGAACGTCCGTAAAGGTGTATCCGCCCACGACAATCCGGTCCGTCCCCTCCCCTGCCAGGCTTTTCAGCTGTGAAAGGCAGTTCGGCGCGATTCGGTCGTCGGCATCCACAAACCAGATGAAATCCCCCCGGGCCACGTCCAGTCCCGCGTTCCGGGCCACCGTGACGCCGCCGTTGGCCTGGGTGATCACCCGCAGGTTTTCATATTGCTTCTCATAGTCCTCCAGAATCCGGGCGCTTGCGTCCGTGGAGCCGTCGTTGACGCAGAGGACTTCCCACTCCTGCCGGGGAAGGTCCTGTTTGAAAATGGAATCCAGACATTCCCCCAGATAGCGCTCCGCGTTGTAAACAGGAATGATCACACTTAAAAACATACCGCTGCCTCCCGACGTTTTTTCCATTATACGATATCCCGCTCAGGAAAGCAAGAAAGAAGAAAATCTTTGCCAATTTCCGGGGAATCTGCTATAATGGCTTCAACTGACGGCAAGGCCGGAAAGGAGCCATTATGGCAAAAAAACTTCCCCAGGAGGGGCTCAAGCTCATTGCCTGCCTGAGTATGCTCATCGATCACATCGGAGCCACCCTCGTCCCCGGCTGGGGACTTCGGATCGTCGGGCGGATCGCCTTCCCCATCTACTGCTTTCTGCTGGCTGAGGGCGCGCACTACACCAAAAAACCACAGAAATACGCCCTGCGGCTGTTTCTGTGCGCCCTGCTCTCGGAGCTGCCCTTTGACCTTGCCCTCTTCGGGGGATGGAGCTGGCAGCATCAGAGCGTGATGGTCACCCTGCTTCTGGGGTTTGGCTGTCTGTGGACCATGGAAAAATGCGCGAACGGTTTTCTCAAGTGCCTGGTGGTGGTTCCCTTCGCCCTGGCGGCGGAGTGGATGAACACGGACTACGGCCTGGGCGGGGTGCTGCTCATCGCCCTCTTCGGCCTGACCCGGGAGGCTCCCCACCGTCTCGCCCTCCAAGCCCTGCTTATGGCGGCGCTCATCTGGTTCGTCATGCCGGGGGCCCGCATCCCGATTCTTGGAAAACGGGTGCCCATCGAGATGTTCGGCCTGCTGGCCCTGATTCCCATCGGGCTGTACTCCGGCAGGAAGGTGACCTACAGCCGGGCGGTGCAGTGGGCCTTCTACCTCTTCTACCCGGTCCATCTGGGTATCTTATACCTTCTGACCCTTTGCCTTTAAAAAATGACCTCCGCGGGAGTTTGTCCTGCGGAGGTCATTGTCATGTTCCGGGCTTTTCCATGACGAAATTCGTCAGCTCCAATCCGCCCCGGAGGACGGTCTGCTCCTTCACCACCCGGTAGCCCCGGCTGAGGAAGAAGGGGCGGGCTGTGATGGAGGCGTGGGTGGTAAAAGTGGCAGCGGAGGACTCCCCTTCCAGGGCGTCGCAGATGGCCGTGGCGATGCCCCGGCCCTGGAAGTCCCTATGGACGTACAGCCGGTCCAGGTAGCCGCCCTGGTCCATATCCCCAAACCCCACAATTTTTCCATCCTCCACCGCCACCTGGGTGCGGTGGGCACGAAGGGAGGCGTCCCACCTCTCCCCGCTCTCCCGCCCCGTGGCCCAGACATCGCACTGGGCCGGGGTATAGTCGGCGACGTTGACGGTATGGACCGTGTCATAAAACAGCTTCAGGATTTCCCCGCAGTCGGCGGGATCATAGTTTCTTAAAAGCATAGCTTCTTCCCTACTTCACTGGCTTTGCGCCCAGGTACTCTTCCAGGCACAATCCGGAATCCTTCATATCCAGGGACACCAGGGTGCCCACATAGCGGAAATGCCAGGGCTCATCGGCGATGCCGGTGTAGTCTGCCTTTTCCCCGTAGTAGCGGCGGATGAAGCCGTAGTCCCAGCAGTGCTCCTGAAACCAGGGAATGGCCTCCTTGCCCAGCAGGTCCACCGCCAGGCCCAGCTGATGCTCGCTGGTCCCGGGGACAGCCACCGTCTCCAAAGCCTTTTCCTGGGCCTCTTCATAGCTCAGCTCGTACAATTCCATGTAGGACTGGGTTCTGGATTCCAGAATCAGCTCCTGCTCCTCCTGGGTGCGGTAGGCGGAATTTAAATCGTATTGAATCCCGGCGGCATTGCAGTCGTCCAGCATTTTCCGCAGGGCACTGTAGCACCGCTGGTCCACCAGGCGGTCGGAGGTGATGTTCACAAGGTCGGGCGAGTAGCCGGCGGGAACCGGATTTCTTCCGTTGACCAGAATGACCTCGATGCCCTTGGGGCTGAAACAGTGGATTCTTCCGTCCACCGACACGGGCCCCACGGCGGCAGGGCCGTCGGCGGTCAGATAGTACCGGTACTCCCCTTCCTCCAGCCAGCCGGTGTATAATTTCCCGTCGTCGGAAAAGTAATAGCGGTCCCCGTCGATCTCGCACCAGCCCCGGGCCATGGGGCCCTCGGCGCTGTAGTACCGGCGGCCGGTTTCTCCCTCCACCCAGCCGGTGCACATAACTCCGTTCTCTCCAAAGAGGTAGCGCTCGTTTTCAATGGTCGTCTCTCCGGTCGTCACCGCGCCGTCGCTGTCAAAGTAAAACCATCCCTCGTCAAGCTGCCGAAAGCCCACGGCCATGACGCCGTCCCCGTCAAAATAGCGGCGGCTTTCGTCGATGGTCTGCCAGCCGGTGGCCAGCTTCCCCTCCGGCAGATAGTACCGCTCTCCCTCCAGTTCCAGCCAGCCGACGGCCGGGGTGCCGTCGCTTTGCAGATACCAGGTTTCGTCCCCCTGGGTCAGCCAGCCGGTGACCAGGCACCCGCCCTCGTCAAAATACCGGTCGGCGCCGTCGATCTTCTTCCAGCCCACGGCCATCCGGCCGTCGGAATCAAAATAATAGGTATGGATGCCGATTTTCTGCCAGGAGGTCTTGGGCACGCCCGTTTCGTCCAGAAAATACTGCCCCTCCGGCAGTTCCAGCCAGCCGGAAACCGGCTTCGCGTGAAAATCCCGGTAGAAACGGCTCCCGTCGTCCTTTTCCACCCAGCCGCTGCGGTCCACCAGGCTGTCATACGCGAGCCAGCCGCCCCAGCTGAGGCACGCCGCCAGGATCAGGACCAGGATCACCGGCAGCGCCATCCGTGTCTTTGTTTTCATAGTCCGCCGCCCCCCGATAAACTTAACAGAAATTGTACCACGCTCCGGGGCGAATTGCAAGCGATTCGGGGAAAGTGGATATTTCTTAAGAAATCCTGTTGAAAAATCCTGGAAAATCTGAAGAAAAACTTAATAAAATTCATGGTAGATTTTTTCAGGGAACCTGTTATAATGGAGGGGAACTTGTTTGAATCCCTTCACGGAGGAACACTATGCAAGGCCCTCAACAAATGCTGAAAATTTTGATCACCACGGACTTGTACGCCACCAGCACCAACGGCGTGGTCACCTCCGTGCAGAATCTTTTTGATGTCCTCACCGCCAAGGGCCACGATGTGCGGATTTTAACCCTCTCCGGAGATATGCGCTCCCACAAGGAGGGGCACGTCTACTATGTCCGGTCGATGCCGCTGGGGGTGGTCTATCCCGACGTGCGGATGCCCACCGCTTTTCACAACGCCTATTTTGACGAGATCATCGAGTGGAAGCCGGACGTGATCCACAGCCAGTGCGAATTTTTCACCTTTCAATTTGCCACCCATATCTCCCGGGCCACCGGCGCCCCCATCGTCCACACCTACCACACCCTGTATGAGCAGTATGTCAGCTACCTCTTCCCCAGCCGCCGGCTGGGACGGCTGCTGGTCCGGGTCCTGTCCCGCAAGCGTCTGAAGGAGGTCAAGACCCTGGTGGCCCCCACCATGAAGGTGGAAAACGCCCTCCATTCCTACGGCATCCAAAATCCCATCAGCGTGGTGCCCAGCGGAATCAGCTTGGAGCAGCACCACCAGCGGCTGACTCCGGAGGAACGGCTGGAGCGCCGCAGGGAACTGGGCATCGGCGAAAACCAGAAGGTCCTGCTGAATCTGGGCCGTCTGGGCACGGAGAAGAATCTGGGAGAGCTCATGGCGCTGTTTGCCCAGGCCCTGAAAAACGATCCGAACATGGTGTTTCTCATCGTGGGCGACGGTCCCGCCCGGGAGGACCTGGAGCGTCAGGCCCAGGAGCTCAACATCCGGGAGCATGTCATCTTCACCGGTATGGTGGAGCCGTCGGATGTGCAGAATTACTACCAGCTGGCCGATGTATTCATCAGCGCCTCCACCAGCGAGACCCAGGGGCTTACCTATATCGAGGCCGCGGCCAACGGCCTGCCGCTGCTGTGCCGTCAGGATGACTGTCTGGCGGACGTCCTCAAGGAAGGGGAAAACGGCTACGAATACCGCAGCACCCAGGAATTTCTGGAGGCCATTGACAAGCTGATGGAGCACCCGGCCATCCGGGAGGCCGCCTCCCGGCGCAGCGAGGAGATCGCCGAGAGCTTTGATAAGCAGAGCTTCGGCAATGCCATTGAGAAAATCTATGAATCCGTTCTGTAAGGCAGGCGCCGCCAGAAAACCGGGCGGCGCTTTTGCGTAGTTTGGAAAGAATCTATAGAAGAGGTGAGGAGATTGAAGGTTTCCAAATTTTTTGCGGCGCTGTTCGCGCTGCTTGGCACGGTCATCACGGTGGGAAGCATTCTGTTCTGCTTTGCCAACCGGGATGCCTCTCCCAATTTGGGTGACACCACCCGGGGGGCCAATGCCTGTGCCGAAAACTTCATGGCGGCCCTGGCCGCCGGAGACGCCGACACGGCCCGCTCCCTGCTCTACGGCGGCGCGGAGCTGGACATCCGGGGCCGGGACAACGCAGACCCCATTTGGCAGGCATACTACGACCATTTCCAGTACGCCTTTTCCGGAGACAGCTATATGACCGGCACGGATTTTTACCGGGATGTCAGCGTCACCACCCTGGACGTTCCCTCGGTGACCTCGGGGCTGTCCCTGCGGGCTAAGACTCTGCTGACGGCCCAGCTGGAACAGGCCGAGGACCCCTCCGCCCTCTACGGCGAGGACGATCAATTTCTGCCGGAGGTGGTGGACCCCATCATGGAACAGGCCTTTTCCGACGCCATCCGGGAGGACGCCGCGGTCCAGACCCGGAGCTGCAAATTGCAGCTGTGCAAATCGGACGGCCGCTGGCAGGTCATTCCCGACGCCAATCTGCTGCTGGCCCTGGCCGGCGGCGTAAATTAAGGAGGGCATCATGGGTTATCAGCCGAAATTTGCCCCCAAGGGGCCGAAAAAGCCCTCTGTCTGGTTTATTCTTTTGGGGATTCTCATTGTGCCATTGTCTCTGATGCTCACGGGAAAGCTCCTGCTGTTCTTCTACAACAACGCAGGACATTCCAAAACGGACGCCCCGGGGCGGGCCCAGAGCATCCAGGTGGCCCAGAAGGTGGACGATCATGTGGCCCAGCGTCTGGCGGGAGCCCGGGCAGCCATCTCCTCGGACGAGGATCTCCAGGCTCCCCCGGAGACGATTCCCCCACCTCGGGTGATCTACACCATTGAAGAGACCGCCCCCGCCGGTCCCAAGCCCAACCCGGACTGCTACGGCGAGACCACGGACCCCGCCGTCCTGGAGGAGGTCCTGGAAAAGGCCAAGTACCTTCTGGGGGAGCAGACCATGTACTTTGATCCCAACAGAACCCGATTTGAAGAGGACCCGGCGGTGCGCTACTATCTCGACGACAGCATTCTCGCCGTGACCTGGAAGGAGGTCCATGACGAATCCGTCTACACCTTCTCCGAGATCAAGGTTGCCCATCCCTCCCAGTTCCGCCGCCATCTGGCCGGAGGTGTCTACGGCGGAGACATCCAGTATCTGCCTACAGAAATGGCTCCCAGCGTCAACGCGGTGGTGGCCTCCTCCGGCGACTTCTACCGCTTCCGGGATTTCGGTGTGGTGGTCTATGAGGGCAAGGTCCGCAAGGTCAACGGCACCTATGCCGAGACCTGCATGATCGACCGCTCCGGCAATCTCCAATTCGTCTATCCGGGCCAGATCACCACCACCGAGGCCGCCCAGCAGTACGCCGACGAAAACGACATCTGGTTCAGCCTGGCCTTCGGCCCCATTCTGGTGGACAACGGCCAGCCGGTGGATCACGACTGGTACGGCGTGGGCGAAATCAACGACACCTATGCCCGGGCTGCCCTGTGCCAGATGGACGAGCTGCACTACCTGGTTGCCACAGCCAACACCGAGTCCCCCCACTTTAAGATTCCCACGGTGGAAATGTTCCGCAACAACATCCAAGCCACAGGCTGCAAGATGGCCTACTGCCTGGACGGCGGCCAGACCGCCACCATCGTCATGATGGATCAGCTGGTGAACCGGCCGGTCTACGGCCAGCAGCGCAAAATGAGCGACATTCTCTATTTCGCCACGGCGATACCGGAGGGAGCTGAGTAAATGGAACGAATCGCCTATATCAGTGCCGAGACCACGGTCTATTGGAGCGGCATAGTCCTGACCCTCGCCGCGGCCGCGGCCATGTCCTTCTTCCTGGCCTTTTATTTAAACAAAAGCGGCAACGCCCCCGCGGCCTTTGCCGCCCTGCCCATCTGCGCGGCCCTGGGCATCGTTCTGGGACGGTTTTTCCACTGGTACAGCCGGGCGGACAGCTACGACGGCTTTCTCTCCGCCATCACCGACTACTCCTCCGGCGGCTACGCCCTCTGGGGTGTTTTCCTGGGGTGCTTCCTGGCGGCGGCCCTGCTGCGGCTGCTCCGGCTGCACAAAAACCTGCCGGAAATGCTGGACTGCATGGCCCTGGCGGGACTGCCGGGCATCGCCGTAGGCAGGCTGGCCTCCTTCTTTAACGCCTCCGACCGCGGGCAGGTGGTGTCCTTTACCTCCCTGCCGGTGGCCTCTCCGGTGACCAATTCCATCTCCGGAGCCACGGATTACCGCTTTGCCACCTTCCTGTTCCAGGCCATCATCGCCCTGACCCTGTTTGTCATCCTGGCGGTCTTTTATCTGAGGGGCTGCAAAAAGGGAACGCTCAGGGATGGGGACGCCTGCCTCATTATGCTCATGTGCTACGGCTCCTCCCAGGTGGTCATGGATTCCTCCCGATACGATTCTCTGTTCTTCCGCAGCAACGGTTTCGTCAGCATTGTCCAGGTTTTGGGCGCCCTGGGGCTGGGGCTGGCCATTGTGGTATTCTCCCGGCGGCTGGTCAAGGGCAGGGGCTTCCGCTTCTGGTATGTGCTGGTGTGGCTTCTGATGGCAGCCGCCATCGGCGGCGCGGGCTTTATGGAGTACTACGTTCAGCGTCACGGCAACGAAGCGCTCTTTGCCTATAGCGTCATGTCCGCATGCCTGATTTTGGTGGTGGCGCTGACGCTGTGGCTCCGGGGGCTGGCCGAGAATCCCCGCCGGACCCGTTAACCTTTCGAAAGTGGGATAAATTGCAAGAAGAGCGTTGAAAAGGCGGGAATTTTCTGCTATAATACTTTCAGCCTATAAAAGCTGTGTGCCTCGGAAGGAGGAGCCCTGTGAACCCTTTTATGCTCCGCAAAATTCTGTCGCTGACCCTTGCGGCCCTACTGCTGCTGGGAAGCGTCTACCCCTGCTATGCCCAAGAAATCGAAGAAAATCCATCCGTCTCTGAGCCGACGGAATTTCCCCCAGAAGATGAAGCGGCCCCTGATAACGAAGCGCCTGGGCTTCCAGACAATGTAGAGGCCGATACCGTACCGGAGGATACCCCGACGGAGGATGCCGCTGAGGAATCCGAGGAACCTGCGGAACCCGAGGATGCCCCGGAGGAGGATTTCCCCCAGTATTTTCAGGATGATTATGCCGGTGTCCGCTATGCCAACGGGACCATTGCCAGCGACGGCTGCGGCATTACGGCCCTGGCTATGGTGGCCACCTACATGACGGGATACGAATATACCCCGGATATGCTGGCCGACTACTTCGGCGGTCATCCCGGCAATAACATCGACCGGCTGGAATACGCCTCCCAGCAGCTCCAGCTTCCCTTCCGGAAAGCGAGCAACTGGCACGACGCGGTGGCCGCGCTGGAAAAGGGCTGTATTGTCATCGTTTTGGCCAACGCCCGCTCCCCCTTTACGGAAACCCAGCACTTCCTTGTGGTTCGGGGCATCACCGAGGACGAAAAGGTCTTGGTGTCCGACCCTTACAGACCTAACTACGACAAGTGGAACCTGAAGGACGGATTTGAAAACGGCTTCACCCAGGGCTACCTCACCGCAGGCTACGACGGCTCCTGGATCTACGATCCCAGCGCCATGCCGGAGGACCCCTACATCTATGAACCCAATGAAATGCCGGACCCCAATCCCCGATACCCCCAGATTCACCTGACCCCAGAGGAGGAAGATCTTCTGGCGGCTGTGGTATGGGTGGAGGCCCGGGGCGAAAGCGAAGAGGGTCAGCAGGCTGTGGCAGAGGTGGCCCTCAACCGTCTCAAGTCCGGAAATTACGGGGAGACCCTGGATAATGTGATCTTCGGCGAGGACCAGTTCCGCTGTGTCCCCTTCCTGGATGACGCCGAGCCCTGCCAGACCCAGTATGATGCCATCAAGCGGGCCATCCGGGGGCCCTACGTTCTGGATGAAGGGGTGGTCCACTTTGCCCGGGCTGCCACCAACGACAAGGTTTGGGGCCGCATCGGCGGGCACGTATTCTGTTACGATTCCTGATTTTAGACGCATCCATCATTTTCTGCGGCTGCCCTCTGGCAGCCGCGTTTTTTGGGACAGACGCGCATTTTTGTCCCTTGTTTTCTCCGGTCAGAAAGCGTATTCTTATCTTGGTATCCTGCGAAACTGGCGTTTGGGAAGGGCAGCCCCGCCGGAATCCTCTTCCGAAATTCAATCCCTCCTACCGTAAAACAGAGAGGCGGCAGCTATGACAACACGAGATTTCCTTTACATTCTGGCAGGCTATCTGCTGGGAAGCATCCTGTTCGCGCCTCTGTGCGCCACCCTTTTGGGCAAGGGCAGCGTCACCGAGGACAGCCCCGATAAAAACCCCGGCACCTCCAACGCCTTCGTATACGGCGGGTTCCTTTGCGGGATGATGACCCTGGCCGGGGATCTGACGAAGGGCCTTTTGCCTGTCTACTGCTTCCTGCGGCAGCCGCCCCAGAGCAGTCTTGCGCTGGCCCTTGTCATTGCCGCGCCGGTGATCGGGCACATTTTCCCGGTTTACCACGGCTTTTCCGGAGGCAAGGGCATTGCCACCACCTTCGGCTGTCTTTTGGGATTGCTGCCCCTGTGGCGGCCGGTGGCCGTTTTGGTGGGGACGTTTCTCTTCTTTTCCGTGATTATGGAAATCACCCCCAACTACTACCGAACCATCGTCAGCTTTGTCTGCGCCATGATCCTGATGCCCCTGCTCCATGTGGGAGCCGGGGTGGTGCTGGGCTTTGGCATCATTACCCTGGCGGTGCTCATCCGCCTCAAGCTCAGCAGCGAAGAAAAGGAAGATATGAAAGTGAGAACGCTATGGACGCATTGATCCTATCGTGCAGCACGGGCGGCGGCCACAATGCCGCCGGGCGGGCCATGCAGGAGGCATTGGAGGCCCGGGGCCACCACGTGACCATGCTGGACCCCTATGACCTGCAAAGTCCCGGCCTGGGGAAAAAGGTTGGCGACGCCTACGTGGGCATGGTCCAGAGGGCTCCCCGGATGTTCGGATGCATCTACGGCCTGGGCCAGGTCTACCGGCGGCTCCCCATCCGCTCTCCCGTGTATTATGTGAATGAAAAAATGGACAGTATTTTGGAGGACTACCTTGCGAATCACCCCTGCGACGTGATTCTCATGCCCCACGTGTTTCCGGCGGAGATTCTCACCACCATGAAGCGCCGGGGCATCCAGGTTCCCAAGACCGTGTTCATCGCCACTGACTACACCTGCATTCCCTTCACCGAGGAGACGGACTGCGACTACTATGTGACCCCAGGCGCGGTCCTCAACGAAGATTTTATCTCCCGGGGCATCCCCGGGGAGAAACTGCTGCCCTTCGGCATTCCGGTGAAGGCGGCCTTCCGCGGTCCCAAGGACCGCTCCGCCGCTGCCAAACGCCTGGGCCTGGCCGAAAAGAAACACTATCTCCTCCTGGCCGGAGGCAGCATCGGCGCCGGAAAAATCCGCTACACCATGGAATCCCTTCAGGAATACCTCAGCGCCCGGCCGGATACGGTGCTTATCACCATCTGCGGCCGCCATCAGGCGCTGTACCTGCGGCTGCTCAAGGAATTCGGGGAGAATCCCCAGATTCTGCTTCTCAAATCCACAGACCAGATGGCGGACTACATGACGCTGTGCGACGTTCTTCTCTCCAAGCCCGGCGGTCTCACCTCCACCGAGGCGGCTGTTCGGGGCATTCCCCTGATCCACCTCTCCCCCATTCCCGGCTGCGAGGACCGGAACGCCGCCTTCTTCCAGAAAGAGGGCATGAGCATCCGGGTGGGAACTGGCAAGGGGCAACTTCTGGCCGCCCTGAAAAAGCTGGAAGATCCCCAGGCAGCCCGGGAAATGATGGCACGGCAAAGGGCCGTCATTAACCCAAGAGGGGCAGAGGACCTGGCAGACTTTTTGGAAACGTGGCTGCAAACACGCGCATGATGAAAGGAGCGGCTCATGGGAAACGAAACGGCCCGGATTCTCATTGAAACCACCATCCGCAGGACCCTGCGCCAATTCCCGGACGACCCGGAACGCAGCGCCCGGAATCTGGTGGATATGGCGCTGAATTTTGCCGACGGACCCCGGCAGCAGCAATTCTTTCAGGCTGCCCGGGATGTGCTGAAAAACGAGGACAGCCCCTACTACGCCCTTGCCCGGGATGTGGTGGACCATGTGCAGACCCAGCGGCTGCTGGGCTTCGGCATGGCCCTGGGCTACAACAGCTGCACCGCCGGTGTCCGGGACATCCGGGCGGAGGAACGGCGGGGAAGCTGTCATATCCCCTGGATGGTGACCCTGGCCCTGGGTGAAAACACAGAGCGTCTCCGGGAGATCATCTCCCAGGGAGAGCAGCTGGGCATCCATACCTGGGCCCTCTGGGCAGACGGGAATCCCGCGGCTGCTCTTCCCCTGGTCCAAAGCCATCCTGAGAGCGCCTTTATTTTGTTCTGCCGCCCGGGAAATCTGGGGGAGGAACTGTTGGACCAGGCCTCGGAGCTTCAGAATCTGATGCTGGCCATCCGGGCGGAGGAGGGGGCCATCGCGCTCTGCCACCGGCTTCGCGGCGGGCAGATGCTGTACAGCCTCTGCTTTGTCTATGGGGACCGCCACCGGGAGTCCATTCTCAACGGGGAGCTGCTGGCCGGTGTGGAGGAGCTCCATCCGGTGTTCACCGTTTTGATGCCGGAGCCGGACTGCTCCCAGGAAACCAGGCAGGCCGTCCACCACTATGCCATGGACTCCCGCAGGGGAGAGCATTTTAAGACCATCGTCTGGGAGTACGCGGGAGACACAGAGCTTGTGGACGCCGTCATCTCCGGAGAGGGTTTGTGCGCTGGCTTTGACCGGCTGGGAAACCTCCTGTCCTCCCGGCCGGTAAGGGGCAACTTTAATTTACAGGAGCGGGACCTGCCGGACATTTTCCGTCTGGCTTTCCCGACGGAAGGAGAACAGCCTTGAAAACTGGTATCATTGACGTGGGCGGCGGTCTGCGGGGCATCTATGCCGCCGGAATTTTGGACCGCTTTCTGGAAAACAACGTGAGCTTTGATCTGGGCATCGGCGTCTCGGCAGGCAGCGCCAACCTGGCCGCCTTCGGCGCCAGGCAGCACCGGCGCAACTTCCAGTTCTATACGGAATTTTCCATGCGCAAGGAGTACATGGGCATGGCGAATTTTCTGCTGCACCACTCCTTCGTGGATCTGGATTATGTCTACTCCACCTTGAGCAATTCCACCGGCGAGTATCCCCTGGACTACCCCGCCCTTCGGGACAATCCCATGGAGTTCCTGGTGGTGGCCACCGATGCCCGGACGGGACTTCCCAGGTACTTCGACAAATCCGACATTTCTCAGGATCAATACCATGTGTGCAAGGCCTCCTCGGCCATTCCCTTCGTCTGCGCCCCTTATTTTATTGACGGCGTGCCCTACTACGACGGGGCCCTGGGGGACCCGGTGCCGGTGGAAAAGGCCTTCGCCTGGGGCTGCGACCGGGTGGTGCTGATCCTGTCCCGGCCGGAGGACACCATCCGCAATAACCGCAAGGACAGCCGCATGGCCAGGGGCATTGAGCACAAATACCCCATGGCGGCGGAGGCATTCCGGGAACGGGCCGAGCTCTACAACCGGAGTGTGGATCTGGCGAAAAAATACCGGGAGGAGGGCCGGGTCTTTATCCTCTCCCCCGACGACACCTGTGGCGTGGACACCCTCAGCCGCAACAAGGAGGACCTGGAACGGCTCTACTTAAAGGGCTGGGAGGACGGCGCCAAGGCCTTCCCCTTCCTGGGGATTGATCCCGCAGGTCCCGCAAAATAAGGAAAATTCCCCGCAAGGGACAGGGTTTCCTGCCTCTTGCGGGGATTTTATGACGTTTAACGATAATCCTTGCGGGTATTGAGGAATTTCTTTTCCTCGGGCTTCAAATCCAGGCCGATGGTTCCGCCGGGGTTCATGGTATAGTCCGGGTCAAAGTAGTTTTTCAGCACCCGGAACACGCCGTACTCCTTCTCTCCGATGTAGCCTTCCAGCCAGGGGGCGAACATCTTGCCGATGCCGTGGTGGTGGGAAATGGCCGCGCCGGAGCGCTGAATGGCGTCCAGGATGGTGGTGTGGTAGCGCTTGAATTCCGCCGCGTCGTTCATCTTGGTGATGAAGATAAAGTAGAGATTCGCGCCCTGGGGATAGCAGTGGGACATATGGGTGGTGACGATGGTGTTCGGCAGCTTGTGGCAGACCTCCCGGACGTCCCGGTGGACCTGGGCCATATTGGACCAGTTGACACTGCACTCCAGGGTATCGGTGATGACGCTGAAATCCATCAGCGTATCCCGCAGATAGGGATCGTTGAAGCGGCCCTTCTCCCAGCTCTTGGTCACAAAGCCCGTCATGGGCATGGCCCCAAATTTCCGGGCGATGCGGCCAATGTTCCTGGCGACGTTTTTGGAGAAGCCCTTCTCACCGTCGGTAAAGCCCAGGAACAGGCACCGCTCCATGTCCGCATAGCCAAATTTGTCCAGCATGGGAGCCAGAGGGGTCTCGTCCACATCGTAGAGCTTCAGCATCAGGTGGGTTTCCTCGGGGTCGGACAGGCGGAATACGGAGGAATACCCGCACTCGCACTGCATCATCTCCCGGGCGGCCTCCATGGCGATCTCCCAGTTTTTAAACATGTAGGAGAAGCGCTTCCGGTTTTCCGGCATCCACCGGCGGACCTTCAAGGTCACCTCCGTCAGTACGCCGAAGGTTCCCTCAGAGCCCATCATGATCTGGTTCAGGTCCGGGCCCGTGGCCTCTCTGGGATTGTGGGGGGTGACAATGCGGCCGATGGGGGTTGCGTACTTCTGGGAGAGGACGATGTCCGCAATGGTGCCGTAGTAGGTAGAGTTCTGGCCGGCGCCCCGGGTGACGGTCCAGCCGCCCACGCTGCTGTACTCAAAGGACTGGGGAAAGTGGCCGCAGGTGTAGGCCCGCTTGGCGCCGAAGCGCTGGGGCGCGTTCTGGAGGGCGTCCTCCAGGTCCGGACCGGACATACCGGCCTGGACGGTGATGGTCTGGTCCACCTCGTTAAAGCTGATAACCTTATTGAAGCGCTTGCGCATATCCAGGGAGATGCCGCCCAGGATTGGCTCCACGCCCCGGGTCACGGAGCTTCCGCCGCCGTAGACGTAGAGCGGGATTTTATGGGCGGCGGCGTAGCCCACCAGTTTCTCCACCTGCTCTGTGGTGTCGGGATAGACCACCACGTCGGGAACGCTGTCGATCTGCTTGTGCCGCAGCCGCAGCAGATCATAGCCGGTGCAGCCGTAGGCAACGGCCAGACGGGGATAGTCCTCCGTGGTGACGAAGTCCTCCCCCGCAATCTCCTTCAGCACCTGGATATGCTCCGGGGCCAATCGGCAGGGGTGGTCCGGAAGGCTCACCTGGTCAAAGCCGATGTCGTCTGTGTAGTCCTTGAAATCCTCGTCGGTCATCTGGAAGGTCTCTTTCATCAGCTTGTAAAGAGACTCCTTGGGGTACTTGAAGAAGTTCGGGTCTCCCCAGCGGAAAATGGAGCGGTAGCTTCCCTGGGGAGCGGGGGTCAACAGCCATTTGGGCTGGAAGCCCTTATAGGGTTTGTTGCTCATAATACGTCTCTCCTTTTGATCGTCTTTAGAATTCTTTTGTAGACCGGCTCCAGCCGGGTGAAAATTTTACGGTAGGCGCCCTTGTAGATTTCCATATAGATGCTGTGGACGTCCTGGTTTGGGAGGAAGGTGTCTCCCTCATGGACCATGTGGGAAATAGCCTCGTCGTAGTTTTGAAATACCCCCGCCCACAGGAAGGCCACCATGGACGCCCCCAGACCGGAGGCCTCGTGGGTCTGAATCCGCTTCACCGGCAGGCCGAATACATCCGCCGTGATCTGGCAGGCGGTATCGCTCTGGGCGCCGCCGCCTGCCACGTAAAGCTGCCGGATTCGCAGACCGGACCGCCGCTCCATGTTTCTCAGCGAATGGTACATCTCAAAAACGATGCCTTCGATGATCGCCCGGTACAAATGCAGGTGGGTGTGGTAGTCCGCGAAGCCCACCACCGCGCCCCGGGAGTTGGGATGCAGGATTCCGGGGGTCCAATAGGGCTGGAGCAAAAGCCCCTCACAGCCGGGCGGGATCTCCCGAATGGCTCGGTCCAGCACCTCCTCCGGAGAGCAGCCCAGCGCCTGGGCCTGGGCCTGCTCCTTTTGTCCAAACTCCCGGATGAACCCCAGGACACCAGCCAAAAGCCCCGGTACAGCTCAATCTCGGGGTTGTAGAGGTGGTTGGGCACCGCCGGGTAGGCGGGCATAAAGCTCTGGGGCTCGAAATACTTTTCCACCGCCAGCTGAATGGTGGCCGTGGTGCCGAAGGAGAGCGCCGCCTTATGGGGCTGCACCACCGAAAGGCCCAGGGTCTCACAGCCCTTATCGGAGCCGGTGGCGATGAGGGGCAGCCCCTCGGGGACGCCGCTGGCCCGGGAAAACTCCTTCGTGACATAGCCCAGGACCTCACCGGATTTTTTCAGCGGGGGCATTTTGCTCACCGGCACGTCGTGGATGCACCGGGTCAAATCGTGCCGGGATTTCCAGCGGCGGTGCTTGCAGTCATAGGGGATGTGGCCGATCATGTTGGCCTCGGCATCCACCTGCTGGCCGGTTATTTTATAGTTCAGATAGCCGGGCAGAAAGACATATTTGTCCGTCTTTTCCCAGATCTCAGGCTCGTTCTGCCGAATCCAGTTGCAGACGCTGGCCCGGTAGATGGTCTTGGTGGCCTCGGTCATGCCGACAAGCCGGAACATCCAGGATTTGTACAGGGGGAAGGGCCGGTCCCAGGCGGCCTGCCGCTTGTCCAGCCACAAAATAATGTCCCGAAGGGGTTCCTGTTTTTCGTCCAGACACACGACCGTGTCTCGGATCGCCGTCAGCGTTACGGCGACGATGTCCGGCAGCAGCTCCCGGTTCCGCTGGCAGAGTGTTTTTGCCGCGAGACACATCTGCTCATAGTAAAAATCGGGGCGCTGCTCCGCCCAGCCCGGCTCCAGGGAAAAATAGGGCTGGTCATACTTGCGCTGGACCATATCGGCAAAGCTGCCGTCGGGCCTGGCCAGCAGGCAGCGGATGCTCTGGGTGCCGATATCGAAGGTCAGTACCAGTGGGGTCTCCATCTCTCTTTCTTCCCCCTTCTATTTTCTTTTCAGAAGTTCGTCGGTGGCGATGATGTCCACCCCCAGCCCCAGGACATCGGCAAGGACCACGTCTCCCCGGCGGACGTCATGGTCCAGGCGGACCTTTTTGATCTCCCGCATCACATCGAAGATCCGCTCCTTGGGAATTTCCGCCGAGACCCGGACCGGCAGCACCGGAACCTCCGGAAATACCGTCGGGACCGTGGAGCTGATGGTCCGCATGGGGCAGGTCATCTCCGCCAGGGCAAAGGCTTCTCCCCGCTTGCAGGTATTGCCGGTGACGCGGAAGCCCTCCCCGGTTTCGGTCACTTCCATGGTACAGCCCCGGGGACAGACGATACAGACAAGTTTAGGCATGGTCATTCACCTCGATATCGATGGCAATTTCCGAAGCATCCGTCAGACCGAAGGCGGAAAAATCGATCACCAGCCGCTCCATTTCCGGCGGCCGGAGGAAAGGATACTTCTTAGCGAATACCTCCCGGCCGTCGGCGGTGATCGTAAGGCGACACCCATTCAAAACCTCCCGGCTGCGGAAGTAGAGCACCGTCTCCCGGTTGTCCGCGTTCAGGTTCAGGCTCTGGGGCACAGCGTAGAGCAGGGCCCCGGAGGCCTTTACGGGAATTTCCCGCCGGGCCTTTCCCTCGTACCGGGCGGCGTTCCGGCCGGCGGTCTCGCCGCTTTCGGAGACGTAATCCACCAGGTCGTTGACATGGAGGGCATTGCCGCAGGAGAACACGCCGTCCACACTGGTCATGAGCTGGGCGTTGCAGGCAGGGCCCTTGGTATCGGGGTCCAGCCGGATGCCCAGCTTCTCCGCCAGCTCGTTTTCCGGAATCAGACCCACAGAGAGGATCAGGGTGTCACAGGATAGAATCTCCTGGGTGCCGGGGATGGGGCGCATTTTCTCATCCACCTGGGAGATCTCCACCGCGCTCAGCCGGTCCTGACCAAAGACCCGGGTAATGGTGTGGGACAGGTGCAGGGGGATATTGTAATCGTGGAGGCACTGATGGATGTTGCGGGTCAGGCCAGAGGGAGTGGACTTGGCCTCGTAAACTCCCAGGACCCGGGCCCCTTCCAGGGTCAGGCGGCGGGCCATGATCAGCCCGATGTCGCCGCTGCCCAGGATTACGCACTGCCTTCCCGGAAGCTGCCCCAAAAGGTTTGTAAAGTGCTGGGCCGTTCCGGCGGTGAACACCCCGGCGGGACGGGTGCCGTGGATGGACACCTGCTTGGCGGTCCGCTCCCGGCATCCGGTGGCAAGGATCAGGGCCTTTGCCCCGATGGTCTCCACCCCGTCCCGGTTGACCAGGGTCACCAGGAAGCCTTCCTCCCCCTTTTCGATGCAGGTGACGAAGGTCAATGTCATGCTTTCAATTCCCGCCGCCCGGAATCGTTCGATGAACCGTCCGGCGTATTCCGGTCCGGACAGCTTCTCGCCGAAGCGGATCAGCCCGAAGCCGTCGTGGATACACTGTTTTAAAATTCCGCCCAGCCGCGCCTCCCGCTCAATGAGCAGGGTGCGGCCTCCGTTTTCGTGGGCGGATATGGCGGCCGCCAGCCCCGCAGGGCCGCCGCCGATGACTAAGACATCCCATGTACGCATAGCTGCCTGCCTCCCCTCAAACAATGGGCCCGCAGGTGATGTTCGAGTCCTCCGAGGACTTTTTCACCTGGGAAAGGGGCTCATCCAGATAATCCGCGATGATCTTTGTCACCAGCGGCGAACAGAAGCCCCCCTGGCACCGGCCCATGCCGGGCCGGACCCGCTTTTTGATGCCGTCCACCGTGGGCACGCAGATAGGCGATTTCAGAGCGTCCAGAATTTCTCCCTTGCTCACCTCTTCGCAGCGGCAGACGATGATCCCGTAGTCGGGATTCTTCCGAATCAGGGCGCTGCGATCCTCGTCGCTCATGTCCCGCAGCACGGGGATACCCCGGCGAACGGGGTTGTAGTCCGGATTTTTTTCCACCTTTTTGGTCTTTTTCAGATAGTCCACCGCCATTTTTTCCACATCCAGAGCCACCGCCGGCGCCGTGGTCAGGCCCGGGGACTGGATGCCGGCGCAGTGAATCAGATTTTCGGTTTTGCGGCCCATTTCAATGATGAAATCCTCCTCGAAGGTGGGGGCCCGGACCCCGGTGAAGTAGGTGATGATGTCCTTCTGGGAGAGCTTCGGCATGGTTTTCTGGTGTTTTTGGAAGGTTTTTTCAATGCTCTCTGCATGGGTTTCCACGTTTTCCTTCTCCCAGGTCTCCACCGCGTCGGGTCCCACCAGGAGGTTATCGTGGACGGTATGGAGGATGCCGCCGCCCTTGGTGTTGCTCTTGTTTTTGGTAATCTCCTTGATGGAGGCAATGGCGTTGACATAGGTTCCGGCCTTCTTATCCAGAATGGCGTTGGTGCCCCGGC
Organism: Clostridiales bacterium UBA3277; assembly: GCA_002362145.1. Lineage (GTDB taxonomy): Bacteria > Bacillota > Clostridia > Oscillospirales > Oscillospiraceae > Faecousia. The sequence continues at coordinate 19,195 of DETX01000061.1, forward strand.
GGGGATGGATGGAGTAGAACCGGTCCCCGGCCATGGCCGCCACCTCTTCCGCGAAAACCCCGGCGGCGTTGATGACCAGGCCCGGATACACCCGGCCCCGGTTGGTTTTCGCCGAGAGGATTTTCCCGTCCTTAACTTCCATTTCCAGCACCGCCGTGTTCAGGGACACCTGCACCCCGTTCTGCACGGCGTTTTCTCCGTAGGCGATGGTCAGCCCGTAGGGGCAGACACAGCCGGCGGAAGGATTGGAAATGGCGAATTGGAAGCCCGGGGTGAATTCCGGCTCCCGCCGGTAGAGCTCCCGGGCGGAGATGATCTTCGTGTCAGAGATTCCGTCCCGGTATTTGCGCAGCAGGCAGTAGAGCGCCGCAAAGGGCCGGAACCAGCCATTCTGAAAGCATACATACTGCCCCACCCGGCGGAAGGGAACGTCCAGCTCCTGGCAGACCTGGTCATACATGGCGTTGCCCTTTCGGACATAGGCATGCTTTTTAGAGCCCTTTTTCAAATCGATGCCGGGATGGACCTCGCCGTCGTTGCGGCCGCTGGCCTGGAGGGCCAGGTCCGCCTCCTTCTCCACAAGAAGAATGTCCAGCTTCCACTTGCTGAGCTCCCGGGCGATAGAGGCGCCGGAAATGCCGCCGCCAATGATGAGCACATCGGGCCTGCGGCCCTCCAGCGTATCATCCGTCACCTTGGGCAGGCGCATTTTCTGAGGCTGCGCCTCAGCGCAGACAAGGTCGTTGACCACATGGATTTTGCTGTACCGCTCCGCCGCCAGGCCGCAGGCCTCCACCACCTCTGCCCAGGTGTCCACATTCCCCGTGAGGACCATCGCGCCATCCCGAAGCGCCGCGGTCACCCTGCCGGAAAACCGCTTTTCCAGCCGATGGTTGATTTTCCTTAAGTTCAAGCTGAATCACCTCTGCCGTTGTCGGCCAAGTGACCGACTTGTGATGGATTCATTGTAGCGCCTCTTGCTGGGATTGTCAACACTACCAAAAGATTTTTGTGGAAAAAGACGAGATTTGTTCAAGTTTCAGCAAGGGATAGACAGTTTCTTTTTTCTGTGCTATACTGATATCCAAAAAAAAAACGGAAATCATACGGGTACGGGTCTGTCTGCTTTTACCCGGGGTTCCGATTTCAACTGGCAAGGAGAGAGAATTATGGCGGCACCGCGGAAGGAAAACATCCGGCAGCTGATTCTGGACGCCACCTGTGAGCTGCTGAAAACCCAGGCTCTGGCGGATATCTCCCTGGCGGAGATCGCGAAGGCCGCCGGGATCTCCAAAGGGACACTGTACTACCACTACAAAACCAAGGGAGAAATCTTTTTCGACATCACGGACCGGTATCTGGACGAGCAGTGGGAGGATCTAATCCGCTGGACGGAGAACAAGGACAAGGACACCTCCCTGAACCGGCTGGTCAAATACGTGGTGGAGCGCAACATCGCCTCGGCAGGGCTGCGGATGCACCTGCTGTCCGAGGCCCAGCTTGGAGACGAGGTCCTTCGGCAGCGGCTGATCACCCGATACGAAGAGTTTCAGGCCCTGATCAGTCAGAAAATCGCCGAGCGGACGGGAATCCCGGCGGATTTTCTCACCTGGCTCATTCTCCTGCTCTCCGATGGGCTCATCGTCCAGGAGGCCATTAAAAGCGACGCTCTGGACCGGGAGGCCTTCCTCACCCAGGGGGTACGGGTTCTCAGAGAGCTGGACCGGGCTTACCCCCAAAAGGAACAGACGTAAAAAAGGACATCGGTTATACCCGATGTCCTTTTTCGTTGGTCTTTTATTTTGCCTTTTCGGCATCCAGCTTGTCCAGCAGATCCCAGACGCCCAGCATATACTGGATGCCCAATGCCCGGTCGTACTTGCCGTAGCCGGGGCGGCAGGTGCCGGGGCCCTCCTCCCAGAGCTGACGGCCATGGTCTGGACGGATGTAGCCCTCCCAGCCGGCGTCGTGGTAGGCCCGGAGAATGTCGATGATGCCGGTCTCGCCGCAGCAGTCCCGATGGGCGGCCTCGGAGAAGTCGCCGTTTTCGAAGTGGTGAATGTTGCGGATGTGGGCAAAGGCAATCCGGTCGGCGTGCTTTTTCACGATCTCGGCACAGTTGTTGGCGGGATTGGCGTTGAGGCTGCCGGTACACAGGGTCAGGCAGTTGCAGGGATGGTCAACCATTTTTAAGAGCTTGTCGCAGGCGGCCTCGTCCACCATCAGCCGGGGCAGTCCGAAGATGTCCCATGGGGGATCGTCCATGTGAATGGCCATCTTGATGCCGCATTCCTCGCAGGTGGGCATCAGGGCTTCCAGGAAGTAGCGTAGGTTCTCCCACAGCATATCCTTGGTCACAGGGGCGTAGGCCTTGAACAGCTCGTCCAGCTTGGCCATCCGCTCCGGCTCCCAGCCGGGGAAGGTCATGTTGTACTTCTCAGTGAAG
>DETX01000011.1:0-322 GCA_002362145.1 Clostridiales bacterium UBA3277
GTGGAACCGGACGATCTCCTTGCCGATGAAGTGCACGTCGGCGGGCCAGAACTTCTCCAGATCGTCATACTTGTCGTTCTCAAAGCCCAGGGCGGTCATGTAGTTAAACAGGGCGTCAATCCAGACGTAGACCACATGGCCCGGGTCAAAGTCCACGGGCACGCCCCAGGTGAAGCTGGTCCGGGAGACGCACAGGTCCTCAAGGCCCGGCTTAATGAAGTTGTTCACCATCTCGTTGACCCGGCTCCGGGGCTCCAGGAAGTCGGTGTTTTCCAGCAGGTCCTGGACCCGGTCCGCATACTTGCTCAGCCGGAAGAAGTAG
>DETX01000011.1:680-945 GCA_002362145.1 Clostridiales bacterium UBA3277
GAAGGACTCGCAGGGCTTGCAGTATTTGCCCACGTACTTACCCTTGTAGATGTCCCCATTGTCGTACATCTTCTTGAAGATCTTCTGGATGGCGGCCTCGTGGTAGTCGTCGGTGGTGCGGATGAACCGGTCGTAGGAGATGTTCATCAGCTTCCACAGATCCAGCACGCCCTTTTCCCCCAGGACGATGTTGTCCACGAACTGCTTGGGGGTGACCCCGACCTCCTTGGCCTTGTCCTCAATCTTCTGGCCGTGCTCGTCGGTG
>DETX01000011.1:1251-2220 GCA_002362145.1 Clostridiales bacterium UBA3277
GTCGGTGCCGGTGAGGAACATGACGTTGTAGCCCTGGAGCCGCTTGAACCTGGCCATGGCGTCGGTGGCCACGGTGCAGTAGGCGTGGCCGATGTGGAGTTTGTCCGAGGGATAGTAGATGGGGGTGGTAATGTAGTAATTACCTCTGCATTTTTCGCACATTTTCTTTTCCTCCTGTTATTAAAAAGAAAGCCGCCCCTGGAAAACCCAAGGGCGACAAAAATTGACGCGGTACCACCTTGATTTGCAGAGAATCTCTGCCTCATTGGCGCTTTAACGGGCGCACCCGGACGAGCCTGCTTTGGAATCGCTGAATTCATCGCCTGCGGCATCTGGCGGATCTTTTGCCCCAATCGCGCAGTTTGAGCCAAAATCTCTCGCCATATGCGCTTGTCGAATAAATTCGCGCTTCCCTATCGGCCCGTCGGCTCCGAGACCATGTTCACCCGCTGCAATCCGTGCCCACTTCCACCTGCCTGGGCTCTCTGACCGGTTTTCCCGGGGTACTCTTCTCTTCACAGCCTGTGCATATTGTGTCCATTATAGCCCGGAAGATACGGGGTTGTCAACCTTTTTCTTCCGCCCTGATCTCCCGGCGATTGACTTTTGTCAGAATCCGGTTTATGCTGTCAATGGCGGCATTCTTATGGTGCCGCTGGGCGCTGCCATATAGTATGGTAGGCGGTTTGTCCCCCCTTTTTTACAGGGGGTGATCCTTCTTTGCCCCCTGTCCTCTTTGGAAGGGGGGTGGTCAAAGTGAATGTGGTTACATATGAAGAGCTGTTTCAGCTCATGCTGGTCCTCATTTCTTTTGCCGGTTTGATCATTACGATCATAAAAAAGAAGTAAACCGCCCCGAGTTCCCCAACCGGGCGGTTTACTAATCGCAATCCGAGGGGGCTAACCGTCTATCGGCAGCGCCCTTTTCTATTGTCATTATACCACGTCTGCGCCCAAAGTCAAGGGAGG
>DETX01000011.1:2604-8081 GCA_002362145.1 Clostridiales bacterium UBA3277
CCTGGTCAGCAGCATCGCTACCCCCACCGCGCTGACGCCCCCCGCCAGCTTGCCCAGAATCATGGGCCCCATGAGCTCCGGGGCGAACCCCGCCGCGAAGCCCAGATGGTCCCCGAACACAAAGGCCCCCGACACGGCGAAGGCGATGTTCACAACCTTGCCCCTGGGGTTCATGTCCTTCACCATGCCGAAGGCGGCGATGGAGTTGGCCAGGCTGGCAATGAGCCCCGCCGCCGCCGTGTCGTTGATGCCCAGTTTCCGCCCCAGGGCCAGGAGGGGCCTTTTCAGCAGCTTTGTCAGTACCAGCACCAGGGGAAAGGCCCCCGCCAGCACAATGGCAATGGTGCCCACCGTCAGAAAGCCCTCGGAGATGGGGGCCATGCCCGGCAGAATGGCGAAGCCCGTGAGCCCCTCCACAATGGCCAGGGCCAGACCCAGGGTGGCCACCGCCGCCACGGCCTTGCCGAACAGGGAGAAGCCCCGGACCATGGCCCCCTCCGCCCGCCACAGCCCCAGGGCGATGAGGGCGGCCAGAATGAGAATGGGGGTCAGGTTCCCCAGAACCATCCCCAGGGGACAGCCCGCGGCCACGCCCCCCACAAACACCCCCAGGGGGATGGTGACCATGCCGCTGAGGATGCCCTTGGCCATGGCGGGCCGGTCCTCCTCCCGGAGAATGCCCATGGCCACGGGGATGGTAAAGACGATGGTGGCCCCCAGCATGGAGCCGGTGATGACCCCGCCCAGGCCCGCCGCGCTGGGGTCCTCCGTCAGGGCCCGGGCCAGGGGTCCGCCGCCCATGTCGCAGGCCAGAATGGACCCGGCGAACATGGCCGGGTCCGCCCCCAGAAAGCGGTAGACGGGCAGGATGACGGGCTTTAAAACCTCCGCCAGCACCGGGGCCAGGCACACGATGCCCACCATAGCCAGGCTCAGCTCGCCCATGGCCAGGATGCCCTCCCGGAACTTTTCTCCCAGCCCCAGCCGGTTGCCCAGGAGCAGATCCACCGCCCCCAGGACGGCGAAGGCCGCCATGACGGCGATGAGGATTTCGTGAAATGACATAAAATTCCCCCTTTGGTAATGAATAGTGAATAATAAATAATGAATAGTTGTGGTATTGCCTGCGGCGATCAATTAAAATTTTTTCATCGCCGCAGGCGATACCTTAATGATTCATTCTTCATCATTCATTATTCATTAACCTTCTCATCCACAATCGCCACTACCGCCGCGTCCACCGGGGCGTCCATGCAGTACCTGGACGCCACCGTCCCCGTGGCCAGCAGCACCCGGTCCCCCGTTCCTGCCCCCACCTGGTCCGCCGCCACGATGCTCTGGCCGTCGCTTTCCACCACCAGGAAGGTCTGCCCCTGCAGGCATGCCGCCTTCCTCGTGGCCCAGATGGAGCCGATTACTTTTCCTACCTTCATTTCGTATCCTCCAAAATTTCCTTTGCCAGAGGCGTCAGCACCGCCCCGGGACTGGGCCGCCGCCCGGCGGCCCGGAGGGCCTTGGCCTCCTCCGCCGTAATCAGCTGCTTCCGGCCCCCGTCGGTGAAGAGCACCCCCCAGTTTTTCAGCTCCCGCTGGGCCGCCGTCAGGCTCCCGGCCAGAGCCCGGTTCTTCGGCGCCTCCGGCAGGCCCGGGGTGTACAGGTATACGCTCTTTCCCTCCGCGAGAGCCGAGAGCACCCGCTCCTCCCGGAACCGCAGCAGCTCCCCCAGGCTCAATGACCCCATCACCACCGCCTCATAGGGCGGCTCCTTCACATAGTCGTAGCCCAGAGTCATGCCGGGCTCCTTCCCGATGAGCAGTGCCCTCATGGCTCGATCCTCCCGAAATCCCCTGGGGTAAAGCCGCAGGCGTTGGCCTCGTCATAGTCCAGGTGGACGTAGGGCATGAAATCCTTGCTCACCCGGACCACCACGTCCCCAAAGCACAGGGGCCTTTGGGTGAAGGTCTGCAAATGGACCACCTGCCGGTCCTGCACGCCGAAGGCCGCCGCGTCCTGGGGCCGCAGATGGATGTGCCGCCGGGCGGCGATGACGCCCTGGGCTAAGTGGACCGAGCCCTTCGGCCCCTCCAGCACCGCCCCCGGGGTGCCGGAGACATCCCCGGAGAGCCGGACGGGAATTTCCAGGCCCAGAGCTTTCGCGTCCGTCAGGGACAGCTCCACCTGGGCCTCCTTCCGGGCGGGACCCAGCACCGCCACCCGCTCCAGGCACCCCCTGGGCCCCGCCACCGTCACCCGCTCCCGGGCGAGGAACTGCCCCGGCTGGCTCAGGGGCCGCTGGGGGGTCAGGTCGTGGCCGAAGAGGGCCAGGGCCTGATCCCGCGTCACGTGGACGTGGCGGCCCGAGGCCTCGATTTCCACAAACAGCCGCCCCAGCACCGCCTCCGTCAGGGCGTTTATGAGTTCCGCTTCCATGGCGTTCCCTCCTAGCCCAGCCGTTCCAGAATCCGCTGGGTCAGCGTTTCCAGCAGCTCCGGGGTCAGTTCCACCCGGGCCTTCGGCGGATGAACCCTCCGGCCGAAGGCCACCCGGCGGATGTTGATGAGGTCCATGGGGGAGATGTTATTGGAGGAGGAGCTGCCTCCCACGGCGCCGCAGCCCAGGGTCATGGCGGGAAACAGACCCGTGGTGGCCCCGATGCCCCCCTGGGTGGCGGGGGTGTTCACCAGGAAACGGGACACGGGAATTTTCGCCGCGAAGCGCCGGATGACGGCCTGATCGGCGGCGTGGATGGAGAAGGTGTGGCCGCTGCCCTCCCGGTCCAGGACCTCGATGGCCTTTTGCAGCACCGCCTCTTCGCTGCTAAGGACGAACAGGGCCAGCACCGGGCAGAGCTTCTCCCGGGTGTAGGGCCCGGCGGGGCCTGCCTCGTTCTCCCGGGCCACCAGAATTTTGGTACCCTCCGGCACGGAAAACCCGGCCAGCTGGGCAAGGTGTTCGGCGGGCTTTCCCACCACCTTGGGGTTGATGCCCCCGGAGGGCAGGAAGATTGCCTGCGCCAGCTTCTTAGCCTCCTGGCTGGTGAGAAAGTAAAAGCCCAGCCGCTTTCCCTCCCGCACCACGGCCTCCTCCATGCCCTTTTCCACCAGGATGCTCTGCTCCGAGGCGCAGACCGTGCCGAAGTCGAAGGTCTTGGAGGTGAGAATGTCCTCCATGGCCCGGGGGACGTCGGCGCTGTGGTGGATATAGGCCGGGCCGTTTCCAGCCCCCACGCCGATGGCGGGCTTGCCGGAGGAATAGGCGGCGCGGACCATGCCGGGGCCGCCGGTGGCCAGAATGAGCCTTGTCTGGGGGGCGGCCATCAGCTCCTGGCACCCGGCCAGCTCCGGGATACTCAGGCACCCTACGCTGCCCCTGGGGGCCCCCGCCGCCTCGGCGGCCTCCGCCACGATCTGGGCCGCCCGGCGGGTGCACCCGGCGGCGTTGGGGTGGGGAGAGAAAATGATGGCGTTTCCGGATTTCAGGGCGATCATGGCCTTGTAGCACACGGTGGAGGTGGGGTTGGTGCTGGGGACGATGGCGGCGATGACCCCCACGGGAACGCCGTACTCCCAGACCCCCTTCTCCTCGTCCTCCCGGAGAAGGCCCACGTACTTTTTCCCCTTCAGGGCGTCCAGCAGGGTCAGGGAGGCGAATTTATTTTTTGTGGTCTTGTCCGGAATATTGCCGAAGCCGGTCTCCTTCACGGCCTCCTCAGCCAGCTTTTCCGCCTGGGCGGCAAAGGCGGAGGCCACCGCCGCGACGATCTCGTCCAGCTTTTCCTGGGGCAGCTCCGCCAGGGCCCTGGCGGCCCGCTCTCCGGCGGCGGCCAGATCCCGGGCCTCCTGCCGGGAGCGCAGGTCTTTGCTTAGTTCCATAGCGTTTCCTCCTTTTTGGTCTAGTGAATAATGAATAATGAATGATGAAGAATCATTCATCATTCATTCTTCATTCTTTCAAAACAACAAACTCGACCCGTCTCCCGCCTTGGCCGTGAGACGGCCGCTTTCCACGAAGCCCATCTTTTCCAGCCAGCGCTGGAATTCCGGAATGGCGGTCTTGCCCGTGATCTCCCGCAGGGCCGCCGTCTCCCGGAAGCCGGTGGTCTGGTAGTTGAGCATGATGTCGTCCCCGTGGGGGATGCCCATGAAGTAGTTGCACCCGGCCAGGGTCAGCAGGGCCGAGAGGTTTTCAATGTCGTTCTGGTCGGCCTTCATGTGGTTGGTGTAGCAGCAGTCGCAGCCCATGGGCAGACCTAAGAGCTTTCCCATGAAGTGGTCCTCCAGCCCCGCCCGGGTGACCTGACGGGCATCGTAGAGGTACTCCGGCCCGATGAAGCCCACCACGGTGTTCACCAGAAAGGGGGCAAAGTGCCGGGCAAAGCCGTAGCACCGGGCCTCCATGGTCACCTGGTCGGCGCCGTGGTGGGCCCCGGAGCTGAGCTCCGAGCCCTGGCCCGTCTCAAAGTACATGACGTTGGGCCCCTGGGCAGTGCCGTCCCGCAGCAGCAGCTGCCGGGCCTCCTCCAACGTCTGGGCGGAAAAGCCGAAGGCGGCGTTTCCCTTCTCGCTTCCGGCGATGGACTGGAAGATCAGGTCGCAGGGCGCTCCCTCCCGGAGGGCCTTCATCTGGGCGGTCACATGGGCCAGGACGCAGATCTGGGTGGGAATCTGCCAGTGCTCCTTGATTTCCTGGAACCGCCGGAGAATCTTCCCCACCTGTTCCGGGGAATCCGTTACCGGGTTCAATCCGATGACCGCGTCCCCCGCGCCGAAGCTCAGGCCCTCCAGGGTGGAGGCGGTGATACCGTCCAGGTCGTCGGTGGTGTGGTTGGGCTGCAGGCGGCAGGAGAGGGTCCCGGGCAGGCCGATGGTGGTGTTGCAGTGGGCGGTGACGGTGATCTTCTGGGCGGCGTAGACCAGGTCCAGATTGCCCATGAGCTTGCACACCGCCGCCGCCATCTCCGGCGTCAGGCCCCGGGAGAGGGCCCGGATGTCCGCGCCGGTGGTGGTTTCCGCCAGAAGCCACTCCCGCAGATCCGACACGGTCCAGTTTCGGATTTTCCGGTAGACGGGTTGGTTCAGGTCGTCCTGGACGATCCGGGTGACCTCGTCCTCCTCATAGGGCACGGCGGGATTTTCCCCCAGGTCCCCCAGGGTCACGGCGGAGAGGACCACCTTGGCGGCAATCCGCTCCTGGGCGTTTTCCGCCGCCAGGCCCGCCAGTTTATCCCCGGTCTTTTCCTCGTTGGCCTTGGCCAGGACCTCTTTTAGGTCGTGGAATGTGTAGGTTTTTCCGAGGAGCGTGGTTTTTAATTTCATAGAATCCATCCTTTGTGAGCAAGCGTACCCTCTCCCCAAAGCCCTCCCCTCTGGGGAGGGTGGCCGAGCGTAGCGAGGTCGGGTGAGGTAACGCAAAGTTTTGAACCAGTTCAAATAGAGAGGCGACCTCATCCGCCTCAGTGTGCTTTATACTGATATTCA
>DETX01000079.1 GCA_002362145.1 Clostridiales bacterium UBA3277
CTTGCCGGGGTGGTTCCGGGCGGGAACCAGGTAGTCCCGGGCACCCTCGGGGGAGGAGGCGGTGAGAATGGGGGTGGTGATTTCCAGGAAGCCCTTCTCGGTCATCCGCTGGCGCAGCTCCGCCACCACCTGGCAGCGCAGGACGATGTTTTTCTTTACCGCCGGGTTGCGGAGGTCCAGGAAGCGGTACTTAAGACGGGTATTCTCATCGGCGTCCTTACTCTTGTTGATCTCAAAGGGAAGCTGGTTGTGGTCGCACTTGCCCAGGACCTCGATTTTCTCGGGGACTACCTCGATTTCACCGGTGACCTGCTTGGGGTTCTTGCTCTCCCGCTCCCGGACCAGGCCGGTGACGGAGATGGTGGACTCCTTGTTGATGGGCTTGATGGCGGCCATCATGACCTCGTTTTCAATGACCACCTGGGTGGTTCCGTAGAAGTCCCGGAGGACGGCGAAGGCGAAATTCGCGCCCACTTCCCGGACATTTTCCAGCCAGCCCACGATGGTGACGGTTTTGCCGGCGTCAGAAAGCCGCAGCTCGCCGCAATTATGCGTTCTGGATTGCATCATATTGGGTTCCTCTCTTTTTTCGGATTTAACCTTCTTATTATTCCACAAAAGGGAAGAAAAGTCAATCGGGGACAGCGTGGAAAATTGAAAGATACACTACGAAAAAATGTTCGATAATATCTTGAATATTTCGAACAAATGTGCTATACTAACGAAAACGAAAGGGGGCACACCCATGGACCGGGTCTATATTGCCATCGATTTAAAATCCTTCTACGCCTCTGTGGAGTGCGTCCAGCGGGGACTGGACCCCATGAACGCCAATCTGGTGGTGGCGGACCCGGAGCGGACAGAGAAAACCATCTGCCTGGCGGTGTCTCCGTCCTTGAAGCGCTGGGGCATTCCCGGCCGGCCCAGGCTGTTTGAGGTGGTGCAGAAGGTGGCGGAGGTCAACGCCCTGCGCCGGCAGCGCCTGGGGCCCGGGGGCTTTTCCGGCAGCTCCACCGACGGCCCCACTTTGGAGGCTCACCCGGAGCTCTCTTTGGATTACATTGTGGCAAAGCCCCGGATGGCGCTGTATATGGAGGTCAGCGCCCGGGTCTATGAGATCTACCTGAACTATGTGGCGCCGGAGGATATCCACGTCTATTCCGTGGACGAGGTGTTTCTGGACGTGACCCACTATCTGAAGGCCCGGGGCCTGTCCCCCCGGGAACTGGCCATGACCATGATTTTGGATGTATTGAAGCAGACCGGCATCACCGCCACGGCGGGCATCGGCACGAATCTGTACCTGTGCAAGGTGGCCATGGACATTGTGGCCAAGCACATCCCGCCGGATGAAAACGGGGTCCGCATTGCCCAGCTGGATGAGCAGAGCTACCGCCGGGAGCTGTGGACCCACCGGCCCCTGACGGATTTCTGGCGGGTGGGCCCCGGCTACCGGAAGAAGCTGGAGGGCTGCGGCCTTCGCACCATGGGGGACATTGCCCGGTGCTCTCTGGGAGGTCCCGGAGAGTTTCACAACGAGGACCTGCTCTACAAGCTCTTCGGCGTGGGGGCGGAGCTGCTCATCGACCATGCCTGGGGCTGGGAGAGCTGCACCATGGCCCAGATCAAGGCCTATCGCCCGGAGGAGAACAGCATCGGCTCCGGCCAGGTCCTCCAGGAGCCCTACACCTTTGAAAAGGCCAGGCTGGTGGCCAGGGAGATGGCGGACCTGCTCTCCCTGGAGCTGGTGGCCAAGGGGGTGGTCACGGACCAGATCACCCTCACCGTGGGCTACGATGTGGAAAACCGGGATTACCAGGGCCCCGCGGTCCTGGACCGCTATGGACGGCGGATTCCCAAGCACGGCCACGGCAGCCACAATTTGGGCCGCCACACCGCCTCTACCCGGCAGATCGTCCGGGCGGCCATGGAGATTTTCGACCGGGTGACGGACAGGGATCTGCTGATCCGGCGGCTGAACGTGACGGCCAGCCATGTCCTCCGGGAGGAGGCGGCCTGCCAGGAAGGGGCGGAGCAGATGGATCTCTTCGCCCCGGCGGAGAGCCGGGAGGACGAGGCCCGGGAAAAGCGGATGCAGGAGGCCATGCTTACCATCAAAAGTAAGTATGGGAAAAACGCCATTTTGCGGGGCATGAACCTTCAGGAGGGGGCCACGGCCCGGGCGAGAAACAGCCAGATCGGAGGCCACCGGGCATGAGCGGACCCTATGACGACATTTTGGAGCTTCCCCACCATGTCTCCAAAACCCGGGCCCGGATGTCGGAACGGGACCGGGCGGCCCAGTTTGCCCCCTTCGCGGCCCTGACGGGATTTGAGACGGTGGTGGAGGAGACAGAGCAGCTGGCGGCGCGGCGGGTGGAAGCGGAAAACACCGGCGAAGCCTTTGAGGAGGCGCCCTAGGGAAACTCTGAGGAAATCGTCGGCGGCTGGACAGCGGATCTTTTGCCCCATCCGTTCAGTTCAAAAAATGGGAAATACACAAAGTATTCCCACATTTTTTGAACCTTCGGCTGAGCCAAAATCTCTCGCTGCCAGCGCTTGTCGATTCCCTCAGAGCTTCCCTAACAAATTTTTTCCAGAAACGGTTTAACCTCCGGAAGTTTCGTCAATACTCAGCTTCGGAGGTGCTAAAAAGCATGAATGACAAAAAAAGGTCCGGTATTTTCGCCGGAAAGGGCTATTACATAGCCCTGATCCTGTGCGCTGCTGCCATCGGGGTCACGAGCTATGTATACTACCGCAACGACAAAGATTTAGAAGAAGTCAAACAGGTCCAGGTCCGGGAGACCCAGGCCGAGGCCATCGTGGGCACCATGGAGGCCCAGGACGTCCCGGTCATTGCCACGGAGACCCAGCCCAGGACCACCACCGGGGAGACGGCCCCCAGCGCGGCCACCGCGCCCACCACGGCGGCCACGGTGCCGTCCAAGCCCCTGAAAACGACCTCTCCGGTGTCCGGGGACGCCATTGCGGGCTATTCCATGGAGGCCCTGAGCTATAACCAGACCACCCGGGACTGGCGGGTCCACAACGGCATCGACCTTGCCGCGGAGACGGGGGCGGAGGTGAAGGCCGCCGCTGACGGCCAGGTCACCGCCGTCTATGAGGACGACAGCCTGGGCACCACGGTGGAAATCAGCCACGTGGGGGGATATGTGACCCGGTATTGCAGCCTGTCTGAGGATCTGGCCGTGAAGGCTGGGGACCAGGTGACCCTGGGGCAGACCATCGGCTTCGCCGGGGACACCGCCCTGGTGGAGACGGCCATGGGAAGCCATGTCCATTTCAGCGTGACCTGCCAGGGGGAGCCCATGGACCCCCAGGAATTCAT
>DETX01000040.1:0-143 GCA_002362145.1 Clostridiales bacterium UBA3277
CGCCGCCCTTATGGGCGGCGGGGCTGTTTTCCCAATCGAAATCTCAGGACAAAACCAGTTTGTCGCTGACCTGGTCAGAGCCGGAGGCCCGGCTGAACAGGTCCAGCAGATGCTCCACCGTGAGCTTCTTCTTCTCCTCCCCG
>DETX01000040.1:416-1618 GCA_002362145.1 Clostridiales bacterium UBA3277
GGCCAGCAGGTCCTCCACGGTGAGCTTCTTCTTCTCCTCCCCGGAGATGTCCACCACAATCTGGCCGTCGTACATCATGATCAGACGGTTTCCGTAGGCGATGGCGTCGCGCATATTGTGGGTGATCATCAGGGTGGTCAGGTGGTCCTTCTCCACAATCCGCTCCGTGGCGGCCAGAACCTTCCCGGCGGTCTTGGGGTCCAGGGCGGCGGTATGCTCGTCCAGCAGCAGCAGCTTCGGCTTCTGGAGGGTGGCCATCAGCAGCGTCAGCGCCTGGCGCTGGCCGCCGGAGAGGAGGCCCACCTTGGCGGTCATCCGGTTCTCCAGGCCCAGGCCCAGGATCTTCAGCTGCTCCTGGTAGGCCTCCCGGTCGGCCTTGGTGATCCCCGCCCGGAGGGTGCGCCCCTTGCCCCGTCGGGCGGCCAGGGCCAGATTCTCCTCAATCTGCATGGTGGCGGCGGTGCCCATCATGGGGTCCTGGAACACCCGGCCGATGTACTGGGCCCGCTTGAATTCGGCAAGGCCCGTCACATCCACACCGCCGATGGTGATGGTTCCCGAATCCACCGGGAACACCCCGGCGATGGCGTTGAGCATGGTGGATTTTCCCGCGCCGTTGCCGCCGATGACGGTGACGAAATCCCCCTCCTCCATGGTAAGGTTCAAGCCCTGGAGGGCCACCTTTTCATTGACGGTGCCGGGGTTGAAGGTTTTCCAGACGTTTTGCAGCTTAAGCATGGGTTACCTCCTTCTTTCTTCTTCCCTTGTGGAAATACTCCTGCTGCCAGTAGGGCACGGCCAGGAACACCGCCACAATCAGGGCGGAGATGAGCTTGAGGTAGTTGGTGTTGATGGACAGGGTGCTGATGACAAACTGGATGACGATGTAGTAGAGAATCGCGCCCAGAGACACCGCCAGCAGCTTTAAGCCAAAATTGTGGAACAGCTTGCCGAAGGCCACCTCGCCGATGATGATGGCGGCCAGGCCGATGACGATGGCGCCCCGGCCCATGTTGATGTCCGCCGCGCCGTTGTACTGGCACAGCAGGGCTCCCGACAGGGCAACCAACCCGTTGGACAGAGCCAAACCCAAAACCTTATTGAAGCTGGTGTTGATGCCCTGGGCACGGGCCATGTTGGGATTGGCGCCGGTGGCCCGGATGGCGCTGCCCAGCTCCGTGCCGAAGAACCAGTACAGCACG
>DETX01000040.1:1915-6374 GCA_002362145.1 Clostridiales bacterium UBA3277
CGATGATGCCCAGGGTCAGCAGGCAGGTGACGAAGATGGGATGCTGGTAGAAGGGCCGGGTGCCCTTCTGGACCTCCTGGAGATACCGCAGGGAAACCAGCAGGTCATAGTTATTCACATTCAGGGGGGTATTGGCCTTCATGCCCATGACCGCCAGGTTCACGGACCAGAGGCTCAGCTGGGTGAGGATGCCCGACAAAATGGCCGGGATGCCGCACTTGGTATGGAAAAAGCCGGTGGCAAGGCCCGTCACCATGCCCACAAGCAATGCCCCCAGCATGGCCGTCCAGACATTGTGTCCGGAAATCATCAGCATGACGCAGACGGCGGCGCCGGTGCAGAAGGAGCCGTCCACGGTCAAATCGGCGATGTCCAGCAGCTTATAGGTGATGTACACGCCGATGGCCATAATGCCCCAGATCAGGCCCTGGGCCACGGCCCCGGGCAGGGCGTTCAGGAAACTAGTCATAATGTCCTCCGAAAAAATTGGATTTCTCCATAAAAACGTCTTTTTATAGAGCGGGCATTCCCTTGCTGCCGAAGCCGGGAGAAGCGCCCCATTAGCCTTCCCAAATCCGGGATTTTCATGCGAAGGGATGCCAAAAAGGGCCCTCCGCGAAAAGCCGGGAAATCAGGGGAAGCGGGCGAGGCGGAAAAAACCACCTCGCCCTGATTCTTTTTTAAGTTAACCGATGGGGTCGTAGCCCTCCCGGGGGGTGATGCCCAGAGCCTCACAGACCCGGGGGTTATACTTGGGGGTCTGCTTGTCGGCGTAGCCCACGGGCATGGTGGAGATGTCCGCCGCGCCGGTCAGCACGTCATAGGCCATCTCGGCGGTCTTCACGCCCAGGTCGTAGTAGCTGATGGACAGGGTAGCCACGCCGCAGCCCTCACAAATACCCTCTTCGCCCACGATGGCAGGCACGCCAGCGTTTTCCAGGACCTGGGAAATGGTACCGGTGCAGGAGGCGGCAGTGTTGTCAGTGGGGATATAAATAACATCGGACGCATCGGCAGCAGTCTGTGCCACAGCCTGAAGGTCGTTGGAGTCAGTGAAGGAATACTGCTTGCAGGTCAGGCCCATGCCTTCCAGGTAACCCTGGACGGTGTCCACCTGGTACTGGGAGTTGGCCTCGGCAGAGCAGTACAGCAAGCCCACGTTCTTGGCATCGGGGAACCAGTCCTTCACCATCTGGGCCTGCTTGTCCAGGGGGGCCAGGTCGGAGGTGCCGGAGACGTTGCCGCTTACGGTGCCGTTAAAGTCCTGGATGTCCATGGCAACGCCGTACTCGGTGACGGAGGTGCCCAGGATGGGAATGTCCGCGGTGGCGGCAGCGGCCGCCTGGAGAGCGGGGGTAGCGTTTGCCATGATGAGGTCAACATCATCGGCAACAAAGGTATTGGCAATGGTGCCGCAGGTGGCGGTGTCGCCGGAGGCGTTCTGGAGATCGAACTCCACGTTGCCCTCGCCCAGCAGTTCGGTCAGCTTATCCATGAAGCCCTGGGTAGCGGCGTCCAGGGCCTCATGCTGCACCAGCTGGCAGATGCCCACCTTGTAGACCTTCCCCTGGGCGGCGGGGTCAGCACCTGCCGTGGGAGCAGCCTCCGTACCCGCAGGGGCGCCGCTGGCGCTGCAGGCAGCCAGAGTCAGCACCATGCCCAGGGCTAACAGCAAAGAAAGCATTTTTTTCATAGTCTCTCTCCTTTTCTTATTTGACCCGTGCACATTTGTGCGCACAGGAAAAACCACTTGCCCTACTATAACACTTTTGCCCGGTCCCGTCAACAGAAAATCGCAAGAACCGATGGGAAATCCGGCCGTTCCCGGGGTGAATTGTATGATTCACCAAAAGAAAGCATCAAAAAGGCCTCAGCTTTGGGCGAGCTTCCGACACGCGGTGGCCAGCTCCCGCAGCGTGGAGCAGGACACCATGGGACACACCGAGGCCATGGCCTGGATGCTGCCCACGTACTGCCAGTTCCGCTGGGGGATGGGGTTGAGGAAGATCACCTTTCCGGCGTGGCGCTTGGCCTCCCGCAGTGCCGCCAGGGCCCTGGGCTGGTCGATGGACTTGGTGTCCGAGAGGATCAAAAGGGTGGTTCCGGCGGTGAGCACCGGGGGCTTCCTCCCCAAAAGCTCCGTCAGGGCGGAGCCCAAGTCCGTGCCCCGGCCGTAGATGCCGGAATCCCGGACGTGGCTGCGGAACAGGTCCATATTTTGCAGCTTGAAAGGGTCCGCCTCCACCATGCTCTCGGAAAAGAGGAAGGTTCGGGAGCCCTCGGAGACCTGGTTCAGGCTCTGAATAAACCGCAGGGCAAATTCCGAAAACTGGACCATGGACCCGGACACATCGCAGAGCATGACCAGCCGCTTCCGGTGGGCCCGCTTTTTCTTAAATTCCAGCCGGTTCAGGCTGCCGCCGGTCTCCAGGCCCCGGCGGATGGTCCGGCGGAAGTCCAGCTTTCCCGTGGAGCCCCCGGCGCGGCGGCGGGCGCTGAGCTCGCCGTTGATCTGCCGGGCCACGGTTTTAATGATTTCAATGGCCTTGGGGATCTCCGTGTCCCGGAAATCGGAGATGTCCCGGTAGAGGATGCCCAAATCTGGGTCCGCCTCCATGCCCCCCACCCCGGCGTTTTCCAGGAGCATCTGCTGTTCCAGCAGGGTCCGGGTGAACACCGAGTGGATAAACTCGCTGTAGAGCTTGGGGTTGCGCTCGGCCGTGCCCCGGTACTTGTCCATGAAGCCGCGCAGACGCTGCCGGGCCTCCTCGGGCATGGCGGCGTAGGTCTCCCGCTGACTGTCGCTTAAGTCCATGGGTTTGCCGTTTAACTGCAGCTCCTCCTCCGCCCGGCGGCGGTTCTCGGCAAGCTCCCGCTCCTTTTCCATCTGCTCCTTCGCCTGGGACCGCATGGCCTCCTCCGAGAGGAAAAAGCCGTCGAAGCAGCGGTCGAAGGAAAGCTGCTCCTCCCGGGTCTTGGCATAGACGGTCCGCAGAGCGGTTTTCACCTGGTTCCGGTCCTCGAGGCCCAGGGCAAGCAGCAGCTTCGCCGCGTCCCCGGTCTCCCTGGGGCTCACAGCCAGGCCCTCCAGCCGGAGCATCCGGGAAAAGGCGGAGAGCTTTTCCAGGTACACCCCCGGGTCAGTCATGGCCGCAGCCTCCGCAGTGGCCGCAGGGCTGGCCCGGTTCCGGCCGGGTCAGCTCCTCAAAGTCCACGGAAGAGAGATCCTCGTTGTTTTTCAGCACGAAGCCGGCGGTCTGCCGCAGAGCGTCGGGGGTCAGTTCCCGCTTGCCCAGGGCGTCCAGGGCCGCCGCCCAGTCCAATGCCTCAGCGATGGAGGGCTTTTTCAAAATGGCGTCGCTCTGGCGCAGACGGTGTACCGCCAGAGCCACCTGGGCCGCCAGGCGGTCGTCCACATGGGGCAGCTTCGCCCGGAGGATAGAAAGCTCCTTGTCCATGTCCGGATACTCGATATATAAATAGGCGCAGCGGCGGCGGAGGGCCTCGCTGAGGGGCCGGGCCCGGTTGGAGGTCAGCACCACGAAGGGGACGGTCTTGGCCTTCACCGTGCCAAGCTCCGGAATGGTCACCTGCATTTCCGAGAGCAGCTCCAGCAAGAACGCCTCAAATTCCTCGTCGGCCTTGTCAATTTCGTCGATGAGCAGCACCACGGGCTTTTCCGACCGGATGGATTTGAGAAGGGGCCGCTCCAAAAGGTACTCCTCCCCGAAGAGGGCGTTTTTGAGTCCCTCCTTCCCCCGCTCCATCTGGATGGCCAGCAGCTGCTTCTGGTAGTTCCATTCGTAGAGGGCCTTGCTCTCGTCCAGTCCCTCGTAGCATTGCAGCCGCACCAGCTCCCGGTCCAGGGCGGCGGCCATGACCTTGGCCACCTCCGTTTTGCCGACGCCGGCGGCTCCCTCGATAAGCAGGGGACGGCCCAGGACCAGGGCGGTATAGAGCACCGTGGTCAGGGTGTCGTCGTGGATGTAGCGGGCCTCGTTCATTTTCTGATTCAGGGTATTCAGGTCCATAAAACCGCTCCTTTTTTGTAGGTTTGCTGGGATTATACCACAGAAAACCGGCAAATGCAAAGCCGGTTTTTTCTCCGGCGGCCCATTCGAAACCACCCCGGCGCGGCAAGGGACCGGTTTTGCATATTCATACCGGATACTCGCCGGGTTTATTCAAATTTCCCGGCGATTTTCGTAAACATTCACCGCTTTTATCCAGTTGAAAAGTCAAACTTTCGGAGAATTTTCCAAATTTTATCCCGGCGGGGATTTTGTGGGGGCGCCCCGTTGACAAACCCGGGGATTGTGCTATAATCCTTGTATGATTACTCATGCGCAATGAATATTATTCATATGGAGGCAGCACTATGAGCAAGCAGAGCATTAAAAAGATCATCCTGGCCTATTCCGGCGGCCTGGATACGTCCATCATTATCCCCTGGCTGAAG
>DETX01000123.1:0-6597 GCA_002362145.1 Clostridiales bacterium UBA3277
GAAAAACACTTTAGATGCGAACTTTTTCTGAGTTGCATCTAAAGTGTTGTCCAAAGATGGTGACCCGCCGGGGACTCGAACCCCGGACCCACTGCTTAAAAGGCAGTTGCTCTACCGCCTGAGCTAGCGGATCATATTGGCTGGGATGGCCGGATTTGAACCGACGAATGCCAGAGTCAAAGTCTGGTGCCTTACCGCTTGGCGACATCCCAATGTGGAGGGGCCTCTTTGATCGGACACGCAAGCTATTATACCATGGCTTTTCCCATTTGGCAATCCTTTTTTGAAAAAATGCGGAAAACTTTCCGCCAGGGGAGGAACGGCCCGGGTTACCCCGGGCCGTTTGGGGACTTTGGTTACAGCGCGCAGTAGGCTGCGGCGGTCTTGGCGGCCACCATGGCGTTGTTGTACACCAGACGGATGTTGGAGGCCAGGGAGTCGCCACCGGTGAGCTCCGCCACCCGGGCCAGCAGGAAGGGGGTAGTGGCCTTGCCGTGGATGCCCTTTTCGCGGCATTCGGCAATGGCCTGGTCAATGGCGGCGTTGATGGTGCCCAGCGGCATGGCGTATTCCTCGGGGATGGGGTTCGTCACCAGCATGCCGCCTTTGAGGCCCATGTCGTGGCTGGCCTTAAAGACCGCGGCCAGCTCCTCAGGGGTGTCGATCCGGTAGTCCACGCCGAAGCCGGACTGGCGGGTGTAGAAGGCGGGAAGCTCATCGGTGCCGTAGCCGATGACGGGCACGCCCTTGGTCTCCAGATATTCCAGGGTCAGTCCCAGGTCCAGGATGGACTTGGCGCCGGCGCAGACCACCATGACAGGGGTCTGAGCCAGCTCTTCCAGGTCGGCGGAGATGTCCATGGTGGTCTCGGCGCCCCGGTGGACACCGCCGATGCCGCCGGTGGCGAAGATCTGAATGCCGGCCATGTGGGCGATCATCATGGTGGTGGTGACGGTGGTGGCGCCGTCCTGGCCCCGGGCGCAGAGCACGGCCAGGTCCCGGCGGGAGGCCTTGGCGATGGCCTGGCCCTTTTTGCCGAAGTATTCGATCTCCTGGGCAGTGAGACCCGCCTTCAGGCGGCCGCCGATGATGGCGATGGTGGCGGGGACGGCGCCGTTTTCCCGGATGATCTTCTCCACGTTCAGAGCGGTCTCCACATTCTGGGGATAGGGCATACCGTGGGAGATGATGGTGGATTCCAGGGCCACCACGGGCTTGCCAGCGGCGAGGGCGGCGGCGACTTCGGGATTGACGTCCAGATACTTGTTCAGTTCCATGGTTTTAAATTCCTTTCCGAATCATATTTTTATAGAAGGGCTTTCAGCCCGGGGATTTTTTTCAGCAGGGCCACAAAACCTGAGCCCAGTGCCAGGGCCCCCAGGCTCCAGGCGAGGCTTGCCGGGAGGGGGCCGATTCTGGGGGACAGCCAGTGATAGAGAAAGACCGTCTGCTCCCGGAGAATGCGCTCCAAAAGAAACACCCCGAAGGTGGTCCCGGCCAGGAGGGCCAGGAGCTTTTGCAGCCGCGGCGACAGCCGGACCCGGGTGAAGAACAGCTTGCAGGCGAGGTAGAGGGTGCAGGTGGGGATGGCGATGAGGCTCTTATGGAAGCACTGGGACTCCCCCTCGTCGAAATAGCCCATGACCCGGCCCCGGTAGAGGGTCATCCCCACGCTCAGCAGCACCGCCAGAGCGCTCAGGGCGGCGCCCAGGAGAACCGTCTTTCCGGTGCGGTATTTTTCCGGAAGCCGGTGCTCAAAATAGTAGCCCATCAGGAAAAATACCACGTTTTCCGCCGTGAACAAGGTGCGGCTCAGGTGCTGGTTTAACTGGCAGGAATCCCGGAACACCAGATACCCGGCCATGGGAAGCAGGCCGGTAAAGATCAGGGACAGCACCGCCAGGTAGAGAAATTCCGGGTTCGTCATGTTCCGGGCCATCCGCCGCAGCAGGGGGAGCATCAGCATCAGAGAGAGATAGCTGTACAGATACCACAGTCCCACCGACAAATCGGCGCTGTAGAGCCGGGTGAAAAAGCCGCCGGGGTCCAAGGGGCTGTGATGGACGGCGGCGTCATAGAGCCAGTACAAAACCGAGGCCCCCGCCAGAATGGCAGCGAAGCGGAGAAACCGCTTTTTCAGGACCGTGCCGATGGACTCGTCCCGGCCCAGGAGCAGGGCCCCGGAGATCATGAAAAACAGCGGGACGGCCAGGGTGCACAGGACGGATATGGCGCAGTAGATCCCCTGCTTAAGCCCGGAGGCGGCGGGGAAGAGAAAAAAGCCAACATTTCCCGTGTGATTGAAGAGAACACAGAAAATGGCCAGGACCCGCATAAAATCAAGATGGGCCAGATGGCCGGGGGAGGGAAGGGCGCGCTCCATAGCCTGCCCTCCTCAGCCTTTCCCCATCCGGCCCAGGAGGGCCTGGGGGCTCAGGGCGGGGTTGATGGTCTGGGGGGCCTCCATGGCCAGGGAGGCGGCGGCCAGGCCGGAACGGGCGGTGGTTTCCAGATCGCAGCCCTCCAGGTAGGCCCAGGCCAGGGCGGCCATAAAGGCGTCGCCGCAGCCGGTGGTGTTTACCATCCGGCCGGGGATGCAGGGGAGCCAGAGCCGCTCTGGGCCCATGGCGGCGTAGACGCCCTCGGCCCCCAGAGACAAAAACATCCGGTGGATGCCCATCCGCGTCAGCACGTCGGCGGCACGCTCCATGTCCTTCCGGCTTTCGATCTTCACGCCGGAGAGAAGCTCCGCTTCCAGCCGGTTGGGCTTGAGGGTGTGGATCTTCGGCAGGATGCTCTGGAGCTTTTGGGCCTTGCTTGTGGACACCGGGTCTACAAACAGGGGGGCGCTGCATTTTTCCGCCAGATACCGCAGGCTTTCCTCCGGGATGTTGGTGTCGGCCACCACGATCTGGGCGTTTTGGAGGATGGAGAGGTTGGCCGCCAGGTATTCCGGGGTGATCTTGCTGCACACTGCCATGTCCGACACCGCCAGGGCCATCTCCCCCTGGGGGCCCGTCAGATACAGATAGGTGGAGGTGGCGGCTCCGGGCACCGTGAGGACATGGGCCATGTCGATGCCCAGCTCCGAGCAGCCCGCCGCCGCCCGTTCGCCGTTCATGTCGTCGCCGATGGCGGTGAGAAGCCGGACATTGACCCCCAGCAGGCTCAGATTGTGGGCGATGTTCCGCCCCACGCCCCCGAGGCTGAAGCTGACGGCACCGGGGTTGGAGTCTGCCGGGACCAGGGGGCCGAAGGACCGGCCGCCGATGTCCACGTTGACGCCGCCCACCACCGCCACGTAGCTGCCCGTCCGCAGGACGTAGCCCCGCCCGGCGATGCAGCCCTTTTTCATGAGGTTGGAGATGTGAACGGCGGCGGAGGAGCGGGCGATGCCGAGCTTGTCGGCAATCTGCTGCTGGGAGATCAGGGGGTCCGCTTCGATGAGCTGGAGCACCTGCCGTTCCCGGGAGGTCATGGCAACCACTCTCCTTTAAATTCTTTATGTATGCTTATTATATAAGCATATCCTTATGCTGTCAAGAAGAAAACCGCGCCGTTTCCGGTTTTTTTCGGAAACGGCGCGGTGAGATTTAAAGATGCAGAAACAGTTTGGCGAACATGAAGTACACCAGCAGGGACAGGGCGTCCACAATGGTGGTGATGAAGGGGCTGGCCATCACCGCCGGGTCGAAGCCCAGGCGCTTGGCGACGAGAGGCAGGGTGCAGCCCACCATTTTGGCGATGACCACCGTGATGGCCAGGGTCATGCACACCACCAGGTCTACCCGCAGCGTGATGGCGGGATTGCCCAGAAGCAGGAAATCCACCAGCCAGATCTTAACGAAGCAGCACACCGCCAGCACCACGCCGCAGAGCAGTGAGGTGCGGATTTCCTTCCACAGCACCATGCCCAGGTCCCGGAATTTCAGCTCATCCAGGCTTAGGGCGCGGATGACGGTGACAGAGGACTGGGAGCCGGAGTTGCCGCCGGTGTCCATGAGCATGGGAATGAAGGCCGTCAGGGCCACCTGGGCCGCCAGGGCGTCCTCGAAGGAGGTGATGATCAGCCCCGTAAAGGTGGCGGAGACCATCAGCAGCAGCAGCCAGGGAATCCGGTTTTTGAACAGGTCGATGGGCGAGGACCGGATATAGGGCTTTTCGGAGGGCATCATACCACCCATGATCTCGATATCCTCGGTGGCCTCTTCTTCCATGACGTCCATGGCGTCGTCGAAGGTGACGATGCCCACCATCCGGTTCTCCCCGTCCACCACGGGCAGGGCCAGAAAATTGTACTTGCTGAACATCCGCGCCACTTCCTCCTGGTCGGTCTGGGTGGTGACGTAGATGAGGTTTGTGAGCATGATGTCCTCGATGGGGGCCTCGTCGTCCTCGGCAAGAAGCAGATCCTTCACCGTGACGATGCCCGTCAGGGTCCGGTCCTTCTCGGTGACATAGCAGGTGTAGATGGTCTCCTTGTCAATGCCCTGACGGCGGATGCGCAAAATCGCCTCCCCCACCGTCATGTGGGGCCGCAGGGAGACATACTCCGTGGTCATGATGGACCCGGCGGAGTTCTCGGGGTAGCGCAGAATCTGGTTGATGGACGAGCGCATCTCCGGGTCGGCGTGCTTTAAGATCCGCTTGACCACATTGGCCGGCATCTCCTCCACCAGATCCGCCGCGTCGTCCACATACAGTTCGTCCAGAACTTCCTTTAATTCATTGTCGGAGAAGCCCTGAATCAGGAGCTCCTGGGCTTCAGGCTCCATTTCCACAAAGGTCTCCGCCGCCTGCTCCTTGGGAAGCAGGCGGAACATCAGCGGAATCTGTTTTTCCTCCAGTCCGCCGAAGAGCCCTGCCACGTCGCTGGGGTTCATGGTCACAAGAATATCCCGCAGAGTTGCGTACTTCTTGTCCTCCAGCATGGCAAGCAGAGCTTTTTCCACGATTTCAAACCGTTCGGCCATGGGTAGTTTCCTCCTTAACATTTCAGTTCAGGCGATACTACCGGGCAAAGATTTCAGAGGCTGCCCACCATGGCGGGCCCGCCGCTACTTCGTCCGGGTATATTGCCGCTGCCGCCAGCATCCATGGTGTTCCCTCCTTGGTGATTGAATTGGTTGGCTTTCTTATTTTACCCGTTTTTGCCCGGCTTGTCAACCTTGACAGCGGGTTTGGAGCCGTGTAAAATGGTAAAAAAGCCGGTTTTTTTGGAGGAAATTTCAGATGATTCGAATGGCCAGGCCGGAAGATGTTCCGGCCATGCTGGCAATCTACGGACCCTATGTCCGGGAGAGTACCGCCAGCTTTGAATATGAGGCGCCCACCCCAGCGGAATTTTCACGGCGGTTTGCCGCCGTCACCGCCCAGTATCCCTGGCTCGTTTTCGAGGAAAAGGGAGCTGTTTTGGGCTACGCCTACGCCAGCGCCCCCTACAGCCGGGCGGCCTACAGCTGGTGCGCGGAGCCTACGGTGTACCTGCGGCCCGACGCCCGGGGCCGGGGGATTGGAAAGGAGCTCTACGATGCGCTGGAGGAGATTCTCTTCCGCCAGGGCTACCGGGTGCTCTACGCCCTGGTCAGTGCTGAAAACGACGCCTCCCGGCACTTCCATGAGAAGCGGGGGTATGTCCTCCGGGCGGAATTTCCCGGCTGCGGCTTTAAGTTCGGCCGCTGGGTGGGCCTGCTTTGGTACGAAAAACGGCCGGAAATTGTGCAAAATCCCAGCAGTTTTCCGAGGCCATGGATGGAAATTGTGCAAAATGAAGAAATGTTACGTGATATTTTAGATAATTTGTCTATTTTCTAACGTTAAAAAATATGCTATGTTATCAATGTGGGAAAATATACACTGGCATAGAAGCGCTTTTCCCCGCAATATGCGTTCTACATATTTCTTGTAAGGAGCTGTGACCATGTATTTTCAGAAGAAACGCGTAATCGCCATGCTGCTGGCCGGCGGCCAGGGCAGCCGCCTGAAGGTTCTGACGGAGAAAACCGCCAAGCCTGCCGTCCCCTTCGGCGGTAAGTACCGCATCATCGACTTCCCCCTGTCCAACTGCGTCAACTCCGGCATCGATACCGTGGGCATCCTGACCCAGTATCAGCCTTTGGAGCTCAACGAGTACATCGGCAACGGCCAGCCCTGGAGCCTGAACAAGACCCATTCCTGCGCCCAGGTGCTGCCCCCCTACGAGCGCCACGACAAGAAGTCCGGCTGGTACAAGGGCACCGCCAACGCCATCTACCAGAACATCGACTTCGTGGACCGCTTTGACCCGGACTACGTGGTGATCCTCTCCGGCGACCACATCTATAAGATGGACTACGCCGCCATGATCGCATACCACGAAAAGCACAACGCCTCCTGCACCATCGCCGTGCGGAACGTCCCCCTGGCGGAGGCCTCCCGGTTCGGCATCCTGAACACCAACCCCGACAACTCCATCTATGAGTTCGAGGAGAAGCCCGCCCATCCCAAGTCCACCAACGCCTCCATGGGTATCTACTGCTTCAACTGGAAGGTCCTGCGGGACGCCCTGATTGCCGACGAGGATGACCCCAAGTCCTCCAACGACTTCGGCAAGAACAT
>DETX01000123.1:6895-9690 GCA_002362145.1 Clostridiales bacterium UBA3277
TTCGGCAAGAACATCATCCCCAACCTCTTAAACGCCGGCCACAAGATGATGGCCTATCCCTTCAACGGCTACTGGAAGGACGTGGGCACCATCGATTCCCTGTGGGAGGCCAACATGGAGCTGCTGGGCAAGGAGCCCGCCTTCGACCTGCGGGGCGACGAGCGCTTTAAGATCTACGCCCGCAATTCCGCCCTGCCCTCCTCCTACATCGACGAGAAGGCCAAGATCTCCAACGCCTTTGTGGCCGAGGGCTCCTCAGTCTACGGCACCGTGAAGCACTCCGTCATCTCCGTGGGCTGCACCATCGGCGAGGGGGCCCTGGTGGAGGACTCCGTCATTATGCCCGGCGTCACCATCGAGGCTGGCGCCATCGTCCGCAACGCCATCCTGGGCGAGGATGCCCGGGTCTGCCGCAACGCGGTGGTGGGCGGCGCCTTCGGCCCCGGGGACTGCAGAAGCATCAGCGTCATGAGCAAGGGCGCTGTCATCGAAGTGGGCGCCGTGCTGAAGCCCGGCGATATGCTGTAAGAGGAGGAATCCGACATGAACGTAATGGGTATTATCTTTACCAATGACGCAAGCCTGGGTGAGCTGACCAACAAGCGCACCATGGCGTCTCTGCCCTTCGGCGGCCGCTACCGCCAGGTGGACTTTGCCCTGTCCAATTTGACCTGCGCCGGTGTGCGCCACGTGGGCATCATCTCCCGCCACAACTATCAGTCCCTCATGAACCACATCGGCGACGGTGAGGAGTGGGGCCTGGAGCTGGAAGAGGGCGGCCTGGAATTTCTGACCCCCTACGCCCAGTCCGCCACCCACACCTACCGTGGCAAGCTGGAGTCCCTGAGCAGCGCCATGGACTTCCTGGAGTACGGCGCCGATGATGAGCTGGTGGTTATGATCGACTCCGCGGTCCTCTCCAACATCGACCTGAAGGCCATTCTGGACGCCCATGTGGCCAGCGGCAAGGATGTGACCGTGGTCACCAAGGCCGGCATCTGCAACGGCGAAAAGCTCATCGACCTGGCTCTGAAGGTGGAAAACGGCGAGGTCACCGATATGATGGTGGACTTCGCGGCCCCGGCGGACTATGTCGCCTCCATGGACATCTTCATCCTCAATAAGAAGTGGATGATCCAGCAGGTCAAGGAAATGATCGCCCGGGACAAGTTCCACATGGACCGGGACCTGGTGCTGGGCGGCTGGCAGCGGGGCAAGGTCACCGTGAACACCTACGCCTTCCAGGGCGTGGCCATGTTCAACGAGTCTGTGGAGGAGTACTTCCGCAACTCCCTGTCCCTCATTGACAAGGACATCCGCCATGACATCTTCCACGGCAACCATCCCGTCTACACCAAGGTCCGGGACCGGGTGCCCACCTACTACGGCGAGGAGTGCGACATCGAGGACTGCCTGGTGGCCGACGGCTGCTTCCTGGAGGGCGAGGCTGAGAAGTGCGTGCTCTTCCGTCAGGTGACGCTGGGTAAGGACGCCGATGTGGAGAACTGTGTGATCATGAACGACGCCGTCATCGGCGAGGGCGCGGAGATCAAGTATGCAATCCTTGACAAGGACGTGACGGTTACGCCTGGCGCCAAGGTCATTGGTACGCCCCGCAATCCCATCATTGTAAAGCGGGGGGAGACCGTATGAGAATTGCCATCTGCGCCTCTGAGGGCGCGCCCTATGCCAAGTCCGGGGGCCTTGGCGATGTGATGGAGGCTCTGCCCGCCGCCCTGGCCCGGATTCCCGGCAACGAGGTGGTGCTGTTCCTCCCCTACTACCACAAGATCAAGCATAACGCCGCCTACACCGTGGAAAAGGTGGCCGAGTTCCGGGTCCGCCTGGGCTGGCGGCAGCAGTTCTGCGCCGTGATGCGTCTGACCAACCGCCAGGACGGCGTCCAGGTCTATTTCCTGGACAACGACTACTACTTCGGCGGCCGGACGGGCTCCATCTACGGCGACATGGACGACGGCGAGCGGTTCGCCTACTTCTCCCGGGGCTGTCTGGACGCCATGGCCGCCATGGGCTTTGTGCCGGAGATCATCCAGTGCAACGACTGGCAGACCGCCCTGATTCCCACTTACCTCAAGGCCATGTACCAGGACAGGTTCCCCAAGACCCGGTGTATGTTCACCATCCACAACATCGAGTACCAGGGCTGGGCCAACGGCAGCTTCTTTGACGATATGCTGGGTCTGCCCTGGGAGTACCGGGGCACCCTGGATATGAACGGCTCCGTCAACGTCATGAAGGGCGCCATCGAGACCGCCGACCTGGTGACCACCGTCTCCGAGACCTACGCCCGGGAGCTGATGTATCCCTACTATGCCCACGGCCTGGACGGCATCCTGGCCAGCAACGCCTGGAAGCTCACCGGCATCACCAACGGCATCGACGTGAACACCTTCAATCCCGAGACGGACAAGGCCCTGCCTGCCCACTACAACAGCGAAAACTTTGTTGAGGGCAAGGCCAAGGTCAAGGCCGCCCTCCAGGAGGAGGTGGGCCTGCCGGTGAAGCCTG
Source organism: Clostridiales bacterium UBA3277 (assembly GCA_002362145.1). GTDB lineage: Bacteria > Bacillota > Clostridia > Oscillospirales > Oscillospiraceae > Faecousia. Next base: position 9,425 of record DETX01000123.1, read on the forward strand.
ATGTGCCTCTGATGGTCATGGTCACCCGTCTGGCCGGCCACAAGGGACTGGATCTTCTGTGCTACATCGCCCGCCGCCTCATGTGGGAGGAGGACGCGCAGCTTCTGATCCTGGGCACAGGCGAGGCGCAGTATGAGAACTTCTTCCGGGATCTTGCCAATCAATTCCCCAACCAGGTGGCCGCCAAGATCACCTTCAACCTGGGGCTGGCCGCCCGGATCTACGCCGGCGGCGACATCTACCTGATGCCCTCCAAGTCCGAGCCC
>DETX01000086.1:0-4108 GCA_002362145.1 Clostridiales bacterium UBA3277
TAAGAGGTTACACCAACGTTGCAGTCAATCCCTCAGTCAGCTTCGCTGACAGCTCCCTTTACACAAGGGAGCCTTCTGGGTACTTCCGATCAAGAAGGTTTACCGACAGCATAAAAAAGGTGGGAGCCTCGGCCTGGCTCCCACCTTTTTCAGATTTCCTTGTACATCCCGGCGGCGTCATCCTTGCGGACGGTCTCGGTGACTTGCAGCACCTCCACCGCTACGGTCCGGGCGCCCATGGAGATTTCCAGTTTGTCGCCGACCTTGACGTCGTAGCTGGCCTTCACCGGGCGGCCGTTGACGCTGACCCGGCCGTTGTCGCAGGCCTCGTTGGCCACGGTCCGGCGCTTGATGAGCCGGGATACCTTCAGGTATTTGTCCAGCCGCATCTTACTTCGACACGGCGTCCTTCAGAGCCTTGCTGGCCTTGAAGGCAGGCACCCGGGTGGCGGGGATTTCAATGGTCTGCTTGGTGTGGGGGTTGCGGCCCACCCGGGCCTCTCGCTCCCGGGTTTCGAAGGTGCCGAAGCCGGAGACCTGGACCTTCTCCCCCTTCACCAGGGCGGCGGAGATGGCGTCTACAGCGGCGTTGATCACCCGCTCGGCGTCTTTTTTGGTCATGCCGGAGCTTTCGGCCGCGGCGGTGATGAGTTCCGTTTTGTTCATGCTTTTAACCTCTTTCTCGTAGCAATTCTTTGTATCTCTCAGAAGATATCCTCTGCGGAAAATCGTTTCTAGATTAACATAACTTTCCCCAAATTGCAAGGATTATTTTCAAAATCCTTACAATTTGAGCAGCTTCGCGATTTTCGCGCCCTTGGGCAGGAGCAGGCAGTCGGCTTTCGTGATCGCCTTGAGCTTAACCGCGGCGATGAGGTAGGAGACGACCCCCACGGCGATGCAGAGGACACACTGGATGCCCCAGCCGAGACCCAGGGACCGCAGAGCCGTCAGCACGGCAAAGACCACCGCGCCCATGACTGCCGAGGAGAGGAAGGAGGGAACGAGATTCGAAACGACCACGGGGGCCTGCCCCAGCATAGAGCGCATGGAGAAGAGGTTTACCACGGTGATGGAGGAGTAGCACAGCAGAATGCCCAGGGAGGTGCCCATGATGTGGATGTGGGGATTCCCGGTGAGCAGATAGACCCCGATGAGGTTCAGAACGCCGCCCACCAGCATATTCATCATGGCCCGGACGGCAAAGCCGTGGGCCTGCAAAATGGCGGTGGTAACGGTGACAATGCCGTTAAAAATAACGCTCAGAGCCAGAATCATCATCAGCGCCGTGGCCAGCCTCAGGTTTTCCCCCTGGTAGCCGCCGATCAGGCCCATGATGGGCTCCGCCAGCAGCACGAGACCGATGGTGCAGGGCATTCCCATAAGCCCTGTGATGCGGATGGAGGCCTCCTCCGTGGCCTTGGCGGCAGCCTCCCGGCATATGGTCAGGCTCCTGGTGATGGAGGGAATGAGGCTGATGGCCATGGGGGTGGTCAGGGCGCAGGGCAGGGCGAAGATGGTCTGGGCCATGGCGTAGATGCCCCGCATGACGTCGGCATTCTGCTGGCTGTAGCCCAGGCGCAGAAGCTGACCCATATAAATCTTTGTCTCCAGCATGGTGAAAATCTGAAGAGCCGCCGAGCCGAAGGTGATGGGAATGGCGATGGTGAGCAGGCCCTTGACCGTGTCCTTATAAGAGCGGACCTGGTCGTCGGAGGCGGGAAGGGCCTCGCTGCTGCGGTGAAACACCGAGAGCAGGTAGATGGTGGAGGCGATGCAGCTTGCGGTGACGCCCAGAATCGCGCCGCCGGCGGCCAGAGGGATGGAGGCGGTGGCCCGGTAGACCAGGATGGCCAGGGGGATGCCCACGGCCAGCTTCACCAGGGCCTCAATGACCTGGGAGACAGAGGTGGGGATCATGTTGCTCAGGCCCTGGAAGTAGCCCCGGTGGGTGCTCATAACGCACACCAGCAGCACGCAGGGACCAAGGCAGCCGATGGCGGCCCAGGCGTCGGGCTGGTTCAAAAAGACCGCCAGCTCCCGGCAGAATACGGTCATCAGCAGTGTGCCGCCCAGCCCCAGGGCCAGGAAGATGGCCCGAGCGGTGACGTAGATCCGGCGGACCTGGTTGAAATTACCCAGGGAGCCGGCCTGGGAGATCATCCGGCTCATGGCAACGGGCAGGCCGGCGGTGGAGATCATCAGCAGCACGTTGTAGATATCATAGGCGGTATTGAAGTAGCCGAAGCCCTGCTCGCCGATGATGTGGTTCATGGGGACCTTATAGAGGACCCCCAGGAATTTGACCACCAGGGTGGCCAGGGTCAGAAGCGCCGTGCCCTGGATAAAATTCTGGGCTTTGCGAGTGTCGGACATGGGAGCCTCCTTATTTCGCATCGTCGAAGAGATGGGGGATGGCATAATTCGTCAGCTCCTCCACCACAGCGTTTAAATCGATGGTGGGGAACCGGCCGTTCTGGTAGAGAATCTTCCCCCGGACCATGGTCATGGCCACGTCGCCGCCCTTGGCGGCCCAGACGAGGCCGGACAGGACATTGTGACAGGGCATCAGGTGGGGGGCGGTGAAGTCGATGAGGGCCAGATCCGCGTCCATGCCCACTTGCAGCATTCCGCACTCGGCGCTGCGGCCCTGGGCCTGGGCGCCGGTGACGGTGGCCATCATCAGAACCGCCGGGGAGGGCAGGGCCGAAGGGTCGCCGGAGGAACGTCTCGCGTCCATGGCGGCGTAGCGCATGACCTCGAACATATCCAGATTCCCGGATTCAATGGCGCCGCCGGTGCCCAGGGCCACGTTCATGCCCGCCTGGACGGAGGGCAGAATGGGGGTGGAGGCCTGGCCGTTTTTCGCCGCCTCCATAGGCACCGCCACGGCGGTGACGTGCCGCTTCCCCAGTAGTTTACGCTCCTGCTCCGTAAGATATGTACATCCGGCGGCGGTGGCGGGAACGGCAAAAAGGCCGTGGCAGTTGAGTAGCTCTCCGGGGCCCATGCCGGTGCGGTCCAGGCAGGAATCCACCTCCCCCTGGGTCTGAGCCAGGTGCAGCTGCATTCCCAGGCCTTCTCCGGCGGCGAAGCCTGCCAGGCCCTCCCAGAGCCGGTAGTTGGAGGTGTATTCGGCGTAGATGCCGGCGTCGATGCGGATGCGGCCGCCGTCGTAGCCGTGCCAGGCCTCCTTGACCTTCACCAGCTCCCGGCACTGCTCGTCGGCCTCAAAGTCAAAGTCCTCGTTCTGGTCGATAAAGCGGTAGCTGGACAGGGCGAGGTTTGCTTTGATGCCGGACTCCGCCACGGCCTCGGCGGTGGCGTTGGGGTAATAGTAGAGGTCAGACACAGAGGTCACGCCGAAGCGCAGACACTCAGCGATGGAGAGCAGGGCCGCCGCCTTGGCGGTCCGGGAGTCCATTTTGGCCTCCTTCTGCAGCAGGGTGTTCAGGGCGTCGGTGTTGGAGAGGTCGTCCGTAAAGCAGCGCAGGGCGGAGGTGGCGAGGTGGGTGTGGCAGTTGATCAGGCCCGGGATGGCCACCATGCCGGTGCCCTCCACAATGGCCTTGGGGGCCTGCTTGGGAGGGGTTTTGCTGAGGTAGACGATCTTGCCGTCCTCAATGCCGATGTACGCGCCGAAAATGACCTCCATCCGGGGGTTCATGGTCACGGCGGTGACGCCTGAAATCAGGGTATCCAAAAAGGATGCCTCCTTTCGTTATAAGAGGGAAAACAGCTCCTCCTTCTGGCGGAGGACCTCAGGGAGCATTTCAATGTACTGCTCCGGGAATTTGGGGTTGTGGAAGCGGCGCAGGTGGCCGTCGGGAAGGTTTACCTTGTTCATGCCGCCGCCGCCCAGGGAGAGAATGGTGTGCACTTCCTCCATCATGTAGATGTTGTACAGGCAGTCCAGGCCGTCCCGGCTCCAGCCCACGTTCTCAAAGCTGCCGGACATATATTTCTGCCGGTAGAGGTAGTAGGGCTTGTAGGAAAGGGAGCGGAGGGTATCCCCGGCGTAGGCGACCATTTTCGCCACCTCTCCGGCAGGGGGGAGGTTCTCACGGCGGTCGAAGAGGTCGGCCCCCTTTTTCAGGGCCAGGGTGTG
>DETX01000086.1:4416-7480 GCA_002362145.1 Clostridiales bacterium UBA3277
GGTGTGGACGGTGATGTTGGCGGGGTTTAAGCTGGCCACTTGATCCAGGGACCGGCGGAAGATGTCATAGTCATCCGTGGGAAGGCCCGCGATCAGGTCCATATTGATGGCGGTAAAGCCCGCGTCCACCGCTTCCCGGTAGGCCCGGAGGACATGGTCCGCCTTGTGGGGCCGCCCGCAGGCCCGGAGGACGGAATCGTCCATGGTCTGGGGGTTGATGCTCATCCGGTCCGCCCCGTGGGCGCGGATGGCGGAGAACTTTCCTAAGTCCAGGGTGTCGGGCCGGCCGCCCTCCACCGTAAATTCCAGACAGCGGCTTAAGTCGAAGGCGTCCTTTAAGGCGTCCAGGAGGCGGATGAGCTGGGGTGTGGAGAGGGTAGTGGGGGTGCCGCCGCCGATGTAGAGCGTGCGAAGATGCCGACCGGAGGCGGCAAGGAGCTTCCCTGTAAAGGCGATTTCCGAAAGGAGGGCCTCCAGATAGGGCTCCAGCAGCTCTGTTTTTTTGCCCACCGTGCGGCTGACAAAGCTGCAATAGGCGCAGCGGGTGGGACAGAAGGGGATGCCCACATACAATGAGATGTCCCCGGGGGCAAGCAGGGAGGCGGCCTTTACCGTGGAGACGGAGCAGTCCACCGCCAGACGCCGCCGGTTTTCCGTCACATAGTACACATCCCGCAGCAGACGGTCCGCCGAGGCGGGGGTGCCCCCCTCCAGCAGATGGCGGGTGGTGATTTTGGTGGGACGGACCCCGGCCAGCGCTCCCCAGGGGGGCAACTCCGGCAGCAGCTCTTTGGCCGCCAGGTAGTAGCTCTGCTGCAAAATCCGGCGGCGCAGACGGACGGTCTCCTGGGAGACCGGCAGACGGCGGCTGCGGGTGACGGTGAGGCCGTTCAGGGTGATCTTTGTGACGGCGGTGAGATAGGTCTTTCCCCGGTGGAGGGCCGACACCGCCTCACCCGAAGTCCCCTCGGGGAACAGGGACAGCTGGAGCTGCTCTACGGCATAGCGGTCGTCATGGCCAATCAGTGTCAGTTTCATATCAGTTCAGATAGGGGTTGTGGGCTTTTTCCTGGTCCAAGGTGGAGGAGGCGCCGTGGCCCGGCAGGACCCAGTAGTTTTCCTCCAGGGCCGCCAGCTTTCGCAGAGAGGCGGTCATCTCCTCCCGGCTGCCGCCGGGCAGGTCCGTCCGGCCGCAGGAGCCGCAGAAGAGGGTGTCGCCGCTGAACATGGCGTCATCCGTCAGCAGACACACGGAGCCGGGGGTGTGGCCCGGGGTGGGAAGAACGGCGATGGTCAGCCCCGCCAGACGCAGGGGTGTTTTTTCCTCATAGGTGTGGGTATAGTAGAGCTTCCCGGCGGTGAGGGGCCGGGGCAGACTCAGGTCCTCGGCGCTGAGATAGACGTCGCAGTCCGTATCCGCCGCCAGCTGCCGGACGCCGCCCACATGGTCAAAATGGCCGTGGGTCAGCAAAATGGCCTCCACGGTCAGCCCCAGCTCCCCCAGCTTCTCTTCGATGACCTCCGGCTCATAGCCCGGGTCCACCACGCAGCAGGTTTTGGAGGCTTCCTCGTGGAAAATATAGCAGTTGGTCTGGTAGGCGCCCAGGGTGAGCAGGTGTACTTTGATCATAATCAGGACCTCCTGGGGGTGTCCATCAGCTGGTCCGTGTCCAGAATCAGGGTCACAGGGCCGTCGTTGACGGAGGAAACCTGCATATCCGCGCCGAACTGGCCGTGCTCCGGAGGATAGCCCAGGCCGGCGCAGCAGGAGAGAAATTTTTCGTATAATTCATTGCCCAGCTCCGGCCCGGCGGCGTCCGTGAAGCTGGGGCGGCGGCCCTTGCGGCAATTGCCGTAGAGGGTGAACTGGCTCACCACCAGCACCTGACCGCCCACGGCGTCCAGGCCCAGGTTCATCTTATCGTTTTTGTCGGTGAAAATCCGAAGGCCCAGGGCCTTCTCCGCCAGATACCGGCACTCCTTCTCCGTATCGTTGGGGCCCACCCCCAGCAGAATGAGGAAGCCCCGGCCGATCTGGCCCACGACCTGGCCGTCAATGGAGACGGAGGCCGAGCGCACTCTTGTCAATACCGCCCGCATGGCTTATGCCTCTTCCTCTTCCTCGGAGGTCAGGGTGCCGGCATTGTTGCAGCCGTTGCCGGAATTATTGCTGCCGTTGTGGGAGCCCACGGTGACGTTCTTTTTGGGGCTGATCAGCATGCCCACCACCAGCCCGGAGAGAACGCAGGTGGTCAGGCTGAGAAACAGCTCCCGCTTGTTGGCGGCGACGGTGACATCCAGGGAATCCCAGAAGGTTTTGATTTTGGTCAGGGGATCAAATTTGGGTTTCAGATGCAGCATGGGGGTTCCTCCTTAAATGAAAATATGAAAAAACGTTAATTCTGGCCCCGGCGGGAGCCGGTGACGTCCCGGATGGCCAGCAGCTTTTTCCGGATGGCTTCCAGCTCCGCCACGTCCTTGACCTGGAAGCGGACGGTGAAGATGCTGCGCCCGTCGGGCAGATCCTTGCCGTAGAGCTCCTTCACCCGGACCCGGGCGGTGGTCATCACCGTGGCCACATCCAGCAGAAGGCCGTCCCGGGTCAGGCAGTCCAGCTCCAGGGTGGTGTCGAAGGGCTGCTCCTCCTGGGCGGCCCAGCGGACCCGGACCCAGCGGGCGGCCTGCTTGGGGTCCTCCCGCTGATGGGCGTTGGGGCAGTCCGCCCGGTGGATGCTGACGCCGAAGCCCTTGGTGATGAAGCCCACGATGGGATCGCCGGGGACGGGGGTACAGCACTTGGCGAATTTGATCATGCACGAGTCGATGTCCTCCACGATGACGCCGTTGACGGCATGGCGGTTTTTCAGCACCGCGTCGCTGTCAGGCCGCATCCGCAGGGGATTCTGGTTATTCTTGTCGGTGGTCTGGGCCTTCACCGCCCGGGCAATGTCGTCCCGAATCCGGCCCACGGCCTTGGCCGCAGTCAGGCCGCCGTAGCCGATGGCGGCGTACATATCGTCCCAGGTGTCGAAGGAGGAGAGTTTTTTGAGAACCTGGGCCTCCA
>DETX01000086.1:7808-10092 GCA_002362145.1 Clostridiales bacterium UBA3277
AAGGAGGCCCGGCCGTGGAGAATGTTCTCCTCCCGCTTCTCCTTTTTAAACCACTGCTTGATCTTGGTCCGGGCCTGGCCGGACTGGCAGATGGTCAGCCAGTCCCGACTGGGACCCTTGGCGGACTTGGAGGTGAGGATTTCCACAATGTCGCCGTTTTTAAGCTGGGTGTCGATGTTGGCAATCCGGTTGTTGACCTTGGCGCCGATCATGGAGTTGCCCACCCCGGAGTGGATGGCATAGGCAAAGTCGATGGGGGTGGAGCCCGCCGGCAGGGAGACGATGCGGCCCTTGGGGGTGTAGACAAAGACCTCGTCGTCGAACATGTCGATCTTCAGGGACTGGACGAATTCCTCGGCGTCGGAGTCCTGCTGGCTCTCCAGCAGCCGCCGGACCCATTCAAAGTCCTTCTCAGAGCCCGTGCCGGTGCCCTGCTTGTATTTCCAATGGGCGGCGATGCCGTACTCGGCGGTCTCGTGCATCTGCCAGGTCCGGATCTGGACCTCAAAGGGGATGCCCTGGGAGCCGATGACCGTGGTGTGCAGGGACTGGTACATATTGGGCTTGGGGGTGGAGATATAGTCCTTGAAGCGGCCGGGCACCAGGTTGAACAGGTCGTGGACGTGGCCCAGGACGTTGTAGCAGTCGGGGATGGTATCCACGATGACCCGGAAGGCATAGATGTCATACAGCTCCTCCATGGCCTTGCCCTGGGACTGCATCTTGCGGTAGATGGAGTAGACGTGCTTGATGCGGCCGTAGGTGGTGGCGTGGATGCCCACGGCGGTGAGCCGCTCGGTGATCTTATTCTGGATGGTGCGCATGAAGCTCTCGTCCTGCTCCTTGTGGCTTTGCAGGTAAGAGGTGATTTCCTCGTATTCCTTGGGGGCGAGGTAGCGCAGGGCCAGATCCTCCAGCTCCCACTTGATCCGCTGCATGCCAAGCCGGTGAGCCAGGGGGGCGTAGATGTCCATGGTCTCCCGGCACTTGCTGATCTGCTTTTCCGGGGACTGGTACTGCATGGTGCGCATATTGTGCAGCCGGTCGGCGATTTTGATGAGGACCACCCGGATGTCCTTGCTCATGGCCATGAACATCTTGCGCAGGTTTTCCATCTGGGCCTGCTCGGAGGTGGAGAAGTTGGCCCGGGTCAGCTTGGTGACCCCCTCCACAAGCTCCGCTACGGTGGTCCCGAAGAGCTTTTCGATCTCCTCGTGGGAGGAGTCGGTGTCCTCGATGCAGTCGTGGAGCAGAGCGCCTAAAATCGCGTCGCAGTCCAGGCCCATTTCCGCCACGATCTGGGCCACGGCCAGGGGATGGATGATATAGGGAGAGCCATCCTTCCGTTTCTGAAATTGGTGCTTGACGTTGGCGTAGTCCACGGCCCGGTTGATGAGGGCCGTATCCGCGCCGGGCAGGTGCTTGGCAAGGGCGTCGGAGAGGGCGGCGTAGTGGGCTTCAAAGGTTTCCATGATGTTCAGCTCTCTTTCGGATTTAAAAGCCGCTGCATGGTGCGGCTGGTATTGAGATCGGCCTTCTGGGGGCCGGGGGTCAGGGTTATGGAAATCAGGTTGTGAAGCCGCTGCATTTGCAGCAGGCCCACGTCGGAGAAAATATCCAGGCAAGTGAGCAGCTGGCCCAGGCTCATGGGCTTTCCCGTCCAGCGGACAATCTTGCGGCACAGGCACAGGGGCGACTCGGTGACGCTGTCCCCCGGGGCGGCGGACAAATACCGCCAGACCATGGCAAGCTCCTCCCGCCGGGGCAGCAGACTGGCGGCCAGCTCCGCCGTGACGGGGCCGGACCGAAGGGAGCGGTAGGGGCCCACATCCGGAGAGCACTCGGCGGCACAGCTGGGGCGGATGTCCAGAAGGTTCAGCTGGACGCTCCGCTCTCCCCGGAATTCGTTAATCTGGGGGTTAAAGGCCACGTCCACCAGATCGCCGGGCTGGATGGAGGCGCTCTCCGGGGTGGCGGAAAAGAAGATGGCGCTGAAGGAGAACCGGCCGGACCGGAGCCGCAGGCGGGTATGGCGGCCGTTGCCCACGATGGACAGCCGCTCCACGGTGAAGTTTTTGAGCATGAGCACCGGCTTGGGGCAGCCGTTGCCGCAGGGCTCCAGGGCGGAGAGGGCGTCAATGCCGGATATGGTCAAAAGCTCCGGCGGCACGGCGCAGTCGATGTCCAGACTGGTTCTGGGGATGTCATCCCGGTAGTAGTCCGCGGCCAGCTGGCAGATGCTCTTGCGGAAGGCCGGGACGTTCTCCCGGGAGATGGTAAAGCC
>DETX01000086.1:10410-22883 GCA_002362145.1 Clostridiales bacterium UBA3277
GAGGAGAAGAGGTTGAAGCCGCCGTGGCTGCGGGAGCTGGCCTTGCCGTGGTCCCCATCCAGGCAGATGAGAAAGGCCGGACAGGCGAATTCCTCGGCGATGCGGCTGGCCACGATGCCAACCACGCCCTGGTGCCAGCTCTCGTCGGCCAGGACGATGGCCTCCGGAGGCTTTCCGGGGGGCAGCATCTCAATGGCCTGGCGGTAGATTTCCGACTCCACGGCCTGGCGCTGGCGGTTGAGCTCGCACAGGGCCTTGGCAAGCTCCGAGGCCCGGCGGGGGTCGTCGGTGAGAAACAGCTCCACAGCCAGATCAATCTGGCCCATCCGCCCGGCGGCGTTGATTCTGGGGGCCAGCATAAAGCCGATGGCGGAGGCGCTGATGGATTCCGGGGCGCAGCCGCACTCGGCCATGAGGGCGGCGATGCCCGGCCGGCGGGTGTGGGCCAGGGAGTCAAGGCCCCGGGAGACGAACACCCGGTTTTCCCTCAGCAGGGGCATCACGTCGGCCACGGTGCCCAGGCACACCATGTCGGTGTATTCTTCCAGCACCTGTTCCTGGCTGCCGCAGAGGGCGGCGGCCAGCTTGAAGGCCACACCCACGCCGGAGAGCATTTTGTGGGGATAGCCGCCGTCGGGGCGGTGGGGGTCCACCACGGCCACAGCCTCGGGGAGGGTGTCCTTGCATTCGTGATGGTCGGTGATGACCAGGTCGATTCCCAGCTCCCGGCACAATGCCGCCTCCTCCACGGCGGTGATGCCGCAGTCCACGGTGATGATGAGCTTCACGCCCTCGCCGGCGAGCTGCCGGATGGCGATGGGGTTCAGGCCGTAGCCCTCCTCCAGACGGCCGGGGATGTAGCTGCGGCAGTCGGCGCCCTGCTTTCGCAGGTAGTCCGTCAGCAGGCAGGTGGCGGTGATGCCGTCCACGTCGTAGTCGCCGAAAACGGCGACTTTCTCCCCACGGCTCAGGGCCAGAGCCACCCGGCCGGCGGCCAGGTCCATGTCCGTCATCCGGTAGGGGTCCGGCAGGGGGGCGTTGCAGTCTAAGTAGTCTTGGGCCTGGTGCGGGTTTTCGATGCCCCGGGCCGCCAGAATCATGGCGGTGAGGGGGGAGTAGCCCGCCCCCGAGAGGGCGTTCACCGCGGCAGGCGACGGCTCCTGTACATTCCAAATTCCATATTTCATAGTTCGCGCACATCCATTAAACACATTTTCTCTATATTATAGCAAATCTGAGCTGGATGTACAATAGGAAGCTGGGAATTTTGTAAAAAACGCAAAGAAACGGAGACTCCCAAAGGCCGTTTTCGGCTGATTCAGGAGTCTCCGCCGGGGGAACGGGGGGCGGCCTGGAGGGCCGTTACCGCCAGAAGGGGGGACAGAAGCATTCCGCCGATGCCCCAGAGCTTGTATCCGGCGTAGAGGGCGATGAGGGTGACCAGGGGGTCCAATCCCAATTGGTGGCCCACCAGCCGGGGCTCCAGAATGGACCGGGTCAGGCTCGCGCCGCCGTAGAGGCCCAGCAGGCCCAGGGCCAGGACCTGATCCCCCTGGAGCAGGGAGATGAGGGCCCAGGGCAGCAGCACCGTTCCCGTGCCAAGCACCGGAAAGGCGTCCACCAGGCAGATGGCCGCCGCCCAGCCCGGGGCATAGGGGACCCGCAGGGCCCAGAGCCCGCCCAGCAGGATGAGAAAGGTTACGGCCATGAGCCGCAGCTGGGCCTTCAGCCAGGCCCCTGCCGCGGAGCGCATTCTGCCCAGGGTGTCCAGCAGGGGCCGGAGCTTCTCCCGGGAGAGGCGGCAGCGGAGCCAGGTGCGGATGCGGGGGAGCTTGGCGGAGAACATGAAGCCGGAGATGACCGCGGTGCCCAGGCCCAGAGCGCTGGCCGGGATGTGGCTGAGGAGGCTTCCCGCCAGGGAGAGGAAGAACCGCAGAAACTGGTCCACCAGGGCGGCCCCGTCGGTGAACAGGGTAGCCACGCCGTCCCGGAGGAGGGGACGGATTCCGGGGGGCGTCCCGGCGGCCAGGTCCAGCAGCCAGGTCCGCAGAAGCGACACCCCCGACTGGACGGCCTCCTCCAACTCCGGAAGCACCCCTGCCAGGGCCCCCAGCTCCCGGACCAGCAGGGCCCCCAGAAGCAGCAGCACCGCCATGAGCAGGGCAAAGGCCAGCGTGACGCCGATGCCCGCCGCTGCCCCCCGGGGCAGATGGAGCCGCCGGGTGAGAAAGCCCGTCATGGGCTCGGCGGCCAGGGCCAGTCCCAGTCCCAGAAGGAAGGGGGACAGGATGGGCAGCAGAAATTTGAGGCTCAGCCACGCGATGAGAAACAGCGCGGCCAGGAACAGAACTTTTTTCCCTCCGGGACCCATGAAAAACCGCCTTTCGACCTGCAATGAGGTGTTGCTTTTTTGAAAATGTATGCTACAATACGTATGTGAAAAACATTTGTGATTCTCCCAAAAACAAATGAGACATGAGGAGGACGTATGTCAGGACAACCGAAATACTACATCGTGGAAGCGTCAGCCCTTCCTGAGGTTTTTTTGAAGGTCGCCGAGGCCAAGCGCCTGCTCTCCACCGGCGAGGCGGAGACGGTGAACGAGGCCACCCGGATGACCGACATCAGCCGCAGCGCCTTTTATAAGTACCGGGACGCGGTGCTTCCTTTCCAGAATATGATGACCGGGCGGATCATCACCTTCCAGCTCCTGCTCCACGATGAGCCGGGGCTTCTGTCGGAAATTCTCCGGCTCTATGCCGACGCCAAGGCAAACATCATCACCATCAACTCCATCGTGCCCACCAACGGCACGGCGGTGGTGACCATCTCCGCCGAGACCATCGATCTGACCATGCCCCTGGAGGAGCTGATGAACCTGCTGTCCCAGTTCCACGGCGTGGTGAAGGCCGAGGTTCTGGCCGGCTGAAAACCGAATATCCGGGAGGAGCCGCTGCGCGGCTCCTTTTTTGCGGCCTCCGCATTTCCGGCACCATTCCTCCTTTGCTGACATAGGATGGCGCCGGGAGGAATGTATATGCTGTACGTGCAAAAATACGGAGGCACCTCGCTGACGGACCGGGAGCGGATTCTCTCCGCCGCCCGGCGGGCTGTGGATTTAAGCCGCCAGGGGCATCAGGTTGTCATGGTGGTCTCGGCCCAGGGGGACACCACGGACCGGATGATCCGCCGGGCATCGGAGGTTAACCGCCGGGGCTCCCCCCGGGAGATGGACGCGTATCTGGCCGCCGGGGAGCAGATGTCCGCGGCGCTGACGGCCATGGCCATCGGGTCCCTGGGCCATCCGGCGGTGAGCCTGACGGGGCCCCAGGCCGGCATCTATACCGACGGCGTTCACGCGAATGCCCGCATCCGCGCCGTGGACCCTGGCCGCATCCGGCGGGAGATCGACGGGGGAAAGATTGTGGTGGTGGCGGGATTTCAGGGCGTGGACGACGACGGAGACGTGACCACCCTGGGCCGGGGCGGGTCGGATACCACGGCGGTGGCCCTGGCGGCCTGCCTGAAGGCGGACGTGTGCCAGATTTTTACGGACGTGGACGGGGTCTACGATCGGGACCCCAGAATCTATCCCGAGGCCCGGCGCTTTGGCCGCATCGGCTATGACCGGATGCTGGCCCTTACACGGCATGGGGCCCAGGTTCTCCACGACCGGAGCGTGGAGATGGCAAAGGAGCACGGCGTTACGGTGGAGGTCCTCTCGGCCTTCACGGGAGAGCCGGGGACGCTTGTGGGGGATGTGGAATAATCCTACCCAAAGGACGCATAAGATATTCCGCCGGGAAGAAAAAGTCCTTGACAATTCTCCTTTTCTGTGGTAGAATACCCCGGTAATGAAGAAGGCTGAACATCCGCCTCACCGTAAGCAGACGCGAAACGGTCCATATTTCCCTTCCCGGCGGAGGAAAGGGAAACTATGCGCGGATGCTTTGGCATCCGCTTTTTTGCTGTTGATTTGGAGGTGCTTATCATCGCAAAGTTAGACCATCAGCTCAATGAGGACATCCGGGACAAGGAGGTCCGCCTGATCGGCGCCGACGGCGCTCAGCTTGGCATTGTTTCGGCTGCCCAAGCCAATGCCATGGCCGAGGAGCAGGGCCTGGATCTGGTGAAGATCTCACCCAACGCTGTCCCCCCTGTGTGCAAGATCATGGACTACTCCAAGTTCTGCTTCGATCAGAAGAAGCGGGAGAAGGAGGCCCGGAAGAATCAGCGGGTGGTGGAGGTCAAGGAGATCCGCATGAGCCCCAGCATCGACACCAACGACCTGGATACCAAGGTCCGTGCCGCCCAGAAGTTTTTGCAGGACGGCAACCGGGTCAAGGTCAGCGTCCGCTTCCGCGGACGGGAAATGGCCCATACCAATCTGGGTGAAAAGCTCCTGCTGGAGTTTGCGGACAAATGCTCCGAGATCGCTTCCATGGAGAAAAATCCCAAGCTGGAAGGCCGCTTTATGTCGATGTTCCTGACCCCTAAGAACGGTAAGTAAATTACGAGTTACAAACGATAACGGAAGGAGAACCTACCTATGCCCAAGCTCAAGACCCACAGCGGCGCGAAGAAGAGATTCAACCTGACCAAGACCGGTAAGGTGAAGAGAGCCAGCGCCTACAAGAGCCACATCCTGACCAAGAAAACCACCAAGCGTACCCGCCATCTGCGTGCGACCGCTTACGCCGACGTGACCAACGTGGACGCAATCAAAAAGATGATCCCGTACAAGTAAGGCAGAAGGAGGATACTGAAACATGGCTAGAGTTAAAGGCGCGATGATGACGCGCAAGAGAAGAAATGCTACCCTGAAGCTGGCGAAGGGCTACTGGGGCTCCAAGTCCAAGCACTTCAAGATGGCCAAGCAGCAGGTCATGAAGTCCGGCAACTACGCTTTCGCTGGCCGCAAGCAGAAGAAGCGTGATTACCGTCGCATGTGGATCGCCCGGATCAGCGCTTCCGTGGCTCCCTACGGCATGAACTACTCCACGTTCATGAACGGCATTAAGAAGGCCGGTATTGAGATGAACCGCAAGAGCCTGTCCGAGATGGCTATCCAGGACAGCGCCGCTTTCGCCGCTGTTGTTGAGAAGGCTAAGGCCGCTCTGAACTGAGGCAACACCGCACAATGGGAGCGGCGGTTTTCGCCGGATCTTTTGCCCCAATCGTGCAGTGTGAAAAACGGGAAATACACAAAGTATTCCCACATTTTTCACACTTTCGATTGGAACAAAATCTCTCGCCGAAAATCCTTGTCCCATTATGCGGTGCGGCCTAAAATAAAATGCCTGCCAGATTTGGCGGGCATTTTTTCATGGATGGACAGGAGGAAGGCAGCCTATGAAAATGGGGTATCCGCTGACTCAGGCGGAGAAACGGGAGATCTGCGCCTGGAAATACGAAGGGGAATACGCGGCCTACAACCTCGCGCCCTATGAAAGCATGGTGGAAAGGCAGGCCGGATTCTGCAATCCCCGGCGGGAGGGCAACTACGCGGCCTGGTACTGGGAAGGGCAGCTTGTGGGCTTTACCAATCTCCTGGAGGAAGCACAGGCGGTCTTTGTCGGCATCGGGGTGAAGCCGGAGCTCTGCGGTCAGGGCTTCGGGCAAAAGATCCTGGAGGAGGCATACGCCCTGTCAAAGCGGCGCTGTCCCGGAAAGCCGCTGTACCTGGAAGTCCGCACCTGGAATGAGCGGGCAGTGCGCTGCTACCAGAGGGCCGGATTTCAAATTGTGGGAGGGCCATTTGATCAGGTGACCGGCATGGGCCCGGGAACCTTTTACAAAATGGTCAGGCCATAGGAAGGGGTAGGAAAATGGAACTGAGGCACACCGCCCTGCGGGCGGGACGGCTGTCCTCCTTTCTGCGGGGGGAGCTGAAAATGTCCTCCGCCCTCATGAATAAGCTCAAATGGGGCGACGGCATCCGGGTCAACGGCGCCCCTCAGCGGACCAACTTTCCTGTGGAGCCCGGGGATGTGATCACAGTGCGTTTGGACGAGGAAACCCCGGAATATCCGGCGGAGGAGGGGCATCTTTCCGTTTTATACGAGGACGGGGACATTTTGGTGGTGGATAAGCCCGCCGGGATGCTGATTCACCCCTCCAGAGCCAAAAATTTCGGGACTCTCGCGAACCTTGTGGCGGGGTATTACCGCCGTACCGGGCAGAATTCCGCCTTCCATCCCGTGACCCGGCTGGACCGGGACACCTTCGGAATCACCCTTCTGGCGAAAAATTCCTATGTCCACGCGAGGTTCCAAGAGACGCCGCTGCAAAAGAGCTACCACGCCCTGGTATTCGGCGGCCCGGCGGAGGAGGCGGGGGTCATCGACGCGCCCATTGCCCGGCGGCCGCCGCCAAGCCTTCTGCGGGAGGTCCGGGAGGACGGAAAGCTGTCCAGAACCCGGTTTCAGGTCCTGGAGCGGGGGGAGAAGCTGTGCAGGCTGGAGCTTCAGCCCATCACTGGCCGGACCCATCAGCTCCGGGTCCACTGCGCATGGATGGGCTTTCCGATTCTGGGGGACCCCCAGTACGGAAGTCCGGAATCCCAGGCGCTTTCCGGGGCACTGGGGCTGCGGCATCAGATGCTGTGCGCCAAAAAACTGGAATTTATCCATCCCGTCACCGGGGAGGCGCTGGTGCTGGAATCGAACATGGACGCGGACATTTAGAAAAGTTTTGACGGACAGACGAACCCCCCATGCGGATGGCGCATGGGGGGTAACATTGTGCTTACGCGGGTGATTTAACAATTGCGGCTTACAGAGAATGGCTTACCCGGGGCTTCTGCCGCCCGGAGGGGTTCCGTCTTTTTGCCTGCCGCTGATTCCACAGCTTTGTCAGGCCGTCCAGGGTCAGAGCCTGGATGGCCGTGAAGGCAAGACCATAGGCGACGGACTCCGGTCCGTAATGCAAAAATCCCAGCAGCAGCACCACCGTATTGATTACGAACATGGCGGCGGCCACGTTGATTTTGGGGTTTTTCCGGTTTAGGATCAATGCCAAAGTGTCGAAGCTGACGCCGGTGGAATGCTGGCTGAGGCACAGAAAATACCCGGCCCCTACCATGACCGCGGCGATCACCACCGCCAGGGGGCGCTGCCGGATCAGACACAGATCCAGGGAATGAAAGAAGGAAAAAGAAACCATATAGCTCACGCCGCCGAGGACGGAGCCCAGGAAGTAGTCCTTCCCCAGAAAGAGCAGGCACAGCAGCATAAACAAAACGGTGATCCCATTGGCGATGAGGGCCGTGTCCAGGCCCGTCAGCTCGGAGAGAATCAGGGAAAAGCTGGTGACGCCGCCGTTGATGATCTTCAGGGGCACGGTAAAAAACGCGTACGCCGAGGTCATGAGAAGATTTCCCAGAATGATCAGTGCGATTCTCATTCCAAATATGCACCGTCCTGGAAGAATTCCTTCGTAGCGGCTCTGACCTTAGGCCACAGCACGACCAGGGCCACCAGGTTGGGCAGGGTCAGCAGACCCAGGGCGATGTCCTGAATGGTCCAGACCAGATCAATCCTTGCCAGGGCGCCGATGATGCAGAAGCAGGGGAAGATGTACTTAAACTTATCGGCAACGGAACGCCGGAACAGATAGCTCAAGCCCACGAAGCCGAAATACCACTGGCTCATCAGGGTGGTCAGGCAGAACAGCAGAAGGCTCAGGGCCACCACATACCGCAGAGGCTTCCATACGCTGGCAAAGGCGTAGATGGCCAGCACGTTTCCGGGAATGTCCTGCTCCAAAACGCCGGTAACGCCCAGAACCAGGCCGGTGATGGTGCACAGAACAAAGGTGTCCAGGAAAACCTCCGTGACGCCGGTGATGCCTTGCTGGGCGGGGTGCTTCACGGAAGCGGCGGAGTGGATGACAGGAGCGGAGCCCTCGCCGGCCTCGTTGGAGTACAGGCCCCGGGCAACGCCGCGCTGCATGGCGACGATCATGCTGCCCGCCGCGCCGCCGGCCATGGCACGAAGGCCGAAGGCACCGGCAAAGATGTCGGCGATGACGCCGGGCACCTTGGTGATGTTGGCGAAGATGATGATCAGTCCGCCCAGAACGTAGACGCAGGCCATGAAGGGAACCATGCGCTCGGCCACATGGGCCAGGCGCTTCATTCCGCCCAGGGTGATCACCATGACAATGACAACCAGGGCAATGCCGGTGATCAGGGTGGGGATGTGGAAGTTATCCTGAAGAACACCGGCGATGGTGTTGGACTGGATAAAGTTGCCGCTGATGATCTGGATGACCATGAAGAAGGCGCAGATTGCCGCCAGCCAGGGGGCGTGCAGGCCCTTGCGGATATAGTACATGGGGCCGCCGATGTAGGCGCCCTCGTCGTTTTTCTCCCGGTAGAGCATACCGAGAATGATCTCGCCGTACTTGGTGGCCATGCCCACAAAGGCGGCAAGCCACATCCAGAAAAGCGCGCCCAGACCGCCGGCCAGGACCGCGGTGGAGACGCCTACGATGTTGCCGCTTCCCACACAGGAGGCCACCGCCGTGCACAGGGCCTGAAATGAGGAAATCGCTCCCTTTTCCTGGGAGTCCTTCTGGCGGGAACGGATGGGTTCCCACAGGGTCTTTTTGAGAATGTAGCCAAAATGGCGGATCTGAACGCCGCCGGTAATGACCGTGTAGAGAATGCCGATGCCGATGAGAACGAATAACAGCCAGTTGCCCCATAGCCAACTGTTAAAGGTATCCAACCACTCCATCAGTTGGTCCATAATTTCTACCTCCAAGAGGAGAGCGTCCGCAAGGACGCTCCCCTGTATTTGATGTTTTTACCTTATTTTACAGCTGGGCGTATTCCGCACATAGCTTCTTGGCGTACTCGGCGCTCTGCCGGGCACCCTCCATCTGCTTTTGCAGCAGCTCATCCAGCAGCTCCTGGGAAACCTCCTGGGGATAGTAGTACTGGCTGGGCTGAATGACCTGGGGATCGTACAGGGGAGGCTCGATCTTGAAGCAGCCCTCCCCCAGCTCCTCCACGCCGCCGGCGCCCTTGGAGCGCTTGAACTGCGCGCAGTAGGGATAGCACATTTCCACGTTCAGCCGTGTCAAAGTGGAATTGTCCATCATGATCTTCAGGCACTGTTTCAGATCGATGTTGCCGGTGCCGGCGGGGACGCCGCACACCACATAGCCGTACTTATCCTCCGGGCAGGGGATGACAATGTGATCCTTGAAGTGGGTGGTCAGGGTATAGGGGGCCATGTTCTCAGCGGCCTTTACGGGCTCCTCCCACACCATCATGGGATTGCCGAAGTCATAGTGAAGGCCCACCCAGGGGGAATTCACTTCCCGGACCACACGCACCAGCTCTTCAGAGGTCTCATACTCATGATTTTCCAGAGCCAGCTTGATGCGGTACTTCTTCAGCACGGGAACCATGGCCTTCAGGGAGACGACGGCATCGTCATACACCTTGGGGTCAAAGTCCAGACGGATTTTTCCCAGGTCATAGCGGCCCTCGCCGCCGGTCTTGCGGTCCTGGGAGCAGCCCAGGGTGATGGGGATGTAGGTGCGGATGATGTCTACACCAATGGCGTCGGCCACCTGAATCACCTTCAGAAGATGATCGTAGTCAAGACGCTTGGTGGCAAACTCCGCGTACATATGGTACTTATCCAGCAGGGCCTTCACCTTGGCAAGATGCTCCGGCTCACAGCTTTCCAGAGTGCCCCACTCCGGGTCCAGGTTGTAGTCCTTGATCAGGTTGATCATGACGCCGTCCAGACCAAACTCATGGGCCTTCTCGATGAAGCCGAAGATGTCCATCCGCTTATTCTGGAACCACAGGTGCAGGCTCTCGGTATCCAATCCAATTTTAATCATGTGATTGACCTCATTTCAGATAGAAATTCCGAATTACTGCTGCTGATGCAGCTTGATTCTGTGGATCAGGAAGGTGGAGATGCCCAGGCCGACCACAGCCCAAGCGATCATGACGCAGAATACAATGCGGAAGCCGGTGATGCCGGGGAAGTTATCCAGGAAGCTGCCGTACATGACGTAGGCAAAGGCGTTGGGCAGGTAGATGACCAGGGAGGCCAGGCTCATGGCAGCGCCGGTGATCTCGGTGGGGACCTTGACCTCGTCCATGGGGGCGAAGAACACGGCTCTCATGGTGAAAACAATGGCGCCGAAGCCCAGGGTGCAGGCAGCGCCGATGAACCACTTGCCGCTCTGGCCCAGGGCCTCGTGGGGGATCAGCAGGAAAGCGATCATGGCGACGATGCAGACCAGGAAACCGGCACGGATGTGCTTGGCACTGGACTTGTGGACCTTGTCGGACATGAAGCCGCCGATGGGGCCGCCAACCATTTTCAGGCCGTACTGGTTCAGAATGCCGTACATACCCACAGCGGTGGCGGGGAGCAGATAGATCTGGTTCAGGAAGGGGATGAAGTAGGTCAGGCCGCAGTAGACGCAGTAGACGGCGAAGCCGTTCAGGGAGACAGCCCAGATGTCCACGCTCTTGAGGGCCTGCATCATGCCGCCGAAGGCGGCCTTGGCCTTGTTGATTTCCTTGCCGTTTTCGTCAACCCGCTTCTCGTCGTTGGGAACGAAAATCAGGCACAGGACACCGGCGATGGCGGTGATGGCGGACAGGAACAGAATGCCGCCCCGCAGAGCCGCGGCGCCTTCGCCCATGGCGCGGAACACGGCCAGCGCGCTGGATGCGACGATTACGTCCACAATGCCCCGGCCCATTTCCAAAAAGCCGAACATACGGCCCTGGGTCTTTTCATCGCCCAGCAGACGGATGGCCTTGAGCAGCACGGGCCAGTAGGTGACCTCGCCCAGGATGGCCAGGACGCCGAAGGCAACCAGGAAGCCCCAGTAGCCGGGGAAGGTGGAGATGTAGACACCCACAATGCCGATGCCGATCAGAGAGCCGCCGATCATGTACTTCTTGCTGATCATATCGCAGACGTAGATGCCGAAAATCAGACCGATGGTCTGGACGATGCCGTAAGCGCTGAGGGCGCCGCCGATCTGGGTGTTCGTCAGACCCATGAACTGCTGCATGGGGACATAGAACATATCCTTCATGCTGGATACTTTGAACGCAATTCCGCCGGAGAGGGTCAGAATGCAGAAAACCAACCACCGGGAGGGGGCGGCTTTCACAATGTTGGCTTTTGTTTGGTTACTCATGTGGAAAATACTCCTTTCAGATTTCTGCTCTTCTTGGTTTCACGCAGGCTTTCCAACTGCACAACCCAAGTGTATCTGTTTTTTCTTGGAATTGCAACAACAAAACACAATTAAATCCAACTTTCTACAGAATAACCAAAGGGAACACAGGCGGATTGTGCAATCTGTTGGGTTTACATTCGAGGCTGGGTGTGGTATTCTATCACAAATAAGGATGCAATTGTACTTGCATAAATGAGCGCCTGCGTTATAATAAAGAGACAGTCAGCCGCCGGGCGGCGGATAAGCCGTTTTGCAGCCGCCCGGAATGATGGCTCAGCCAGGGAAGGAGTGAGGAAGCATGCTGGCACCCCAGCGTTATTCCCTTATTTTGGATTTAGCCAATCGGGATGGAATTGTTCATACCGCAGACCTTGTAAAGCGGATGGGGGTTTCTTCCGAGACCGTGCGAAAGGATCTGGCGTATCTTGAGCAGAAGGGCCAGCTTGAGCGTGTCCACGGCGGCGCGGTGCCTGCCGAAAACGCCCAGCCGGAAAAGGAACCGAGAGGGGAATATGTCTCCCTCAAGGTCCGCAATACACAGCATATGGAGCAGAAGGCGGCCATCGTAAGCTACGCGGCCTCCCTGGTGGAAGAGGGGCAGGTTGTTGCGCTGGACTACGGCAGCACCAGCCAGGTGATGGCCGTGGAGCTGAAAAAGCGGTTTAAATTCCTCACCGTCATTACGAATTCGGTGCAGATTGCTTTGATTCTGTCCGAATGTCCGAATTTTACCATCATTCTCACCGGGGGAATCCTGAGCAAGGAGGAGCTGGCCCTGTCCAGCGATTTCACGCCGATGCTGGATCAGCTGCACATTGATATCCTGTTTATGACCGTAAGCGGCGTAGACCCGGCCATCGGCCTGACGGACCAGCGCTTCAGCGAGGCCAAGCTCCAGAACCAAATGCGCCAGGCCGCCAGCCGCACCATCGTCCTGGCGGATTCCAGCAAATTCGGAAGGAGCAGCCTGGTAAAGATCTGCGCGCTGAAGGATGTGGACACCATCATTACGGACAGCGGCATTTCCCAGGTCACGGCCCAGGCGATCCGCGAGGCAGGATCGGAGCTGGTGATCGTTCCCTGATTCGGGAGAAACCACATTTCGAAGTTCACACAGAAAAACGCTTCCTGATCATGAGAGCCACGATCAGGAAGCGTTCTTTTTTCTGATTCATACTAAAATCTAATAAAACCCTTCGGTTTTATTAGATTGGCATCGCCTGACGGCGCTGCCATTTCTG
>DETX01000071.1:0-4776 GCA_002362145.1 Clostridiales bacterium UBA3277
ATGTGGGCGTCCTCGTAGACGATGTGCAGCTTCGGCGCGGCCACGGTGAGATAGGCGTTGTCCTCCCGGGGCTTGTCGAAGAACTCGTCGTTAATGTACAGCTGCAATTTATCCCCGGCGGTGAGCCGGGTGTCCCGCTGGGCCCGGCCGCCGTTGTGCTTGATGCGCTTGATGCGGATGTATTTTTGCGCCAGGGAGGCGGGCAGCAGGGGCACCGCCTTTTCCAGGAAGCGGTCCAGCCGCTGACCGGCGTCGTTGGGCCCGATGGTCAATTCCTTCATGCTTATTTCCCCATGGCCTCGTCGAAATGGCGGTTGATCTGCTCGGTGAACTCCATGGCGGCGTTGTAGCCCATCTTCTTCTGCCGGTTATTCATGGCCGCCGCCTCCAGAATCACCGCCAGGTTCCGGCCGGGGGTGATGGGGATGGTGTACATGGGCACCTTCACCCCCAGAATCTCCGTGAACTGGTCCTCAAGGCCCAGCCGGTCGTAGGCCTCCTGGGAATTCCAGGGCACAATGTTCACCACCAGGTTGATGGCGTTTTCCAGCTTAACGGCGCCCATGCCGTAGAGCTTCGCCACGTTGATGATGCCGATGCCCCGCAGCTCGATGTAGTTGCGGATGAGCTCCGGCGCGGTGCCCACCAGGGAGTTGGTGGCGACCCGGCGGATTTCCACTGCGTCGTCGGAAATGAGCCGGTGGCCCCGCTTGAGCAGCTCCACGGCGGCCTCGCTCTTGCCGATGCCGCTGTCGCCCATGAGCAAGATTCCCTCGCCGTAGACCTCCACAAAGACCCCGTGGCGGGTGATCCGGGGGGCCAGGGCGTCCCGCAGATAGGTGATGATGGTGGAGACGATGGCGGAGGTGGCCTCCTTGGTTTGCAAAATGGTTATGTTGTGCTTTTTGGCCATTTCCAGCATTTCCTTGTGGGGAGGGATGCCCCGGGCGATGAGAAGGGCCGGGAATTTGTAGGAGAACAGCCGGTCAAAGACGGTAGTCCGGTCGATGGGGGCGAATTTGGAAACGTAGCTCATTTCCACATTGCCCATGACCTGAAGGCGCATGGGCTCGTAGTGGTCAAAATAGCCCGCCAGCTGAAGGCCGGGCCGGGCCACGTCCTCCACGGTGATGCGGATGGAGGAAAAGTCCGTGGAAGCGTAGGCCACATCCAGGTGGAATTCCTTGACCAGGGTGGACAGGGGAACGCTGTAGGTTTCGATCATGGCAGGGCACCTCGGAAGAAATACTTTGTAAACTCTGAATAAATCGGCGGCGGCTGAGCGGCGGATCTTTTGCCCCAATCGTGCAGTTCATAAAACCGGAAATACATCCAGTATTTCTCGGCTTTATGAACTTTCGCTTGAACCAAAATCTCTCGCCGTCAGCTCTTGCTGATTTAATCAGAACTTCCCTTTTATCCATTATACCTGCCGCCGGGTGGAATATCAAGCATTTTGGGAAAATCTAAAAAATTTCAAAAAAGTGCTTGCTTTTTCCGGCAAAATTTGATATCATAACTGAGCGCCTCTAAGGGCGTAGTTTGTTGAGGAAACATCCGATGGGAGGTGCAATGAATGGCTAAGTGCGATTTTTGTGGCAAGGGCGTGACTTTCGGTATCAAGGTGTCCCACTCCCACAGACGTTCCAATCGTGAATGGAAGCCCAACGTCAAGCGCGTTAAGGCGATCGTGAACGGAACTCCCTGCCATGTATACGCCTGCACCAGATGCCTCCGCTCCAATAAGGTCGAGCGCGCCATCTGATAGTAGCTGATAATTACGCCGCCAACTCTGGCGGCGTTTTTATTTTGCCAGCGAAAAATGTACCCCTTCGCATGGGTAAAAACCATGCGAAGGGGTTTTCTTTGATTAGAGCCAGCCCGCGTCCTCGGACTCCGCCTTTCTCTGGCGGCTGAGGAGAGACTGAACGGCCTGCCCCACCGGCGCGCCCTCATAGAGCACCCGGTAGGCCGCCTCGGTGATGGGCATATCGATGCCCTTGGACTGCCCCAGCTCCCAGGCGGACCGGGCGGCGTAGTAGCCCTCCACCACGGCGCCCACCTCCTCCATGGCGGCCTGGGGGTCCTTCCCCTGGCCGATGAGGATGCCGGCCCGGCGGTTCCGGGAGTGCATGGAGGTACAGGTCACAATGAGGTCGCCGATGCCGGCCAGTCCCGCGAAGGTGGCCTTCCGGGCACCCAGGGCGACCCCCAGCCGGGCGGTTTCGGTGAGGCCCCGGGTCATGAGCATGGCCTTGGTGTTGTCGCCGAAGCCCATGCCGTCCACAATTCCGGCGCACAGGGCGATGACGTTTTTCAGCGCACCCCCCAGCTCCGCACCCACCGGGTCGGGACTGGTGTAGACCCGGAAGGCGTCGGCCATAAAGGCGTCCTGGACAAATTCCGCCAAATTCTGGTCCTCGCTGGCGGCGAGACACCCCGTGGGGATGCCCCGGGAGACCTCCTCGGCGTGGGAGGGGCCCGTGAGGACCACCACCCGGTTTCCCGTCTCCTGGGCCGCCACCTGGCTCATCCGCAGATGGGTGCCCTGCTCTAAGCCTTTGGTGACGGAGACGAGCACCGTGTCCCGGTCCAGGTAGGGGGCCGTCTGACGGCAGACGGCGCGCAGGGGAAAGGAGGGGCTGGCCATGACCACCAGGGGGCAGCCGGAGACGCAGCCCAAGTCCCCGGAGATTGTGAGATTTTCCGGCAGCACCGCCCCGGGAAGCCGGGGGTTGCAGCGGGTCTGCTGCATCTCCGGATGCCGGGTCCAGAGGGTGACGTCGTGGCCGTTTTGACACAGGCGGATGGCCAGGGCCGTGCCCCAGGCGCCGCTTCCCACCACCGCCGCCCTCATGACTGCTTTCCTTTCCCGAAGAGGTTGGTCTTTTGCTCCTGGCCGTGGAGCAGCCGGGAGATATTGCCCCGGTGCATGAACAGCACCAGCAGGCTGATGAGGGTGGTGCCGATGACCACCGGGAGATTGTCGTGGTGCAGCCAGGCGAAGCAGATGCCGAAGGCGGCCCCGGCGAGGACGGAGCCCAGGGAGACGTAGCCGGAGAGGCCATAGGCCAGGGAGAACACCGCCAAAATGATGACCGCCACCCGCCAGTCGATGACCAGGGCCACAATGAGGCCGCTCAAAATGCCCTTGCCCCCCCGAAAGCCCAGCAGCGCCGGGAAGGTATGGCCCAAAAGTACGCTCAGGCCCCCCAGAACCCTGCCCTCGGTCCCGAGACCCATGGGCTCGAAGATGAGCCCGGCGGAAAGACAGGCAAGAGCCGCCTTGCCGGTGTCGATGGCGATGACCATCAGGCTCCGGCTGGCGCCGTAATTGCGGATGAAGTTGGTCAGGCCCGCGTTGCCGCTGCCGTGGTTGCGGACGTCATCGTGGAGAAGGGCGGAGGCGCAGACCGCTCCGTTGAGATTTCCCAGCAGATAGCAGGTGAGCACCGTAATCACGGTTGCGTAGAGCATCAGGATTCCTCCTTGTCACCCTTTTGGCGGATGGTGATCCGAATGGGGGTTCCCTGGAGGCCAAAGACCTCCCGGATCTGATTTTCCAGATAACGCTGGTAGCTGAAATGGAACAGCCGGGCGTCGTTGCAGAAAATGACGAAATGGGGGGG
The DNA here is from genome assembly GCA_002362145.1 of Clostridiales bacterium UBA3277. Lineage (GTDB taxonomy): Bacteria > Bacillota > Clostridia > Oscillospirales > Oscillospiraceae > Faecousia. The sequence continues at coordinate 3,630 of DETX01000071.1, forward strand.
CTTGGTGCTGGCCTGGGTCATGTAATAAATCTTCAGGCGGCGGCCCTTGTCCGTGGGCGGCTGGACCCGGGCAGTGGCGTCGGCCAGAACGCTGTTGAGGGCTCCGGTGGTGATGCGAGAGGTATTCTGACGGTGGACCTCCTGGATGATGTCAAAGAGCCTGTCCACCCGCTGGCCCGTCAGGGCGGACAGGAATACCACGGGGGCGTAGAGCATATAGCTCAGATCCTGGCGGATCTTGGCCTCCATGTCCCGCATGGTGTTGGTCTCCTTATTTTCCACCGCGTCCCATTTGTTCACCACAATGACGGCGGCCTTTCCCGCCTCGTGGACCAGTCCCGCGATTTTGGTGTCCTGCTCGGTGACGCCGTCGGCGGCATCGATGAGAATGAGGCACACGTCCGCCCGCTCGATGGCGCTGATGGAGCGCATATTGGAGTATTTCTCGATGGCGTCGTCCACCTTGCTCTTGCGGCGCATTCCGGCGGTGTCGATGAAGCAGTACTTGCCGGTGTCGTTTTCAAAATAGGAGTCGATGGCGTCCCGGGTGGTGCCGGCCACGTTGGAGACGATGACCCGCTCCTCCCCCAGAATACGGTTGAGAAGGCTGGATTTTCCCACGTTGGGCTTTCCCACGATGGCCACCCGGATGACGTCGCTCTCTTCTTCCTGCTCCGGCTCTTCGGGGATGTTGGCGATGACCCAGTCCAGAAGATCGCCGGTGCCATGGCCGTGGACGGCGGAGGTCTCGAACAGGTCCCCGATGGACAGGGCGTAAAATTCAAAGACATCGGGGTTTACCAGGCCGGTGGAGTCGCATTTGTTGACGGCCAGGGCCACGGGCTTGCCGGATTTGCGGAGCATGGCGGCCACATCCTGGTCGGCGGCGGTGACGCCGCTGCGGACATCGGCCACCATGATGATGGCGTCGGCCAGTTCAATGCCGATCTCCGCCTGACGGCGCATGAATTTGAGCATATCGCTGTCTGTCCCCGGCTCGATACCGCCGGTGTCCACCAGGGAGAAGGTCCGGCCGCACCACTCGCAGTCGCCGTAGATCCGGTCCCGGGTGACGCCGGGGGTGTCCTCCACGATGGAGGTCCGCGTTCCGGTGAGCTTATTAAACAGCATGGACTTGCCCACGTTG
>DETX01000071.1:5072-5296 GCA_002362145.1 Clostridiales bacterium UBA3277
CAGCATGGACTTGCCCACGTTGGGTCGCCCGACAATGGCGACCAGAGGCTTTGCCATGAGATCACGTCCTTTCGAAAGTAAGATTTTTACTATTATGGCACAAAACGCCGGTAAAAGCAATGGGATGGGGGAGGCGTTCCCGCTTTTTTTCAAATCGGAGGCCGGGAAGCCCGCTTTTTCGGCGGATTCCCCCAGAAAATGGAAAAAGAGGAAGACCCGAAAGC
>DETX01000024.1 GCA_002362145.1 Clostridiales bacterium UBA3277
GGAGCGGAACACGGCCTTGATGGCCCCCATGAGCTGCTCCTTGGGGTCCGTGGGGAAGTCCACGCCCAGCTTATTCTTATACTCGGCCTTGAACTGGAAGGCCAGCTCCTTGAGGTCCTCGGCGGAAAGCTCCACGTCCTGCTTGACGCCCTTGCGCTCCTTCATCTGGTCGATGAGCGCCTCGAAATACTTCTTGCCCACCTCCATGACCACGTCCGAGTACATCTGGATGAAGCGGCGGTAGCAGTCCCAGGCCCAGCGGGGATTGCCGGACTTGGCGGCCATGACCTCCACCACGTCCTCGTTGAGGCCCAGGTTCAAAATGGTATCCATCATGCCGGGCATGGAGGCCCGGGCGCCGGAACGGACAGAGACCAGCAGGGGGTTCTCCTTATCGCCGAACTTCTTGCCGGTGATTTCCTGGAGCTTGTCCACATAGGACATGATCTCGGCCTTGATTTCGTCGTTAATCTGGCGGCCATCCTCATAATACTGGGTGCAGGCCTCCGTAGAAATAGTAAAGCCCTGAGGGACAGGCAGACCAATGTTGGTCATTTCCGCTAAGTTAGCGCCCTTGCCACCCAGAAGCTCTCGCATTTTACCGTTACCTTCGGTAAAGAGATAGACATACTTGTGAGACATTCTCACGACCCCTTTCATTCTTTCAATAAACCTTTTTCGCTTTTTTTGTTATCTTTTTCAACACGCTCAAAAACGGCACGAATAGTATATCACGGGTATTCCCAAAATGCAAACGTTTTGGGAGAAAAAAGCGAAATTTTCAGGAAACCTTTCCGATTCTTCCCCGAAAAAGCCAGTTTCTCCCCCGTGGGACCGGGGGATTTTCCGGAAACCGCGGTTTTTTCCGAAGGGATGGACAGGGGCGGCGAAAATCGGGCCCGGTTTTTGTGCAATATGCTAATGTTTGTAATCTTAAAAAAATCTTAATGGTTACAATTTGACATTGCTATATATCTTTGTTACAATAGCATTAAAGGAAACCTTTCCCATGGGATTTTGCTTTCTGTTTCTCTCTGTGTCGGCAATCAGGCATTCCACTGTCTGTTTTCACCGAATATCCCTGTACGTAAGTCAACTGAAAACCCATCCGCACTTTCGATACACAGCCTCTGCTCCCGCATTCCGGAAATGCCCTGTACAGATGGGAAAAGAGGCGTACATTCGCAATTTCAGGAGGTAATTTTATGAAACCTGCAACTCGTATTCTTGCCATGCTTCTGGCGCTTTCCCTGATTCTCCCCGTCTGCGGCGCCGCCTCCGCCGCCCAGAAGGGCGCCACCTTGTGGGTGGTGACGGAGGAGACCCCCTCCGGCGGGATGCTGGGCCTGATCCAGGACCTGGCCGCCCGGTTCCCGGAGACCGTCTCCGGTACGGCGGGGCCGGTGGAAGTCCGGGTGGACGTCCTGCCCACGGAGGAGGACGCCCGGGCGGACTACTTAAAGGACCTCCGGGCCCAGATCGCCCAGGGCGGCGGTCCGGATGTGTACCTTCTGCCCACCGACAATGCGCTGACCCTGGACCATCCCAAAAAGTACACCTATCGGAGAGTGGAGCCCCTCTTCCCCGATGTGGACGCAGCCATGGCGGCGGGGACCTTCCTGGACCTGAAGTCCTGGTACGACGCCGACAAGGAGCTCCCCGCCGTTCAGGAGACGGTCATGGCCGCCGGTGTTCTGGAGGACGCCCGGTATGTCCTTCCTCTGCGGTATAATATCCCCGTTTTGTTCGCCTGGGAGGACTTCGGGGACAAGCTCCCGGAGGAGGTCCAGACCTCCGGCTTCGGGGACTGGATGGAATATCTGGTTAAGACCGGGGATAAGGTGCTTGCCTGCGCCGGGGAGCGAAGGCCCAGCGCCCTCTTTGGGGACGTCACGGCCCAGACCCTTCCCACCCAGGAGGATTTGCAGACCTATCTGGCTCTGGTCCAGAAGATTACGGCCCTCATTGGGGCGGAATTTGACCACCGGGCCGCCCCGAGCCTGGGCCTCTACCAAAACGGCCACGATCCCTATCCGGTCCAGGTGGCCACCCTGGACACCGCTCTGGCCTGCCAGGCCATGGCGAAGGCGGAGGGCAAGCAACTCACCATCCTGCCCCTGCCCACCATGGCGGGCAATATTCTGGCCACGGTGAAATTCTACGGGGCTGTGGGCGCCGGGTGCAAAACCCCGGACCTGGCCTACGCGTTCCTGCGGCAGTTCCTCACGGAGGACGCCCAGTGGGAGAAGGGCCGGGAGGACCCGGACACCGGGCTTTCCAACGGGGGCCTCATCGCCCGGGGCTGGCCCGTGGCGGCGAAGGGGTCCGTGGCGCCCCTGTGGGAGGTCTGCAAAAAAACTGCCCTGGCGGAGGATCTCACCCCAGCAGGGGGCACGGCCCGGCGGGAGAAGCTCCAGAAGATCACCATGGACGACGGTAACCTTCCCATTCTGGAGACGAAGATTGACCTGGCCCGGTTCCCCCTCCCCGACACGGTCAACACCGTTCTCGGCAAGCTGAACGACCCCAGGACGGGGGCCGCTACCGACGCGGACCTGAGCGCCCTGGCCCAGGAGCTTCTTAGCCAGTTGAAGGAAGTCTGTAAATAAGCGGAAAAGCCTCCGGCTCTGCCGGAGGCTTTTTGACCGGGTTGTCCCGGGTTCAACGGATCACGCAGAGCTCTCATACTATTACCTGATAAAAATA
>DETX01000106.1 GCA_002362145.1 Clostridiales bacterium UBA3277
AAAATCCCAGTGGCCGCTGTCATCGGGGGCGCGCGGGCAATCGCCTTCCGGCTCTGTGACCACTTCGGCCTCCTGGACGGCCGCCTCCGGGGCCCTGCGTTCCACGCCCAGCATTTCGTCGGTGGTGACCCCGAAGATTTCCGCAAGACGGGGCAGCATGGGGATGTCCGGGCAGGACTGGTCGTTCTCCCATTTGCTCACCGCCTGAGCGGTGACGCCCAGCTTCTCTGCCAGCTGCTCCTGGGTTAGACCCAGCCGCCGGCGGTTCCCGGCGATCCTCTTTCCCATTGTCTCTTCCATAAGTAAGCTCCTTTCGATTCTGACGCTTTGGATGAATCTATCATGCCATAAAATCCTTCAAAAAGCTATCAAATGTTTGTTAAGGCGGAACCTTTTTTTGTTCAACCGGGAGTTGAAAGACCTTCAACCGCCGGTTGGGAAGCCCCGGCAGGGAGGCAAAAATGCTTCCAGGCTTGAAAAAAGAGGAAAACTGTGCTATGATGCTGGAAACTTGAAATTGAGGTGTCCCCATGGAAAAGATCACCAGCTTCACCATCGACCACATCAAGCTGCAGCCAGGCCTCTATGTCTCCCGAAAGGACAAGGTGGGGTCCGAGACCGTCACCACCTTTGACCTGCGGCTGACGAAGCCCAACGAGGAACCGGTCCTCAACACCGCCGAGGTCCACACCATCGAGCATCTGGGCGCTACCTTCCTGCGAAACGACCGGCAGTGGAAGGACAAGGTCCTCTATTTCGGGCCAATGGGCTGCCGGACGGGCTTTTATCTGCTGCTGGCGGGAGATTATACTTCCCGGGAGGCATTGCCCCTGGTGTTAAACTGCTTCCGCTTTATCCGGGACTACTCCGGTCCCGTCCCCGGCGCCAGCGCCAGGGACTGCGGCAACTACCTGGACATGAACCTGCCTATGGCCAACTACTGGGGCGGAAAATATGCCGCCCTTCTGGAAAATATTGACGAAACCCGGCTTGTATACCCGGAATAAGGAGGAAAACCATGACAAAACTCGGCATCATCGGCGCCATGGAGCTGGAAGTGGAGAGCCTGATCTCCGCCATGGGAGATAAGACCTGCCGCACCGTGGCAGGCAGCGGATTTTACGAAGGGACCCTGGAGGGACTTCCCGTGGTGGTGGTCCGCTGCGGCGTGGGCAAGGTCAACGCCGCCCTCTGCGCCCAGATTCTCATCGACCGCTTCTCCATCACCCATCTGGTCAACACCGGCGTGGCCGGTTCTCTGAACGCGAAGCTGGACATCGGGGATCTGGTGATCAGCACCGACGCCATGTACCATGATTTTACCGTGGAGCAGCTGGGCTACGCCCCCGGCCAGGTGCCGGGGATGGACGTGCTGGCCTTCCCGGCGGATGAGGCTCTGTCCAATCTGGCCTTCGCCGCCGCCGAGGCGGTCAATCCCGGCCACACCCACCGGGGCCGGGTGGCCACGGGAGACCAGTTCGTGGCGGAAAAGGGGAAGAAAGAGGCAATCATCGCGGCCACCGGCGCCGTCTGCACGGAAATGGAGGGCGGCGCCATCGCCCAGACCGCCTACCGCAATGGGATTCCCTTCGCCATCCTCCGGGCCATCTCCGACAAGGCCGACGACAGCGCGGAAATGGACTATCCCACCTTTGAAGCCATTGCCGCCCGCCACTGCGCCCAGGTCACCAGCCTGCTGGCAAAGCGCCTCTGCTGAAAAAACGGGCCCCCGGAAAAACCGGAGGGCCCAATTTCTTCTGGATTTTTCCGGGAGAATGTGATAAAATGGTGAAACATTTGTGTTGGAAACGAGGTAATATCATGATTGATAAAGAAGTCGGCGAGATCCGCCGCCACCTGCGCCGGGACCGGAGCGCCATCACCCATATCTGCGGCTGCTATGTCAGCGACAGCGGCGAGATCATCGCCAAATTCCGGCAGTCCGTGGCCCTGATGCCGGAAAACGAATCGGATAAATACTTTGCCCTCCTCCGCCGGACCCTCTCCGGCAGCCTGGGGAAGAACCTCATTGACCTGACCTTCGCCACAAAACAGGTGGCAGACTCCCCGGAGCATAAGCTGCTGATGGATCTGCGCGCCTGCAAGCTCAAGGACGAGGAGCTGCTGGATACCTTCTTCCAGAAGGTTATCGATTCCGTTTCCCTGGAGGGCAGCTACCTGATTCTGCTGGGCTGCGACAGCTACGACGTGCCCTTTAAAAGCAAGGACGATGTGCATCAGCGGGACGGGTCCGATGAGGTCTATACCTTCCTGATCTGCACCATCTGCCCGGTGAAGCAGACCAAGGCGAACCTGCACTATGTCCCGGAGGAAAAGCTCTTCCACGACGGGGCCATGAACCAGATGGTCTCCGCCCCGGCGCTGGGCTTTTTGTTCCCGGCCTTTGACGACCGGGCCACCAATATCTACAACGCCCTTTACTACACCCACGACACCGCGGTCAGCCAGGACGCCCTCATCGAGGCTCTGTTCAACACCCCGGTGCCCCAGCCCGCCGCCGAGCAGAAGAAGAGCTTTGAGGCGCTGCTCACCACGGCCCTGGGAGACGAGTGCAGCCTGGATGTGGTGCAGACCGTCCACGACCAGCTCTGCCAGCGCATCGAGGCCCATAAGGAGGCCAAGGTGGCAGAGCCCCTGCTCATCGGCAAGGAGGAAGTGAAGGAAGTGCTGGCCGCCTGCGGTGTCAGCGAGGCCCGCATGGCCAAGTTCAGCGTGGATTACGACGAAGCCTTCGGCTTTGAGGCGGACCTGCACCCGAAGAACATCATCGACGATAAGCACTTTGAGCTCAAGACCCCGGATGTGGTCATCAAGGTGGACCCGGCCAGAAGCGACCTGCTGGAGACCCGGGTCATCGGCGGGGTGAAGTACATCATGATCTGCGCCGACGAAGAGGTGGAGGTCAACGGCGTGAACATCACCATTAAGGACGGCGAGAAGGAGCCCGTAAAGCTCTGACAGACCCTGTCTTTGACAAAACAAAAGGCTGCTGCCAGCGGGGAAAACCGCCTGACAGCAGCCTTATTTTTATGGAATCAGCATTACAAGGGTTCCCGCGGTGACGGCGGCAAGCCCCACCAGGGCCCGCCTGGACAGCCGCTCCTTAAATACCACATAGGAGAATAGAATCGTAATCAGAATGCTGAGCTTATCGATGGGCACCACCACGCTGGCTGGCCCCTCCTGCAGCGCCCTGTAATAGCAGAGCCAGGAGGCCCCGGTGGCAAGCCCGGACAGGGCGATAAAGCCCAGCTCTCTTCGGGAAACCGACGCCACTTTGCGGCCCTTTCCGGTGACGAACACCATGAGCCACGCCATAATCAAAACAACAACCGTGCGGATGGCGGTGCCAAGATTGGACTCCACCCCCCGGATGCCCACCTTGCCCAGGATGGCCGTCAGGCTGGCAAAGACCGCCGAACCGGCCGCGTAAAAAAACCACCGGCTGCCCGCCGCCTGCTGCCCTGGGGCCACGGCCTTTTTCTCGATCATCAGACAGGTTCCGGCGCCCAGGAGGACCATCCCGATTCCCTTCGGGAGACTGATCTGCTCGTGGAGGAAAATCGCCGCCAGCAGGATCGTTAGAATGACGCTGGACTTATCGACGGGGACCACCTTGTTGATGTTGCCGCACTGCAGGGCCCTGAAATAGCACAGCCAGGAGGCCCCTGTGGCGATCCCGGACAGGATCAGAAACAGCCAGGTCCGGCCGTCGATGGCGGGCAGCAGGGTCTGGGACCCCACGGCGAAAACCATAATCCAGGAAAAAATCAATACGATTACGGTGCGCAGAGCCGTGGCGACGGTTGAGTCGGTTTTTTGAATTCCGCATTTGGCCAGGATGGCAGTGATTCCCGCAAAGAACGCGGAAGCGAAGGCAAACAAAATCCACATATGTTTTCTCTCCCCATGCCCGTCCGCCGGACGCTGTCGGTTCCGGGCGGCTGAAAGTCCCCAGCCGGCTGGCTGGGGACTTGATGTACCGATGTGACCCTTAGTCCTGGGAGGGGTCTCTGGGCTTCTTGGAATTTTCCACGATGCCGCAGACAATGTCCGCGCACTGGCGGATGCCCAGGTCGCTGGTGTCCAGGCAGATGTCGTAGTTCTGGGCCTGGCCCCAGGTCCGGCCGGTGTAGTGCTGATAGTTCACCCGGCGGCGCTTATCCTTCTCCTGGAGCCGCGCCTCGGGGCTCTTGTCGGATTCGCCGTAACGGCGGACGATACGGTCAGCCCGGAAGGCCATGTCGGCGTAGACGTAGACATGGAGGGCGTCGGGACGGTCCTTGAGGATGTAGTCGGCGTTGCGGCCCACGATGACGCAGGGCCCCTGCTCAGCCAGCTGCAAAATGACGCTGCACTGGATATTCCAGAGGAAGTCAGCGGTGGACAGCCCGTTCATTACGCCGGGGACCCCCTGGGGGGCGAAGGCGTAGGAGAAGAGGCTGTTGCCGGGGGAGTGCTCTCCGTGCTCCTCCACGAACTTGGGAGCGAAGCCGGACTCCACGGCGATCTGATCCACCAGCTCCTTGTCATAGAAGGGAATGCCCAGACGGTCGGCAATCATGTGGCCGACGGTGCGTCCGCCGGAACCGAACTCACGGCTGATGGTAATAATTTTCTTTTCCATTTATGTTGCCTCCTTTCGAGAACACTGGGTTTCTCTTACCAACATTATAGTCAATTTGCTGGCAAATGTCAACAAAAGTTTCCTCATCCTGGTTAAAATAACGGGGGGCAAAAGGAAAGGCCATCCAGGGCGAGCCTGGATGGCCTCATTTTACTGCATATGCTCCTCGGCGCAGTTGTCCAGCACAGCTATGCCCATTTCCTCCCGGTCAGGAGCGGCGAACTTTTTAATGGACACACTGTCAAAGGCCGGGCAGATCTCCTGCTCCGGGTCCAGACGGATGCAGGAATCCTGTTTCTTCGCGATTTTTTTCGGGAGCTTTTTCTCCATGACACATCACCTCAGAGCTTTAGGATGCCCCGACGGCGATTTCCCATACCTCAGGGATGGAATGTGTCCTTTTCCACAATTTCGTAAATGCTCCTGCCGGCCGTTTCCTCCACCTGCCGCTTCATGGCCAGGTTGTGATCCCACTTCTTCTGGGGATAGCCGCCATACCGGCGCCGGACATCCGACATCCGCTCTTCAATGTCCAGAACGCCCTCGCTGCCGGAAAGCGCGTCGCAGAGGGAGATGAGGCGGTCATAGCCGTCAAACTCCATGGCCTTCAGAGAATCCTCAATGAGCCGCAGCTCCCCGGCGCTGGTGTCAAATCTGCCCACATAGTCCTCCGTTGTTTTGCCGGTGAAGGAGTGGGTCAGGCAGACCCTGGCCACCTCGTCGTATCCCAGGGACAGCATATAGGAATAGCCGTCGGACACGTGGCCCAGGTGCCGCACCCCGAACTTTCTGCCGATGTCGTGAAGCAGTCCCAGAATATAGGCCTTTTCCGGGTCCAGGCCCAGGACTTGGGCGATTTTTTCGGCGCAGTGGGCCGCCGTGCGGCTGTGATTGCCCCAGGGGCCGGGGTTGCAGGCCTCCGCCTCGCGCAGCAGGGCCTCGGCCGTTTCTCTTGTTGGCAGCATGGTGTTTCTCCTTTTTAAATATCCGTTGGGCTTCTTCTTGTTTACAGGGGGGCTAGGTCTCCGTACCGCTGCTGGATCAGCTTGGCAATCTCCTCGTCCGCCGGGCAGAATTCGTAGTTTCCCGTCTGCGTAGGCCGAATCCACTTTAGATCCACGTGCTCCAGCAGCTTGGGAAATCCATCGGGGATGACGCAGTTAAAGAGGGTGAGACGGATGGTCATGTCGGGATAGTTGTGGACCACGTGGACAAATTCCTCCCGGACTTCCACCTTCACATCCAGCTCCTCCCGGACCTCCCGAATAAGGGCCTCCCGGAGGCCTTCGCCGGGTTCCACCTTGCCGCCCACAAATTCCCACAGAAGGCCCCGGGCCTTGTTGGGGGGACGGCGGCAGATGAGAAACCGGTCCTTTTCCCAGATCAGGGCCGCCACCACATCCACCGGCTGCCGCCGGCTGAGGACCATCGTGGAGATGGGTGGCACCTCCACCACACCGGATACGGTGTCCAGAACGCCGCATCCGGCGGTTTCCTCCCGGATGTGGACATCCCAGCTGCCCTCGGGCAGCGAGATGGGGACACTCTGGGTGTCGGCGTTGAAAGCGATGAAGAGCTCCTGCCCGCCCTCGTCCACCCGGAAAGCCAGGGCATGGTCATTATCAATGCTTACGCTCCGGACCCCGGCCGTCACTTCCGCCCGGGTCCGCTGCCTAAGGCCCGGATGGGCCTTCCGGAAGGCAATCAGGCCCCGGTAGAATTCACAGGCCCGCCGGTTTTCCTCCTTATCCAGGTCGCTCCAGCGGACGGCGTTGACCTTGTCCCCGGACCGGTAGCTGTTGTGGTCGAAGCCGCCCCGCTTTCCGGGCTTGGACCGGAGAATCTCCTCCCCGGCCATGAGAAAGGGAACGCCCTGGGAGAGCATGACAAAGGCTGCCGCCAGCAGGTTCATCCGCAGCCGGGTCTCCAAAGGGGCCTCCGGCGCCGCCAGGGTGATCCGGTCAAAGAGGGTGTTGTTGTCGTGGCAGGAGACATAGTTGACGCACTGCTCCGGCTGGGCGGCCCAATCCGGGGTGCCCATGAAGCATTTTTCCAGTACGTCCTTGGAGCACCAGCCCCCGGTGACAAAGCCGGGCTCATCATGGTAAAATACGGAGCCCCGCAGGGCGTCCCGAACCGTGTCGCTGAAAAAGGAAAAGCCGGGAAGCAGCCGGGAATTGGTCTGGACTGCCAGTTCGGTGCCCGGCTTTGTGGGGAAGGTCTCCATGGTCCAGCCCTCGCCGTAGAAAATAACGCCGGGGTGCTTCTCGTGAACGGTATCCATGATCATCCGTATGGTCTGCACGTCCAGCAGGCCCACCAGATCGAAGCGAAAGCCGTCAATGTGGTATTCGTCTGCCCAGTAGTTCAGGGAATCCACAATATAGTTTCGCACCATGCTCCGCTCGGAGGCGGTATCGTTGCCGCAGCAGGAGCCGTTGGAGTAGGCGCCGTCGGCGCTGATCCGAGAGAAATACCCGGGGACAAGCTGGTTAAAGCTGAAGGTTCCCGCGTCAAAGACGTGATTGTATACCACGTCCATGACCACGCTGATTCCCGCGTCATGGAACCCCTTGACCATCCGTTTCATCTCCCGGACCCGGGCAGCGCCGTCCCAGGGATTGCTGGAATAGGAGCCCTCGGGCACGTTGAAGCTAACGGGGTCATAGCCCCAGTTGTATCGGGGTTTTTTCTGGCTCTCGTCGGTCCAGCCAAAGTCGAAAACCGGCATAAGATGCACGTGGGTGACGCCCAGATCCTGGATATGCCGAAGCCCCGTGGGCTGGCCGCCCTTGGTGGTCCCGGATTCGATCATCCCGAGATACTGTCCCCGGCATACCGCCGGGGCGCTCTTGTCCATGGTCAGATCCCGGACGTGAGCCTCGTAAATCACCGCCTCGGTGATGGGCTCCCCGTCGTGGGGATTGCGGTCCTGGTCCCACCCTTCCGGATCGGTGCTCCTTAAATCCAGGATCATGGCACGCTCACCGTTGACGCCGGTGCTTCTGGCGTAGGGGTCGCAGCACTCCTGCATCTGCCCATCCACCAACACCAGATAGGTATAGTACATTCCCTTTAAATCGCCCCACTGCTCCGCCGTCCAGGTACCCTTTTCTCCGGGGGTCATATCGAGCTGATAGACGGCCTCGCCTCCTGTTCCGGCAGCGTAGATATGTACGCTGACCTCCTGGGCAGTAGGAGCCCAGACCCGAAAGCGGGTGCTCATGGGCGACCAGACCGCCCCAAGATCATGTTTCTGATAAGTATATTCCTGTTCGAAGCTGCCGGACGAGTAATCCACACCCATAGCCGGTCCTCCTTGCCCACGAAAAAATGTCAACGGGGAAATTATACCATGGCCGCAATGGGATGTAAAGCGGAGAAGGGGTGTGAAAACAAATTTTTTTCGTAAAGTTTCGATCGGGAAATCTGTGACGAATATGTAAATAGTTCACATGCGCAGACGGATTTTTGCGCCGCCTCTTGTCAAAACGCCCAAAGTGTGCTATAGTATATTCACACCGAAAAGGTGAAACGAAAGGAGCTGCCGCA
>DETX01000093.1 GCA_002362145.1 Clostridiales bacterium UBA3277
GCTAACCGCCGCCGATTGTGCAGCGCCTTGGCGGCGCCATGATAGCGCCGCCATAGACAGCATACCCCAGATTCCGGCAAAAGTCAACCGCGGAATCGGCGGGTTTGATTACAGTGCCAGGTCCCTTTCGATATCCTGCCGGGAGGCGGTGAGACGGCCCTGACGGCAGGTTCCCTTGCCGCCGCCCCGGCCCCCGAACTGACGGCAGATGGCCTGGGCCAGGGGGCCGATTTCCCCCTCCCCGGCGATGAGGCAGTAAGCGTAGCCCGCCTCGTCGCTGCCCGAGAGAATCAGGGTCCGGCCGCCGGTGGCTTCGGCTACGGTCTCCGCCAGCTCCCGCAGAGCCGCCCCGTCCAGGCCGCTTTCAAAGCGGACCACGCTCTGCCCCACGGGATACCCGGCGGCAATCTGCCGGAAGAGCTGCCGCTGGATGCCCACCCGGCGGTATTTTTCCGCCGCCAGAAGCTCATTCATCCGCTGGGCGGCGGCGCCGGTCTCCTCCGGCTTGGCGGACAGGGCCTGGGATACCAGCTTATTCTGCCGGTAGGCCTCGTTCAGGGCAGCCAGGGCCTGAACTCCGCAGGCCATCTCCATCCGGCTGCCGCCCCGGAAGCCGATGGAGGAGAAGAGCTTGATGAGGCCGATCTCCCCGGTGGCGGCCACATGAACGCCGCAGCAGGCGCAGATGTCCGCCCCCGGCACCTCTACCAGCCGCACAGGCCAGGGGAGGGCCTTTTTCGTCCGGTAGGGAATGGCGGGCAGCTCCTCCGGGCCGGGATACCAGCACCGGACCGGGAGATTTTCCCACACCGTCCGGTTGGCCTCCGCCTCGATCTCCGGCAGGGCCTCCGGCGGGACGACGCCGTCAAAGTCGATGGTGATCACGTCCGCGCCCATGTGAAAGCCGGTGTTGTGCAAGCCCCAGCGCCGGTGGATGATGCCGGAGACAATGTGCTCCCCTGTGTGCTGCTGCATCCGCGGAAACCGTTTTTCGTAGTCAATCTGCCCCTCTACGGAACTCCCCACCGCCAGGGGGCCGTCGCAGAGGTGGACCACCTCTCCGTCCCGCTCCCGGGTGTCCAGCACCCGGACGCCGGCCAGATATCCCGTGTCCGCCGCCTGGCCGCCGCCCTCGGGGTAGAAGGCCGTGGCGTCCAGAAGGACCTCCCAGCCCCGCTTCACCGCCTGGCAGGACAGAACCTCCCCCTGAAAGACAGCCAGATGGGGGTCCTCGTAATAGAGCTTTTCTGTGGACATGGCGCGCATCCTCCTTTTTCACCAGTGTACCACGGCGGCGGGAAAAAAGCAACCGCCTTGGATTTTTCGCAAATCTTACAAAAACTTTTCCCCAAAGGCTGGCTTTTTTTCGCGTGCTGGTGTAGAATAAAAGAAAATCTAACCGCAAGAGGTGGAGAGGGCTTTTTCGCCCTCTCGCCGTCTGCGGGAAAACGAGGTAACCGCCATGCCCGCAAGCTATGCCCATTATCGTTTCGGAAAGACTGTCCTGCCCACCCTCCCGGCGGATGTCCAGCGGAGCATTCACCGCTTTCGCCGGCTCTACGACGTGGGGCTCCAGGGGCCGGACTTTTTCTTCTACTATAACCCCCTGATGTCCACGGCCATCGGAAGCCTGGGAGGAAGCTACCACCAGAAAACCGGCACGGAGCTCTTTACGTCCTCCGCCGCCCGGCTGAAGCACGAGGCCGCCGCGGCCTATCTCTACGGCCTGCTGGGCCACTACTGCCTGGATTCCCACTGCCATCCCTTCGTCAACCGGGTGGTGGAGGAGGGAAAGTGCAGCCACGTGGCCCTGGAATCGGAATTTGACCGCTACCTTATGGCATCCGACGGCATTGCCGAGCCCCACCGCAAGGACATGACTCCCCATCTGAAGCTGACCCGGGGGGAGTGCGTCACCGTGGCGGACTTCTATCCCCCGGCGAAGCCTGGCCATGTGCTGCGCAGCGTGCGGCATATGCGCTGGTGCCTGAAGTTCCTGGCCCGGAAGGACCGGGCGGGCACCCGGAAGCTCTTAAACGCCGTCAACCCCAAGCTCTGTGACAGCCTGATTCCGGAGGAGCCGGTGGCGGGCTATGAGCGGATGGACAGCGAGCTGCTGGCCCGGTTCAACCGGGCGGCCCGGCACTATCCGGAGCTTCTGGGGCAGCTGACCGCCCTGCTGGAAAAAGGCGATGCCCTGGGGGAGGACTTTACCCCCACCTTTGACCCCAGAGAAGGGGAAAGTTCCAGGTAAGCCCTGTTTTCATAGAAACTATTCGGGAGGAGAATCGGAATGAAAGAAAAATTCAAGCTGACCCCTATGGAGAAGGGCTGGGTCCTGTACGACATCGGCAACTCCGCCTTTATCCTGCTGGTGTCCACCCTGATCCCCATCTACTTTAACGCCCTGGCCGGAGACGCCGGGGTCAATGAGGACCTGTACTTAAGCTACTGGGGCTACGCCGGGTCCATCGCCACCATCCTGGTGGCCTTCATCGGGCCCATCTGCGGCACATTGTCCGACCGGAATTACAAGCGCCGCATCTTCCTGTTTGCCGCCATGGTGGGCATTGTGGGCTGCGCCGTCATGGGCTTTGCCCCGGGCTGGCTGTCCTTTTTGGCCATCTATGTCATCGCGAAGGTAGGCTACTCCTCCAGCCTGGTGTTCTATGACTCCATGCTCCCCGAGGTCACCACGGAGGAGCGGATGGACAAGGTCTCCTCCATGGGCTACGCCTTCGGCTATATTGGCTCCGTCATTCCCTTCATCGTCTGCCTGGTGGTGGTGCTGATGCACGACAGCTTCGGCCTGAGCCAGGGCAGCGCCATGATCACCGCCTTCGTCATCACGGCGCTGTGGTGGCTGCTGTGCACCCTGCCCCTGATCCGCAAGTACCGCCAGACCGCCTTCGTCACCGGCGGCGGCAACCCCATGGCCGAGACCTTCCGGCAGCTGGGCCGGACCATCCGGGACGCCCGGAAGGAAAAGCACATCTTCCTGTACCTCATTGCCTTCTTCTTCTTCATCGACGGCGTGTACACCATCATCGATATGGCCACGGCCTACGGCACCGCCCTGGGCCTGGATTCCACGGGATTGCTGCTGGCGTTGCTGGTGACCCAGTTCGTGGCCTTCCCCTTCGCCCTGATCTTCGGACGGCTGTCCGCCAAGTATGACGCGGGACTGCTGATCAAGATCTGCATCGCCGCCTACACCTGCATCACCCTGTTCGCCATTTTCCTGGTGACCCAGTGGCAGTTCTGGGTGCTGGCCGTGGCGGTGGGCATGTTCCAGGGCGGCATCCAGGCCCTCAGCCGCAGCTACCTGGGCAAGATCATTCCCCCGGAGCGCAGCGGCGAATACTTCGGCCTCATGGACATCTTCGGCAAGGGCGCCTCCTTTGTGGGTATGACCCTGGTGTCCGTCATCAGCCAGCTCACCGCCGGGGTGGAGTTCCGGGTGTTCGGCCTGACGCTGCAAAATGAGAACATCGCCGTGGCCTCCCTGATCATCCTCTTCGTGGCGGGCTTCGCGATCTTCTGCAAGGCGGACAAGCTGAACAAGGCCCGGGAGACCGTCTGACGAATTTCCGAAAAGAAAACCATACGCCCCCTGCCGGTGTTCCGGCAGGGGGCGCGTATTTTTTAGGGCAGCTCCCATTGTGCGGTGCTGCCTTAGAGCAGCAGGCCGAAGAGCCGGTCGTCCCGGAGGGCGGGGCTTTCGTAGGCGGCGGTGAGCAGGGCGTCCAAATTGTCCCAGTCGTTTTCGATTTCCTTGGAAAAGAGCTGGGCGGTGCGAAGAAGATTTCCCCCCAGGTGCCGGACCGTCAGGCAGGCGGTGACGAGAAACTTCACCCGGCCGTAGATGTCCAGGTCCGACACGGCCTGGAGCCAGTACCGGTCCACCAGATACCGGGCCAGGGCCCGGTGGCCCGGCTCCCACTGGGCAGGCTCCGGGTGGGAAAGAAGCTCCCGCCATTGGGGAGTGAGGATCTCAAGGCCGGAAAAAAGGGCTAAAATTTCCCCCATGCTGCCGGGCTTGGCCCAGGCCGCGGCCTGAGAAAAGGCCTGGGCTTCGTCCAGATCTTCCAGTGTGCCCCCGTCCAGGGCGCTCTGGACCTGGCAGCCGTAGAGCAGCCCCAGGCACAGGCACTGCCCAAAGGGACGGCGGGAGTCCGCGAGCAGGGCGCGCATGGTCTCCCGGGAGGAGCGCAGCAGGGCCATGTCCTCCCGGTCGTAGTCCGGCGGGTCCCCTCCGGGGACCTCCCCGGTGATCATGGCGGGCTGGGAAGAGGAGAGGATGTACCTGGCCGCTTCCGGGCAGCTCAGCTCCAGCCCCAGCTCCATAAAATCGCCGTAGTCATGCTGAAGCCTGGGGAAGGTCCGGCAGACCTGGCACAATTCTGTCTCCCCCAGGGCCTTTTGCAGGCCGCAGAGACCGTCATCCTCCCACAGGGGGCAGCGGCCGTTTTCTATGGCGATGAAGGTACCATCCTCCCCCTCTTCCAGGGCGTTTCGCAGCCGGTCCCCCAGGGGGCCCGGGAGGGAACGGTAGCGGGCGGCGGAGGCTTCGTCCACATCCACCTCCCAGCTCTGGCAGCAGCTGTCGGGGCAGCTTCCCCCGGCGCAGCGGAAACGGTCGTAATAGTCCGGTTTTGTGATGATCATAGGCTTCTCCCAAGGAAACTCTGAATAAACCGCCTGCGGCAGCTGGCGGATCTTTTACTCTTGCCGATTTCATCAGAGCATCCCAAATGGCGGGCATACGATGCCGTATGCCCGCAGCGGATTGTAAATAAAGGGAAACGGGTTACTTGTTGGGCCGGATGGTGCCCATCATGGAGGAAGCGTCCTGGAGGGCCTGCTTGCTGCTGCTCACCGCGATTTGAAGCTGGGTGAGCTGGGCCATGACCTGGTCGGCAATGTCGGTGATCTTCCCAGCCACGCCGTCCACCTTGGCGGAGGCCTCGGTGAGGACCCCGTTGGCCTGGAAGTACACCAGCTCCGCCCGCTCCTTGGCCTCCCGCTCGATGCGCTCGGCCCGGCGGTAGGCTTCCAGCTCCTCCTGGGCGCCGGGAACCTTTTCTCCGGCCTCCGGAACGGGGGCGGCGGGCGCCGGGGCCTGGCTTGCCTGGCTGGCCTGAGCAAGGAGATCATCCACTTGGGCTTGCAGGTCGTCCCGCTGGGCGGTGAGGGTGTCGATTTGAAGCTGCCAGTCCTCCTGCTCCCGGAGCATGGAACGCAGACTCTCAATCTGGCTGCTCAGCTGATTGACCTGGGTCTGGTGCTTATTGTTGAGGTACTCCAAATAGTGGACTACGTCCTCCCGGTTAAAGCCGCCCAGGGCGCTGCGGAAATTCTGCGGTGCTTCCATAATCATATCCTCCCGACGTCGAAATATGTGAATTTATTGTACCACAGCCCCTTCGGGAAAACAACTATTTTTCCCAAATTCTACTGTACTTGCGCTTTTTATCCGGATGTGGTATGCTACGGGAAAAGAAAAGGAGGCCTCTTATGGTCAGAGAACTGATTCACGACCCGATTTTGCTTGCGGGAAAATCCTCTCCGGCGGGCCCGGAGGATCTGCCCACGGCCAGGGATCTGCTGGACACCCTGCTTTCCCACCGGGAGACCTGCGTGGGCATGGCGGCCAACATGATCGGGGTCAACAAAGCCATTGTGGTATTTTTCCATGGGGACGCCCCCATGACCCTCTTCAACCCGGAGATTGTGAAGGCCTCCGGGGAATACGTAACCCGGGAGCGCTGCCTGTCCCTGCTGGGAGGCCCTCGGGAGACAAAGCGCTTTGAAAAGATCAAGGTCCGGTATCAGAACGAGAAATTTCAGACCCGGCTGATGACCTTCACGGGCTTTTCGGCCCAGATTATCCAGCACGAGATCGACCACATCCACGGGGTGCTCATATGAGCGTCCCGGAGTATACCCTGGTCCGGTCCCGCCGGAGGACCCTGGCCATCCAGGTGACGGCGGCGGGGGAGGTGATTCTCCGCTGCCCCATGGGGCTTCCCAAAAAGACGGCGGAGCAGTTTCTTGCCGCCAAGAAACCCTGGGTGGAGGAAAAACTCCGCTCCCTCCGGGCCCGGCCGGTTTATCCCAAGCTGACAGAGGCGGAAATCCAGGAAATGCGTCGGGAGGCGCTGCCGTTTTTGCGGCAGCGGGCGGAGGTTTACGCACCCCTGGCGGGGGTAACCTTTGGAAAGCTGAGCGTCCGGGCCCAGCGGACCCGATGGGGAAGCTGCAATCAGCGGGGGGATCTGAGCTTTAACTGCCTGCTTATGCTGGCCCCGCCGGAGGTAATCGACTATGTGGTGGTCCATGAGCTCTGCCACATCCGGCAGATGAACCACGGCCCCCGGTTCTGGGCGGCGGTGGAGGAGGTCCTGCCGGACTTCCGAGGCCCCCGGGCCTGGCTCCGGGAGAACGGCGGCGGCCTCATGGCCCGGCTGCCCGGGCGGTAAGGAGAGGAAGGAACATGGCGAAAAAATTTGGCAGGCGGGCCCTGGCGGCGCTGCTTGTGTATCTGGTGCTGGGGGCCCTGCTGCCCTACGTCCGGCACCGGGAGGCCCGGGAGCTTCCTGCCAGCGAAACCTGGCAGGACGAGCGGGTTTTGTACGTAAAGACCAATGAGGAGGCCCTGACCTGGCGGCTGCGGCTCATCGAGAGCGCCCGGGAGGAGCTGATCCTCTCCACCTTTGACTTCCGGGCCGACGAGGCCGGGGGCGATCTCCTGGCGGCCCTGGGGGCGGCGGCGGACCGGGGGGTGCAGGTCCGGGTTCTGGTGGACGGCGGCAACGGTCAGGCCCATTTTAGCTGGGAGCCGGAGGTCCGGGCCCTGGCCGCCCGGGAAAACGTCCAGATCCGCCTGTACAATCCCTTCGACCTGCTGCGGCCCTGGAGCTTCAACCCCCGGCTCCATGACAAATACCTGCTGGCGGACGGGAAGGCCTACCTGCTGGGCGGGCGGAACACCAACGATCTGTTTCTGGGGGAGATGGGCCCGGGAAGCAGCGAGGACCGGGACCTGCTTATCTGGCGGGAGGCGGCGGAGGGCGGCACCCCCCAGGCCCTGAAGGATTATTTCGAGGGAATTTGGGATCTTCCCTGCAACAGGGCCGTGAAGGGGAAAGCTGCCCCGGGGCTGCTGGAGCAGCGTTACCAGACCCTGCGGCAGCGCCGCCCGGAGGGCTTCACGGAAACAAACTGGCGGGAGAGCACCCTGGAAACCCGGGGCGTGGCGCTGATCTGCGGCTCCCCCCTGCCGGAAAACAAGCCGCCGCTGGTCTGGAAGCAGCTGCGCGATCGAATGGAGAAGGGGCAGGATGTACTTATCCAGACGCCCTATATCATCTGCGGCGGGGAGATGTACCGGGACCTGGCGGACTTGAGCCAGGGGCGAAGCCTGATCATCGCCACCAACGCCGTGGAGAGCGGGTTAAACCCCTGGGGCTGCGCGGATTTTCTGAACCAGAAGGGGAAGATTTTAAAGACCGGGGTCACGGTCCGGGCCCTGGCCGGGACCCACTCAGTCCACACGAAAAGCGTTCTCATTGACGACGATATCAGCATTGTGGGCTCCTACAACCTGGATATGCGCAGCACCTATCTGGACACGGAGATGATGGTGGCGGTGGACTGTCCGGCTTTGAACCGGCAGCTCCGGGAGGAGGTGGAGGCCGTCCCCAGCAGGACCTTCCACCCCGACGGCTCTGTTACGGAAAGTCCGGACTGCCCGGAGGCGGGCCTTCCGCTGGGGAAGCGGGTGGTCTACGGCCTCCTTCAGATTCTCACGCCGCCCTTCCGGTTTTTGCTGTGATACTGATATTCAATAAAA
>DETX01000070.1:0-251 GCA_002362145.1 Clostridiales bacterium UBA3277
TTTATTAGATTTTAGTATAAAACACAGGGATGGGATTTACGAAAAAACCGGGGCAGCGTGGGCAGCCCCGGTTTATTTGGTTTTTCCTTACTCGGCGTCCTCGCCGTCCTCCAGCAGAGCCCGGATGGACAGGGAGATGCGCTTGTTCTCGGCATCCACGTCGGTGATCTTCACCTTCACGTCCTGACCCTCGGACAGCACATCCTCGGGCTTGCCGATGCGGCGGTCGGCGATCTGGGAGATGTGGATCA
>DETX01000070.1:558-22448 GCA_002362145.1 Clostridiales bacterium UBA3277
GGATCAGGCCGTCCACACCGGGGATGATCTCGGCGAAAGCACCGAAGGTCATGAGCTTGACAACCTTGGCATCCACCACATCACCAATCTGGAAATTGGTCATGAACTGGTTCCAGGGGTTCATCTCAGCGGTCTTGTAGCCCAGGGAAATCTTGTGCTTCTCGGGGTCGAAGGAAATGACGTAGACGTCGATCTCGTCACCGACCTTCACCACGTCGGCGGGGGTCTTAATCCGGTTCCAGCTCAGCTCGGACACATGGACCATGCCGTCCACGCCGCCGATGTCCACGAAGGCGCCGTAGGAAGTCAGGGACTTGACAACGCCGTGGTACTTCTTGCCGTTCTCGATTTCGGACCAGATCTTCTCCTGAGCAGCCTTGCGGGTCTCGGCGTTCACGGCACGGATGGAGCCGATGACGCGGCGGCGGGCACGGTTGACCTCGGTGATCTTCATCTGCACGGTCTTGCCGACCTGGCCGGCCATGTCGCCGCCCTTGGCGATGCCGGACTGGGAAGCGGGAATGAACACCCGGATGCCCTGCACATTGGCAACCAGACCGCCCTTGTTCTCCTCGGTGATGGTGCCTTCCACGGTGGTCTTGTCCTCCACCCAGGCAGCCATGTCGTCCCAAACCTTCAGGCCGTCCAGCTTCTTCTTGGACAGCTGCACGGTGCCCTCCTGGTCGTTGACACGGACCACAAAGACCTCGATCTCGTCGCCGACCTTCAGCACGTCCTCAGGCTTCACAGAAGGATCGTTACTGACCTCGTCATAGGGGATGTAACCGGCATGCTTGGTGCCCAGGTCCACCTGGATCTCGGTATTGCCGATGCTGGTGACGATGCCCTTGACCTTATCTCCTGTATTTAAAGTCTTGATGGACTGCTCGAGAAGCTCGGCGAAGTTCTCCTCCTGAACAGTCTCAACATTGGTAATTTCACTCATAGTCTTGTTGACCTCCTTTATAATCCACGCCGGTGTCGACGCACCAGCCGTGATTCCAACAACAGTGACACCGCGAAAATCCTCCGGATTCAGCTCAGAAGCGTTATCCACGAGGAACACCTTCCCGCAGTGCTCTCGGCAAATCATAGCGAGACGGCCTGTGTTGGAACTTTTGAGGTCTCCCACGACGACCATAGCCTGGCAGTTCTGACTAAGCTGTGCTGCTTCGCTTTGCCTATATTCAGTTGCTCTACATATTGTATCAAAGATTTTAGGGTTAGTAAACTGTTTTTTCGCAAATTCGGCGCACGGTTTCCACAAAGATTCCGTAGAAGTTGTCTGGGAAACTATGCAAATTGACGAATTCTTGACCTCAGGATGGGAATTCGCCCAATTTTCCAGGCCCTCCAGGCTCTCAAAGACCTGGCAGTAGTCACACCATCCGGCGATGCCCTCCACCTCCGGATGGGAGGCGGTGCCGATAATGACCGGAAGGCTTCCCTCCGCCTCTGCCCGGCTGACGATGCCGTGGATGCGCTTGACGAAGGGACAGGTGGCGTCGATGATCTCCACGCCCTGGTCCTGGAGGCGCTGGCAGATGGCCCGGCTGACGCCGTGGGAGCGGATAATCACCGTCTCCCCGGGCAGGGCCTCCTCAGGGGCGTCGATGACCCGGACCCCCAGGCCTTCAAATTTCTCCACCACATGGTGGTTGTGGATGATAGGTCCCAGGGTGGCCACCTTTTTTCCCGCGGCTGCGGCCTTTTCCACCAGCTCTACCGCCCGGCTGACGCCGAAGCAGAAGCCCGCGCTCTGGGCCACATGGACGCTCACTGGGCCACCTTCTTTGCGATGATGTCCTTCATGGCGGCGATGACGGCGTCAATATCCATCTCGGAGGTGTCCAGCTTCACCGCGTCCCCGGCCATTTTCAGGGGTGCCACGGCCCGGTGGGTATCCTGGTCGTCCCGCTTGCGGATCTCTGCGAGGATTTTTTCATAGTCCGCCTTCTCTCCCTTGCCCAGAAGCTCCTGGGTTCTGCGCCGGGCCCGGACCTCCGGGGCGGCGGTGAGGAAGATCTTCACATCCGCATTCGGCAGCACCACGGTGCCGATGTCCCGGCCGTCCATGATGACGTTGTGCTCCTTAGCCAGGTCCCGCTGCATATCCAGCAGCAGCTCCCGGATGATGGGGTGGGCGGAGATGATGCTGGCCTTCTGGCCGATCTCCTGGGTGCGAATGTCGTCGGTGACGTCCATGCCGTTCATGATCATGTGCTGAACGCCCTCGCTGTCGTAGCGGATGTGGATGGTCAGCTCGTCGATGTAGCGCCGGATACCGTCGATGTCCTTGGGGGCGACCCCCCATAAATCGAAGAAATAGGCCACGGTCCGGTAGATGGCCCCGGTGTCCACATAGTGATACCCCAGCTCCGCGGCCAGGCGGCGGGCGATGGTGCTCTTTCCGGCCCCGGCGGGGCCGTCGATGGCGATGGAGATTTTCTTGTCCATAGCGTTTGCTCCTTATCTATATCCTGGGAAAATTCAAAATCAGCCCTTGCGCAGCTTTGCCAGGGCGGCGCTCTCCCGGGCGGTGACCTCCGCCGGGGTAAGGCCCAGCCGGGCGCCAGCCTCTGCCGGGGTCAGGGGCCTGCCGCCCTCCAAGCCGAAGCGGAGGGTCAGCAGCTTCGCGTCCTCCCGGCTCAGCCCGGCGAGCAGGTCCAAAATCCGCTGGCGCATCTTAAACTGGGCCGTATCCTCCACGGCCTGGTCCGCTTCCTCCTCCGGCTCCTCGGGCTTGGGGGCCTTGACCCTGGCCAGAATGCTGGCGTCATCCAGCATTTTCTTCACGCACAGCGCCTCCTCCACGTCCATGTGGAGGGCCTCGGCGATTTCCTCCGGGGTGGGATTCCGGCCCAGCTCGGTCAGAAGCCGTTCATCCACCGCCCGGTAGTCCTCCATGGCAGAGCGCATCTTCTCTCCGATGCCCCGGCTGCGGGCCTGTAGGGTCACGGCCTTGGCCTGGCACAGGCGAATCCACCGGTCCCGGTGGGCGGCATAATCTCCGCCCCGGTAGCTTTTTATGGCCTGCCACAGCCCCAGGCTTCCCTCCTGAATCAGATCCAGCAGAAGAACCCCCCGGCCCGTCAGCTCCAAAGAAAGCTCCAGCACCCGGGAAAGGCCCAGGTTTGCCAGCTTCCCCATGGCCCCTTCGTCCCCCTGGGCGGCCTGGAGGGCCAGCAGGGCCTCGTCCCCCTGGGCGGGGGTCCCGGCCACCTCCTCCAAATAGAGGCGCAGAGGGTCGTTTTCCTCCAGGTCCCGGGGTGTCAGGCCCTTTTTCGCAAGCTGATACTCCTGACGCAGACGCAGGGCCGCCGGACCGCCGGCTCCCAATTTGGGCAGCTCCTCCAAATCCAGAGCGATTTCCTGCTCCTCCAGGGTGGCAAAGGCATCCTCCACCGCCTCCTCGCTCTCCCCTTCCAGCAGGGTCAGCAGCCGGCCGGCGGAGACGGCGCCGCCTCTTCCGGCGGCGGCTATGTAGCGTTCCCAGGGGCTCTCGCCGAAGGAAATTTCCAATTCATTCATTCAAAAAGTCCTCCAATCCCAGGCCTTGCCCGTCCTTTTGCAGTTTTTCCATGGCCTGGCGTTCAATCTGCCGGACCCGCTCCTTGGAGATGCCCAGCTCCCGGCCGATGTCCTCCAGCGACCAGCAGACCCCGTCCTCCATGCCGAAGTGGAGGCGCAGAATCTTCTGCTGGCGCTCCGTCAGCCCGGATAAGAGGCGGTCCATGGTATGATCCAGCTCCTGGCGCACCAGGCCCGCATAGGGCTGGGTGGCCTGGGTGTCCTCCAAGAGGCCCATCAGCGTGCCCCCGGCGTCCTCTCCCGTGGGCACGTCCAGGGAGCAGATATCCGGCGTCAGCTGGATGAGCTCCCTGACCTTATTTTCCGGGATGCCGCTTTTCTCGGCAATCTGGGCGGCGGTGGGCTCCTCCCCGCTCTCCTGAAGCAGCAGGGACCGGACCGCTGCCACCTTCCGCATCCGCTCCGCCGTGTGCAGCGGCACCCGGATGGAGCTGGAATGGTTCAGCAGGCACCGGGTCACCCCCTGGCGAATCCATTTGGTAGCGTAGGTGGAAAAACGCAGGTCCCGGGTGTAGTCGAATTTTCGGGCGGCGGCCAGCAGGCCCACGCTCCCCTCTTGAATCAGATCCATCAGGGGTACGCCCCGGCCCGCATACTCCCGGGCCACGGACACCACCAGCCGGAGATTGGCATTGACCAAATCCCGGATGGCCGCCTCGTCCCCCTGGGCCGAGCGCCTTGCCAGCTCCCGCTCCTCCTGGGGGGTCAGCCGGGGAATCTCCCGGATCTCCCAGAGGAACTGGCGCACGTCATCCTCCCCGGCGCTGACCGGAGGGGACGCTTCTCTGTCGGACAGTTTTGTCATGCTTTGATTCCTTTTCTTTCCTTCATCGCGTTGCGGATGGCCATGATATCCTTCTCATCCTCCACCCGGCCGGCCTGGTATTCCCGGCGGATGGTGCGGACGCAGTCCAGGAGGGCTTCCTCGTTCACCGGTCCCTGCTGGCGCTGCAAAATTCCGGCGATATGGGACATTTCTTCCTGTGAAAAATCCGTCAGGCCGTTCAGGGAGACGTCCAGCTGCTGCCTGTGGCGGGTGAGCATCTGGCCAAAGGCCCGGCCCAGCACCGGGGAGGAGAACATCTCCGGTGTCAAATCCCGGATCTGGTCCAGAAGGTCCGGGGCCTGCATACACATGGCCAAGACCATCTCCTCCGCCACGGCGGAACGGATGTTGTCATAGCGGATGGCCCGGGTCTTGGGCTGCAGGTTCTGGGCGGGGGACAGGTCCTGCTTTTCCTGTTTCTTTTTCTCCCGGGCGAGGCGGCGCTTTCTGGCCCGGTCCACCTCCAGCTTCATGGCGTCCATGCCGATGCCGGCGGTTTCCGCCACCCGGCCGGAGTAGACCTCCCGCTGGACGGCGCTTCCCAGGGTGCTGATCAGCTCGGCGCACTCCTGGAGGAATTTCACCTTCTGGTCGTCATCCCGGAGGCTGTACTTTCTCGCGATGGCCCCCAGCTGATACTCCACCCGATTGGCCGATTCCTCCAGCAGAAGCCGGAACCGGTCGGCGCCGAATTTTTTCAGGAATTCGTCCGGGTCCTTGGCGTCCCGCATTTGCAGAACCTTTACCTGCAGGCCCGTCTTTTCTAAGATAGGAATGGCCCGGGCGGTGGCGTTCTGCCCGGCGGCGTCGCCGTCGTAGATGAGCACCACCTGGTCCGTATAGCGCGACAGCAGCGCGGCCCCGTCCTCCGTCAGGGCGGTGCCCAGGGAGGCCACAGCACAGTCAAAGCCGTACTGGTGCAGGGCGATGGCGTCCATGTAGCCCTCCACCAAAATCAGATACCCCAGCTTGCTCTTTTTGGCAAGGTTCAGGGCAAACAGGTTCTTTCGTTTGTTGAAGATCAGCGTCTCCGGAGAGTTTAAATATTTGGCGGCGGACTTGTCGTCGGTCATGATCCGGCCGCCGAAGCCGATGACGTTGCCCCGGACGTCGATGATGGGGAACATCAGCCGGTCCCGGAACCGATCAAACAGGCTTCCGTTTTTCCGGGACACAGTGACCAGGCCCGAATCCCGGAGCTCCTGGTCCGTATAGCCCTTGCCTCGCATGGCGGCCACCAGCCCCGTCCAGCTGTCCGGGGCGTAGCCGATGCCGAATTTGGTCAGGGTTCCCTTGCTCATGCCCCGGCCCAGGGCGTAATTCAGGGCCGCCGCCCCCGCCGGGGCGTAGAGCTGGGCGTGGAAATATCGGGCGGCCTCCTTGTGCAGGGCCCAGAGCCTCTCCTGCTGGCGGTAGCGGCTCTGGTACTGTTCGTCCTCCGGGACCTCCATCCCCGCCCGCTTGGCCAGGGCCCTCACGGCGTCGGGATAGCTCAGCCCCTCGATCTCCATCTGGAAGTTGATGACGCCGCCGCCCTTATGGCAGCCGAAGCAGTAGAACATTCCCTTTCCGGGATTTACCGAGAAGGAGGCGGTCTTTTCCCCGTGGAAGGGGCACAATCCGAAATAGTTGGCGCCGGAGCGTCTTAAGGTGACATACTGGCTCACCACGTCCTCAATGGGATTGCGGGCGGTGAGCTCGTCGATGAATGCCTGGGGAAAGGCCATGGTCCCGGCCTCCTTTCTTTCACGGTTTGATCGCTTTATTATAGCACGTTATCCCCGGACCTGCCAGCCCGCGGGGACAAAAATCTCCTGGAATTTATCCACGGCGTAGTTGTCGGTCATGCCGGCGATGTAGTCGCAGACCGTCCGCTCGATGCCCTCGAAGGAGAGCTGGGGCTGGAAATCCAGCGGCAGGTCCCCGGGCTCCCGGACATAGTGCTCAAACAGGAGGGTCAGCATTTCCTTGGCCTTGCTCTCCTCCCCCTTGGCCACCGGGTTGCGGTAGACCCGGTCGAACATGAAGGAACGCAGATCCTTCAGCGCCTTCTCCACCTCCGGAGACAGGCACACCTGCCCCGCCTCCCGGGAGACGCGGATGATGTCGGTGACCAGGGTGTTGATCCGGTCCCGGTGGCTGCCGCCCAGGCATTGGGTGATTGCCTTCGGAATGTCGTCGTCGCTCAAAATTCCCGCCCGGATGGCGTCGTCGATGTCGTGGTTGACGTAAGCGATCTGGTCCGACCGGCGGACGATCTGTCCCTCCAGGGTGGTGGGCCACCGCTCCCCCGTGTGGCAGAGGATACCCTCCCGGACCTCATGGGTCAGATTCAGTCCGTCGCCGTCCCGCTCCAAAATGTCCACCACCCGCAGGCTCTGCTCGTTGTGGCGGAAGGGCCGGCCCCAGCAGGCGCTCAGGGCCGCCTCTCCGGCGTGGCCGAAGGGGGTATGGCCCAGATCGTGGCCCATGGCGATGGCCTCGGCCAGATCCTCGTTGAGGCCCAGGGCCCGGGTGATGGTGCTGGCAATCCGGGAGACCTCCAGGGTGTGGGTCATTCTGGTGCGGTAGTGGTCCCCCTCCGGGCGGAGGAACACCTGGGTCTTGTGGACCATTCTGCGAAAGGCCTTGCAGTGGACCACCCGGTCGATGTCCCGCTGATAGCAGGTCCGCACATCCTCCTCCCGGGGCTCCTCATAGCGGGGACGGCCCCGGGAAGCGTCGGCAAAGGCCGCCTTAGGGTTTAAGCGCCGGTGCTCCTGGTATTCCAGTTCTTCCCGAATGTTCATGATGATGCCTCCCTGATCGGTCGTATCCTCAAATCAATTCCTTTGTCACGGGAAAGGCCCGGTATTCCTGGCCGATTTCCATGGCCTCCACGGTGCCGGCGGTCATGTCCGTGAGCCTTTCCAAAAAGGACTCTGTCTTTTCCTGGGGGAAGAGCAGCTCCAGCTCCACCTCCGCCCCAAACTCCGTGCCCCGCACAATGCCGCCAAAGGCGGCGGCTTCCAGCTTCACCCGCTCGTAATAGGGATAGGGGCAGGGCAGATACAGCACCGTCCACACCCGCTTCATGGACTTTCCCGCCGCGTCCACGGCGATCTTGGCGCCCTTGGTATAGGCCCGGACCAGGCCTCCCGCCCCCAGGAGAATCCCTCCGAAGTAGCGGGTCACCACGCAGACCACGTTATATAAGCCCTCCCGCTGCAAAACCTGAAGCATGGGCATCCCGGCGGTGCCCCCCGGCTCTCCGTCGTCGGAAAAGCGGACGGCCCCGTCCCGGATGATGTAGGCCCAGCAGTTGTGGGTGGCGTCATAGTGGCGCTTTTTCATCTCCTGGATTTTCGCCAGGGCCTCCTCCTCCGTGTCCACAGGCCAGACGCTTCCAAGAAAGCGGGACTTCTTTTCCGTAAATTCCGCCTGGCCAAAGGCCGTGGGCACCAGGTATTCTTCCAAATTTCAGCACTCCTCGACGATATAGTCTCTCAGTCTCCCGTATAGAATCTCGTCCACAATGGTCTCCACGGCGATGCCCTCGCCGGTATACTCCACGCGCAAAACCTGGGCCCCGTCGTGGAGTGTCTCCACCAGGCCGCCCTGGGCATAGGGAAGCAGGAGCGTTACATGGTGCCGGGCGTGATTGAGGGTGCTCTCAATGGCACGGAGCAGTCCGTCCATATTGCCGCCGGTTTTCGCGGAAACCGCCACCACGTCCTCTCCCAGAGGGATTTCCTCGGGGCTGACCAGGTCCGCCTTATTGTAGACCCGCAGCACCGGGGTCCCGGGCTTTGCCAGTTTTCCGATGAGCTTTTCCACCACGGCGATGTGGTCCTCCCGGTTTTCATCGGAGGCGTCGATGACGTGGAGCAGCATGTCGGCGTATTCCAGCTCCTCCAATGTGGCCTGGAAGGCCTCCACCAGATGGTGGGGGAGCTTGGCGATAAAGCCTACCGTGTCCGAGAGGATCACGTCCAGGTTGTCCGACACGCTAAGCTGCCGGGAGGTGGTGTCCAGGGTGTCAAACAGCCGGTTGTTGGCGGGAATGCCCGCCCCGGTGAGCTGGTTGAGGAGGGTGGACTTTCCCGCGTTGGTGTAGCCCACAATGGCCACCACCGGAATCGCGTTCTTCATCCGCCGCTCCCGCTGGACCCCCCGGACCTTGCGGACCGCTTCCAGTTCCTCCCGCAGGCGGTTGATCCGATCCCGGATGTGACGTCGATCGGACTCCAGCTTGGTCTCGCCGGGGCCCCGGGTTCCGATGCCGCCGCCCTGACGGGAGAGGCTCTTGCCCATGCCGGAAAGTCTGGGAAGCAGATACTGATACTGGGCAAGCTCCACCTGAAGCCGGCCCTCCTTGGTCTTGGCCCGCTGGGCGAAAATGTCCAGAATCAGGGCGCTGCGGTCGATGACGGTGACGCCGATGATCTCCTCCAGAGCCCGGATGTTGCCGGGGGAGAGCTCGTTGTCAAAGATGACCATGGTGGAGCCCGTGGCTTCCACCAGCATCTTCACCTCCAGAGCCTTGCCCTCGCCGATGAAGCAGTGGGCGTCCGGGGTGTGGCGGTTTTGCAGGACCTTGCCGGTGCAGAAGCCTCCGGCGGTTTCCAGCAGGGCCTCCAGCTCCTCCATGGAGGTTTCGGTGGCGGTCTGGTCCGCTGAGAAGCAGTCGGCGTTCAAGCCCACCAGCACCGCCCGCTCCTGAATGGTTTTTTCAAAATTCTTTTCCATAGCATACCTCACTTTTTTAGTATAGCATATTCTGTGCCGTTCGGACAGTCCTTTCCTGAGAAATTCCGAAGGAAACTGTAAAAAAGAGGTGTTCTCCCTAGGGCCGTATCTGCAAACCGTCAAAACGCCCAAGCAGCGGGTCTTTTCGCCCTGTGCCGCACCATTTTTTCTCGGAATACATCCAGTATTCCCGCGAGAAAATGGCTTGCACAAAGCAAAAATCCCTCGCTGTTGGCCATTCTGCCAGTTTTCAGATACGGCCTAAATGGAAAACACCCCAGGTACGAAAAAATCCGCACCACGATACCGTAGTGCGGAGCTTCTCGTCTTACTTCAGGCCAAAGCGCTTATTGAACCGATCAACACGTCCACCGGTGTCAACCAGCTTCTGCTTGCCGGTATAGAAAGGGTGGCACTTGGAGCAGATCTCAACGCGAATGTCCTTCTTGGTGGAACCAGTGGTAAAGACATTGCCGCAGGCACAGCGGATGGTGGTCTGTTCGTACTTGGGATGGATACCTTCCTTCATTTCGTTCACCTCTTTCTTATTAGTTAAAGGGCATAAATACCCTAACCAGTCTTTAATCGCCCGGATATCATATCACAGGGCCGGAAAAAAAGCAAGTGTTTTTTTCACGAATTTCTGATTTCCTGCCAAAGTGCCGGATCGATGGCCCGGTCCCGGAAATAGAAGGCCCGGTCTTTTTCGCCCACTTCCCGCAAAATCCGGCAGGGATTGCCCACGGCAACCACGTTGGAGGGGAGGTCTTTGGTCACAATGCTGCCCGCGCCAATGACCACATTGTCTCCAATGGTCACACCGGGCAGCACCACCACACCGGCCCCCAGCCAGCAGTTTCTGCCGATGCGCACCGGCAGATTGTACTGCATCCCCCGCTCCCGCAGCTCCGGGCAGATGGGGTGCCCCGCCGTGGCAATGGTCACATTGGGGCCGATCATGGTGTAGTCACCCACATAGATATGGGTATCGTCCACCAGGGTCAGGTTGAAGTTGGCGTAGACATTTTTTCCGAAATGGACGAACTTCCCGGCAAAGTTCGCGTGGAAGGGGGACTCCACATAGCAGCCCTCCCCCAGCTCCGCGAACATGGAGCGGAGCTTCTCCTCCCGGCGCTCCGGCTGCGTATGGGGGATGGCATTGTATTCCCCCAGGGTGTCCAGCAGGACCATCTGCTCCTCCATGATTTCCGGCGCGCCGGGGTCATACAGCTGCCCGCTGTGCTGCTTTTCCCGCTGTGTCATCAGAACGCCCAGTTGCCGCCCCGGAAGATGGGAACCGTCCGGCCGTCGGCACAGATGCCGTCGATGTTCATGCTGTCGCAGCCGATCATGAAGTCCTCATGGATCATGGAATCGTTGACGCCCAGGTTCCGGCACTCCTCCAGGGTTTTCTTCTCAAAGTCCCGGATGGTATCGGCGAAGCCCATGCCCAGTGCCAGATGGCAGGCGGCGTTTTCGTCGAAGAGGGTGTTGTAGAACAGGATGCCGCTCTCGGCGATGGGGCTGCGCTGGGGCACCAGGGCGCACTCGCCCAGGTAGGCGGCGCCCTCGTCCATGGAGATCATGGTCTTGAGCAGCTCCTCGCCCTTCTCGGCCTTCACTTCCACGGCCTTGCCGCCCTCAAAGCGGACGGAGAAATTCTCAATCAGCAGCCCCCGGAAGGACAGGGGCTTGGTGGCATAGACAATGCCCTCGGCCTGGCCCCGCATGGGGGTGATGAAGCACTCCTCGGTGGGGATGTTGGGGTTGAAGAAAACGCCCTGCAGGGAGGTATCCCCGCCGCCCTTCCACTGGCCCTCCGGGATCATGCCCACTGTCAGGTCCGTGCCGTTTTCGGCGGTGTAGTGGAGGGAACGGATGTTCAGGCTGTTGAGGTAGTCGCAGCGCTTATGCAGGTCGGCGTTGTGCTCCTCCCAGGCCTTCACCGGGTCCTCGTTTACCCGGGAAGTGGCCAAAATGGCCTCCCAGAGCTTTTCCACAGCGGCGCTGGCGCGCATACCGGGGAACACCTTCTTGGCCCAGGCGATGCCGGGAACGGCGGCGATGCACCACTGCTCCTTGTTTTCCCGGCGGTCAGCGTAGGGCTTGAGGATGGGGTAGGCCATCTGGTTGGCCTTGGTGAGCTTTTCCATGTTGATGCCCTTGAGGCCGTCCGGGTCCTCGGAGACCAGGTGAATCCGGGCGGGGAGCACCTGGCAGCGGTATTCCTGCTTGGCCTTCTCCCACTCCAGCACAGTACCCATGGTCTTGACGGAACGGTAGCGGACGTGGATTTTCTTCAGGGGCTGATAACTCCACTCCACGGTGACGTTCTTGGCCTTGGCCTTGTAGGCCTCCTCCACCACCATCTGCACGAATTCCGGCTGGTCCAGGTCGGCGTAGACGGTGACCTCCTGGCCCTTCTGGACGTTGACGCCGCAGCGGACGATGAGCCGGGCATATTCTCTTAAAACCGATTTTTTCATAAAGAGCTTCGCTTCCTTTCAAAGCTTATCCGCATGGTTCGCCACACAGAAAAAGCCGCGCATTGATGTCTGTCTGAATTTCGAAAACCGAAACTGCACACCTTCGGTGTGCGAATCAGCCGTCAGAGGCGGCTGATTCAGCAGACACTATCTTAGCAGATTCTGCCCCAAAGGTCAATCCCTTCTTGCATTTTTTGGAAAATTCCTTTATAATTGCAGAAAACTTTCCGGAGGGATGGGCCATGCTGACAAAAGAGGAATTTACCGAACGGGTCCGGGGCGGACTGCGGCTGCTGGACGGGGCCACGGGCTCCAATCTCCGCGCCGCGGGAATGCCCAGGGACTGCTGCGCCGAACAGTGGGTGCTGGAGCATCCGGAGCCTCTGGCGGCCCTCCAGAGGGCCTATGCCCAGGCAGGAAGCCAGATCGTCTACGCCCCCACCTTTCAGGCCCAGCCCCTGGCGCTGAAGGCAGTGGGGCTGGATGCCCATACGGAGAAAATCAACGAGGCCCTGGTAAATCTCTCCCGGTCGGCGGCCCCGGGCTGTCTCATCGCGGGGGATTTGACCACCATGGCCACAGTCTGCGACAGCTGGAACCCGGAATCCTTCGACACCATGGTGGAGGCCTACCGGCGGCAGATCCGGGGGCTGATAGACGGCGGCGCGGACCTGCTGGCGGCGGAGACGCTGATGTATCCCCAGGAGGCCGAGGCCATCCTCACCGCCGCCGAGCTGGAAGGGGCCGGGGCGGTGATGTACACCTTCACCATGCAGTCTGACGGCTCCCTCTTTTCCGGCGCCGAGGCCGGGCCCATTCTGCGGGAATTGGAGCAGGCCGGAGCCGCCGCCCTGGGCTTTAACTGCGTGGCTGCCGACATGATGACCCCCTACCTGGTATCGAAGCTGCGCCGGTATGTCAAGGCGCCTCTGGTGTGCAAGCCCAACGCGGGCATCCCCACCATCGGCCCCGACGGCGTGGCCCGGTACGGCATGGGCCCGGAGGCATTTGCCGGGGTGCTGGAAAAGTGCCGGGAAAACGGGGCGGATATCCTGGGCGGCTGCTGCGGCACCACCCCGGCCCATATCCAGGCGGTGAAGGCAGGGCTGTAGGCGTTATGGAAACCAGATAAGATTTCCCAAGTCCAGATCATGGGAATCTTTCCCGTTTGCGCCTGGGACGATGGCCTAAAACCAGGATTTTTTCCCCGCCTTTGATCATTTTCCTTGCCAAAAGGGAAAAACTCTGATATACTTATGGGGCTATGAAAAACAAAATTCATTTTTATGTCAACCGCAAAAGCGTGCTGACCTGGCTGATGGCAGTGTGCATGGTGGTTTCGGCAGTGGCCCGCATGGTTTTCTTCGGTGTGAAAGGGTCCGGAGACAGCGCTTACGTGTGGAGCCAAATCGTTCTGCCGGTGGCAGCGACCATTCTGTACATCCTCATCGCCCTCCTGGACGGCAGGGAACATTTCTACAAGACCGCCATCCCCGTCTGGATGATGGCCCTCTACGCCGCGTTTCTGGTCAGCGCCCACTGTCACAGCAGGCTGACCGCCGCACTGTTCTTCATCGCCCTGTTCTTCTTCTCCTTCCTCTACACCGAGATCACCGCCGGAAGCAAGGGCTACGCCCCCATGCTTTTGGCATTGGTCGCCGCCATTCCCCTGGCCTTCCTGTTCTACTGCTACCGGGCAATTCTGCTGAGCGGAGAAGTGTGGGCGCTGTTGTCCATCGCCCCCGATTTACTCTTCCTGATCGGTGTGCTGCTTCTAATTTTCTCTCTGAAAGTCCACACCGGCGGCGAATATCACCCCACCTGGGGTGACCGGCCGGACGGCCGCCGCATCCGGACCCAGCCTCCCATGGACCGGGTCTCCCCCTACATCCAGGTCACCCGCTCTGAGAGCTCCAACCTCTTCTCCGAGGCCGTGGAGATCAGCCGTATCGACCGCTACATCCGGCAGAAGCGCCGGGAGGGCCTGACAAATTTCGGCATCAACCATGTGCTGGTGGCCGCCTACTGCCGGGGGCTGTGCCGGTATCCCGCTCTGAACCGCTTTTTGTCGGGACAGCGGGTCTATTCCCGGGGCGAGGACATCCAGTACTGCATGACCATCAAAAAGGCCATGTCCGCCGACGCCCCCGACTCCTTCTTCAAGCTCCACCTGTCCCCCCGGGACACCGCCGAGGACGTGTACCACAAGTTCCAGGCCGCCGTGAAGGAGATCAAAGACGCCAAGGACGAATCCGACTTCGACAACACCGCCGGTATTATGAATCTCATCCCCGGTCTTGTGCTGAAATTCGCGGTGTGGCTGCTGAAGCTGCTGGACTATTTCGCCCTCATTCCCCGGTTCCTGCTGGAGATCAGCCCCTTCCACGGCTCCCTGTACATGACGAATCTGGGAAGCCTGGGCATCCCTCCTGTTTTCCATCATCTCTACAACTTCGGCAACCTGCCCATTTTCATGGCCTTCGGCATGAAGCGCCGGGCCAATGAGGTCCAGGAGGACGGCACCGTGGTCCTGCGCAAGTACATCGACATTCGGATCACCGTGGACGAGCGGATCGTGGACGGCTACTACTACGCGGCCTTCTTCAAGCACTACAAGCGCATTTTGCAGAATCCCGAAATTCTGGACCAGCCCCCCGAGGAAGTCCTGCGGGACATCGACTGACCCGATTAAGTTTGCCGCCACGGCACTTAAGATTTACAAACTGCATCCCGGGCTCCCCAGGAGCCCGGGTTTCTTTCAATGGAGCGAAATTATGGAACAAGCGCGTATTTTCCGTTTTCTCGGTCCCGATTACCCCTGGCGGGACCGGCTTCTCATCCTGGACCAGGTGGATTCCACCAACGACCGCCTCAAGGAGCTGGCCCGGCAGGGCGCCCCCGAGGGCACGGCCATGATCGCCGAGCGTCAGACCGACGGTCGGGGCCGGCGGGGCCGGGGCTTCTCCTCCCCCGGCGGCACCGGGGTGTATCTGAGCATCCTTCTGCGGCCGGACTGCGCCCCGGGGGATCTGATGCACCTGACCTGCGCCACAGGCTGCGCCATGTGCGACGCCGTGGAAAAGGCCGCTCATTTTCGTCCGGGCATCAAATGGACCAACGACCTGGTGTGGGGGACGAAAAAACTGGGCGGAATTCTCACCGAGCTGGGGCTGACGCCCCAGGGCGGTCTGGATTATGCCGTTGTGGGCATCGGCATCAACTGCTGCCAGGCGGTGGAGGACTTTCCCCCGGAGCTGCGGGACATGGCCGCCTCCCTGGCCATGGCAGCGGGAGGGCCCATTGACCGGGACCGGGTGGCCGCCGCCATGCTGGAGAGCCTGTTTAAAATGCGGCAGACCCTTCTCTGTGAAAAAGATGCCCTCTGGGAGCGCTACCGCCGGGACTGCGTCACCCTGGGAAAGGACGTGGCCCTGATCCGGGGAGACGAGGTCCGCCACGGCCTTGCCCTGGACGTGGATGAAGAGGGCGCCCTCATCGTCCGCTTCCCCGACGGCCATATCGAAGCGGTTAATTCCGGGGAGGTCAGCGTCCGGGGAATGTATCACTATGTATAAGTTTCCTTTTTCGCCAAATGTTGTAAACTTTCTAAAAACTTTCTTGCTTTTTTCCTAGTTGTTGGTTATACTGAGAAGGTAAATTTCATTTAGGAGGTCGATCCTTTGAAAACGCTGAACAATATTGTGAAGGTCCTCACCGCTCTGGTCGCTGTGGCCGGCGGCATCTACATCGTCGCCACCTATGGCGAGCAGATCGTGGCCTGGGCCAAGAAGGTCCTCGCCAACCTGCCCAAGTGTCCCGCCTGTCAGGACGCCGCCCCCGCTGAAGAAGAAGCTCCTGCTGCCGAAGAAGCCCCCGTTGCAGAGGCTGAGGTCCCCGCTGAAGAGGCCCCTGCCGAGGAAGCCGCTCCTGTGGAGGAGATCTCGGTGGAAGCTCCCGCCGCTGCCAACGAGCCTACGGCTGACGACGCCGACTTTGCCGAGTAAACGGCTAAAGGACGCCCTGAACGGATTTTCGTTCCGGGCGTCCTTTTTTTGCAAAGCGGACTTGACATATTTTGCAAAGTTTGCTATACTATTTTTGCAAAGCGAGCTTGGCACATCCCAGGGCAGACGTGTCTTTGGGAAGAAAGGAAACCCGATATGAATTCCATCATCCGGCAGCTCCGGAAGGAGCGGAAGCTATCCCAGGAGGAGCTGGCCGAGGCCGTGGGTACCACGCGGCAGACCATCACCTCCATTGAGGTGGGCAAGTTCACCGCCTCCCTGCCCCTGGCCTACAAGATCGCCCACTATTTTGGGCTGACCATTGAAGAAGTTTTTGATTTTTCGGATTTGGAGGAATCCGTATGAAAAACTTTCGGGAAAAATTGAGAATCGACAATATTGTATCCGGCATCGGCTGCGCCGTTCTGCTGCTGTTCTGCTTCCTTTCCATCGCCGGAGAGGCGGGGCTGATTCCCGCGTTTACCCCGGCGGCGGGGGATTCCCACTGGCAGTCCGGGTGGCGGGGCTTCATTCTGGGCGCGTCCACAAGTGTTTTGGCTCTGATGATTTTCGGCCTGATCCGGAATCTCCGGGCAATGCGCAGCGAAGAGAAGCTGAAAAAGCTGTACATCAAATGCAACGACGAGCGCACCATTCAGGTACACGCCTCTGGCCAGGCTGCGGGAATGCGGACATCCCTGATTCTTGGAATTGTGGCTGTGGTGGTGGCCGGGTATTTCAGCGTCACCGTCAGCCTGACCATCTTGGCCTGCGTCCTGACCTCTTCCCTAATCACCGTGGGGTTTAAGCTCTACTATCACAAAAAGCTCTGAAAATTCCTGTCAATCACGAAAACCGCCCGGAATTCCGGGCGGTTTTTTGAGATTCAGGAAGGCGCCCGGCAGGCGCGGGCAGCGGGTTGTTTTAGGAAAGGCTTCAGATTGTCTCACTTTTTCGACTTTCTCCGGGCAGCTGGATTTTCTGAATCCAGCCGATGATCCAGCCGGAGAGGATCACCGTCAAAAAGGAATAGCCAATCCGTTTCAGGGGAATATAGCTCAGAGACAGCAGCAATACGGTGATGTCGCTGGCCAGATACACCCGGTCCACCGGCACCCCGGTGAGGGCCCGGATGCTCATGGCCAGGGCGTCGTCGCCGCTGGTGGCGCCGCCGATGCGGACCACCAGCCCCGCCCCGATGCCGATGAAGAGCGCGCCGACGATGGCGGCGGTCAAGGGCATCTGGGCAATCTGGGGCCACAGCGGGGGGAACTGCTCGCACAGGGCATAGGCCGCGGAATAGCCGCAGGAGGCCACCAGAGAGTAGCCAATGAAGGTCATGCCCAGGGTCCGCCACCCCAGGCCGTAGCACAGGGCGTTGAGCAGGAAGCTGGAAACCGCCGGAGACAGGTGGAACCAGTGGTCCAGCAGCAAAATCAAGCCGAAGATACCGCCCTCGGTGACGCCGGAGCGGGAATGGATATGATACATGCCAAAGGCCTGAAAAGCCGAGGCAAAGAAAGCAACGAGACAGCTTGTGAGCTTTAATTTGGGAAATTTCATAGATTTGCGCAGGTTCATAAAAGCGGACGCTCTCCTTTTGTCTGATAATAGACCCGGCGGCGGCGTTCCGCCCCGGGAGGTTCTGGTCTTGTTTCGGCAAAGAGGCCGTACACGTCCCCTGCCCGGCGTTCCAGATCGCCCTGGGGACCGGGCAGGCTCTGCCCGGCATTGGGAAAAAATTCCCGGTCCCTGGCTCCCCGGAGGATGGCCCGGCCCCGGTCGTTAAAGGCCAGCACCCGGGCCCAGGGGGCGCCCGCCTCCATCCGCTCCCGGGAGAGCCCCAGCAGGGCGCACAGGACCATCCGGTCCAGGCGGGTGCGGGTATAGCGCTTGGATTTTACGGCGGTGAGAATATCCTCCAGGGTATTCTCCTCCTCCCGGGCATGGAGGAGCTTCCGCCACAATCCCTCCCCTCCGTAGGGAAGGCTCTGCAGTTCCGCCTCCGTCATGGTTCGAAGCCGGTATAGGATTGCCCGCTCCCCCGCCTCCAGGGTGTGGATGGGGGCCCCTTCCAAAATGGCGGCGGCCTCCGGCGGGACAAAGCGCTTCCAATCCCTGCCGGTCCGCAGAAGCTCCCGGACCGCCGTGGCCGAGGGGTTCTGGGGGTCGGCGGTACCGGCATGGTAGTCCCCCTGGCGGCGGATGGGGAAAATTTCCAGCCCCAAACCCTGGCTGAGAATGGCCTTGCAGTATTCCACCGCCAGGATATCATTGGGGCGGCGCAGAATTTCCGCCGGAAGGCTCATTTTTTCCAGCGCCCTCTGCCGGGCCGCCGGGAAGGAGCTTCCCCGGGCCAGCTCCTCTTTCAAAAGCGGGGGAAATTCCCCGCTCAGCAGAGCCCGGGCGGCGGCCATCAGCGCCTGGGCGTCCCCCGTCTCGCAGCCAAAGCAGATCGCGCCGCACAGCTTCTCAAGAACCGCCACAGCGCCGGCAGCATAGCCCTCGGCGGAGGAGAGGCACACGTTCAGGGGAAGCTCCACCACCAAATCCGCCCCGCATTTCACAGCCGCCGCCGCCCGGAGGGTCTTGTCGAACATGGCAGGGGCGCCCCGCTGGACAAAATTTCCGCTCATTGCGCAGACGATCCCGGTCTCCGGGCCGAACCTTCTCCGGATGGCCGCCAGCTGCTTTTTGTGCCCCAGGTGGAGGGGGTTGTATTCACAGACAATGCCAACGTTCAAAAAATTCCCTCCTTTTCCGAAATTTTTCCTCTGAGGGGTTGAGAATTCCCTCGTAATGTTCTATAATAGTTATCATACCACAAACTGCGCAAAAAGAAAATAAATTTATTTAGGAGGCAACCCCAGAATGAATGTTCTTATTATCAACGCCGGCTCTTCCAGTCTGAAGTACCAGCTCATGGACCCCGATACCGGCGATGTGTCCGCCAAGGGTCTTTGCGAGCGGATCTACATTGACGGCCGTCTGACCCACAACGCCCATGGTAAGAAGGTCGTGAAGGATATCCCCATGCCCACCCACTCCGAGGCCATCCAGGCGGTTCTGTCCATTCTCGTGGACCCCGTGGACGGTGTCATCACCTCCACCGATGAGATCGATGCCGTGGGCCACCGGGTTCTGCACGGCGGCATGGAATTCTTCGACTCCTGCATCATCGACGACGAGGTCATCGCCGCCATTGAAAAGTGCATCCCCCTGGGCCCTCTGCACAACCCCGCCAACCTCATGGGCATCCGGGCCTGCCAGGCTGTCATGCCCAACACGCCCCAGGTGGCCGTCTTTGACACCGCCTTCCACATGACCATGCCCCCCATGGCCTATCGTTACGCCATCCCCACCGAGTACTACAAGAACGACTCCATCCGCCGCTACGGCTTCCACGGCACCTCCCACAAGTACGTCACCAAGCGGGCCATTGAGCTCATGGGCCGCAAGGACATGAAGCTCATCAACTGCCACCTGGGCAACGGCTCCTCCCTGTCCGCCGTGAAGGACGGCAAGTGCCAGGATACCTCCATGGGCCTGACCCCTCTGGCCGGTGTGCCCATGGGCACCCGCTCCGGCGATCTGGACCCCGCCGTCGTGCAGTTCGTCATGAATAAGTACAACATGACCCCCGACGAGGCCCTGAATATGCTCAACAAGAAGTCCGGCGTGCTGGCCATCTCCGGCGTGTCCTCCGACTTCCGTGACATCGAGGGCGAGGCCGAAAAGGGCAACGAGGACTGCGCCCTGGCGCTGAACAAGTTCGCCTATGAGGTGCGTAAGTACATCGGCTCCTACGCCGCCGCTTTGGGCGGACTGGACTGCCTGGTGTTCACCGCCGGTGTGGGCGAAAACTCCGCCTCCATGCGCGCCCGGATCTGCGAAGGCCTGGAATTTTTGGGCGTCAAGATCGACCCCGAGAAGAACAACGTCCGCGGCAAGGAGGCCATCATCTCCTCCGACGACTCCAAGGTCACCGTCTGGGTCATTCCCACCAACGAAGAGCTGATGATCGCCCAGGATACCCGGGAGCTGGTCAACGCAGCGAAGTAACATTTCCAAACAGCAGAGCCGCCGCGCAAAAGCGGCGGCTCTTTCCATGAAAGGGAGGCACTGCCATGCCTATTGACGGAGTCGAGCAGCCGGAGCTTATCCCCATCGACGACACCCTTCGGCTTCGAAAATTTGACGGCTGCTATGATTTTGCCTTTTCCTGGTATCAGGACGTCCAGACCGTGTATCTGGTGGACGGGGTGCGGGAGCCCTACACCTGGGAGAAGCTGGGCAGAATGTACCGCTTTTTGGAGCGGCAGGGAGAGCTGTATTTTATCGAGGTTCGGGAAACCGGCGTCTTTCGTCCCGTGGGAGATGTCTGCTTTTCGAAGGAGGATCTGCCCATTGTCATCGGCGAGGAGGCCTGCCGGGGCAGAGGCCTGGGACGGAAGGTGATTTCCGCGCTGATTCGCAGGGGGCAGGCCCTTGGCTATGACGCCCTCCGGGTCAGGGAAATTTTCGAATATAATACCGCTTCCCGAAAATGCTTTGAGAGCCTGGGCTTCCAGGCCCAGGGAAATACGGAAAAGGGAAACAGTTTTGTGCGATCATTGCAGGAGGAACCACTATGAAAACGGTAACAGAACGTTTTTTGCGCTATGTGCGCTTTGACACCCAGTCGGACGAGAACAGCGAAGCCTGTCCCTCCACCCCCAAGCAGAAGCTACTGGGCGCCGCCCTGGTGGAGGAAATGAAAGAAATGGGCATCGCCGATGCCCGGATGGATGAAAACGGCTATGTCTACGGCACCGTGCCGGGAGATCCGGAGCTGCCCACCATCGGCCTCATCTCCCACATGGACACCTCCCCGGACGCCTCCGGGGCGAATATCCAGGCAAGGATTGTCTCCTACAATGGAGGCGATGTGTGCCTGAACGAGGAAAAGGGAATTTTCCTCCGGGAGAGCGAATACGCCTGCCTTCAAAACCACCATGGCAAGCACCTGATCGTCACCGACGGCACCACCCTTCTGGGGGCCGACGACAAGGCCGGCGTGGCCGAGATTATGACCGCCGCCGAAAATCTGCTCCACTGCGGTGCCCGCCACGCCACCTTAAAAATCGGCTTTACCCCCGACGAGGAGATCGGCCGGGGGGCGGACCGGTTCGACCTGGCCCATTTTGGGGCCGACTATGCCTACACTGTGGACGGCGGGGCCGTTGGCGAGCTGGAATATGAGAACTTTAACGCCGCCTCGGCCACGGTCACCGTCCATGGTCTCAACATCCACCCCGGCTCTGCCAAGGACAAAATGGTCAACTCCCAGCTCATTGCCATGGAATTTGAGAGCCTGCTGCCGGTGCAGCAGCGGCCCGAGTACACCGAGGGCTATGAGGGCTTCTTCCATCTGCTGAGCATCCGCGGCGAGGTGGAGCACACCCAGATGCAGTATATCCTCCGGGACCACGATCTGGAAAAATTCCAGGAGAAGAAGGCCGTCATGACCGCCGCGGCGGAGTTCCTCAACCGGAAATACGGCGCGGGCACGGTGGAGCTCCAGATGAAAGACAGCTACTTCAACATGAAAAAGTGCATTGAGCCCTGTATGTATGTGGTAGACCGGGCCATTGCCGCCATGGAGGCCGTAGGCATCGCCCCCAAGGTCTGCCCCATCCGGGGCGGCACCGACGGTGCCCGGCTAAGCTATGAGGGGCTCCCCTGCCCCAATCTGTTCACCGGAGGCGAGAACTTCCACGGGCGCTTTGAGTTCATTCCCGTGGAGGACATGGAGCTGGCCGTCAGGCTGCTGACACAGCTGCTGGCCGGGTTTTAAGTTCTTTACAATGCAAAAGGGGCTGTCTCACGAATGTAGTGAGGCAGCTCCTTTTTATTCAGAGTTTCCTTGGTTTTCAGCCCTTCAGGCCCCGGCTCTGGCGGTCCATATCCTCCACCACGATGTCGTAGATCTCCCCCAGGCTGGCGCAGTATTCCAGCACCTTCCAGGGCTCGTTGGTGTGGTAGTGGATCTTGATCAGGTCCTCATCTCCCACCGCCAGCAGGCAGTCTCCCCGGAAATTGCCGGTGAAGTAGTCGTTGATGGCGTCCTCGTCCAGGTCATGGCCCTCAATGAGGAGCTGGGTGTCATAGCGAAATTCCGTCATTGTATACTCCTTATACTGATATTCAATAAAAAACTTTAATTCGCTGAATTGAAGTTTTTTATATGAAGATCATAATGAGACGGATTTCTGT
>DETX01000122.1 GCA_002362145.1 Clostridiales bacterium UBA3277
TTATTGAATATCAGTATAAAAAAGGTGGTGAGCAGCATGAAACCGAGAAAGCTGGCCCTTGGGAATCGCAATCTGGTGGGCAGACGTGTCACCCAGGCGCAGTTGGAGCGAGGAATGAAGCAGGTGGAGCTGCTCACCCAATTGCAGCTGGCCGGAATCGATATCAGCACACCGGCCCTGTCCCTGCTGGAGGGGCAGAAGCGGCCTGTGTCAGATGTTGAGCGCAATGCTCTGGCGGACGTGCTGGGGGTATCCGTGGATTGGCTTTTGGGCAGAGAAAAAACGCCGCCTGGGTGAGGGAATCCCTCGCCCAGGCGGCGCTGCCCTTTTGATTGGAAAGATTGGTTATTCCACATCCGTGCTGAAAAGAACCCGGTCGCTGCTGCCTCCCTGGTCGTGGAAGAGCCGCAGAAGACCCTCGGGGGTCATATTCGCCCGGTCGTATCCCTGAAGCTCCAGGACGATCTTTCCGGAGTTCATCATGATGGTCCGGTTGCCCAGACTCAGGGCCGAGGGAATGCTGTGGGTGATCATCAGGCAGGTGATGTGGTTCTCCGCCACAATCCGCCGGGTCAGCGCCAGGACCTTTTCCGCCGTGGCGGGGTCCAGGGCTGCGGTGTGTTCGTCCAGCAGCAGCAGCTTCGGGGTCACCAGGGTGGCCATGAGCAGGGTCAGAGCCTGGCGCTGGCCCCCGGAGAGAAGCCCCACGGGGCTGTCCATCCGGTCCTCCAGCCCCAGGTCCAGCATGGAGAGCTTCTCCCGGAAGTCCCGCCGGTCGGCGGATGTGACCACGGAGAAGGGGGAGCGCCTGGCCGACGCCCGGAGATAGGCAAGGGCCAGATTTTCCTCGATGGTCATGCTGGGAGCGGTGCCCTTGAGGGGGTCCTGGAAGAGACGGCCGATGAATTTGCTGCGCTTAAAGTCGGGGAGGCTGGTGATGTTCTCACCGTCCAGCCAGATGGCGCCGGTATCCACCACGAAGGACCCGGCGATGGCGCCGAAGAGGGTGGACTTTCCCGCGCCGTTGGAGCCCAGGACGGTGACAAAATCTCCGGAGGCCAGCTCCAGGTCAATGCCCCGGAGGGCGGCCTTTTCATTGACCGTGCCGGGGTTGAAGGTTTTCTGGATGTTTTGCAGCTTCAGCATGGTCACATGCCTCCTTTCGCCGCGGGACGCAGGGACTGCCGGATGGCGGGCAGGCCGATGGCCAGGGCCACGATGACGGCGGAGATGAGCTTGAGGCACTCGCTGGGCAGGTCCAGCCGCAGGGCCAGGGCCATGATGAAGCGGTAGAGGATGGAGCCGAGAATGACCCCCAGAATTTTAAGGCCGGTCCGGGCCCTGGGCATGAGGGCCTCTCCGATGATGAGAGACGCCAGGCCGATGACCACCATGCCGGTGCCCAGGTTAATGTCGGCGGTCTTTTGATACTGGGCCAGCACGCCGCCGGAGAGGGCCGTCAGGGCGTTAGAAAGGCACAGGCCCACGGTGATGGTGAAGGAAGTGTTGATGGAGGAGGCCCGGACCATGTCGGGATTGTCGCCGGTGGCCCGGATGGACAGGCCCAGCCGGGTCCGCAGGAACAGGACCAGCAGCAGCCCCATCAGCGCTGTCACAAGGGCGGCGGGAAGCAGCTTATAGAAGCTGCCAAGCCAGGGCTGAACCAGGGAAAACAGGGTGGGGGCGCGCATCATGCTGATGTTGGAGGAGAAGCCCATCACCGCCAGGTTCACGGTGTAGAGCCCGGTGTTGGTGATGATGCCCGCGAGAATGGAGGGGATGCGCAGCCGGGTCTGCAAAAAAGCGGTGACGAAGCCCGCGCAGGCCCCCGCCAGCATG
The DNA here is from genome assembly GCA_002362145.1 of Clostridiales bacterium UBA3277. Taxonomy (GTDB): domain Bacteria; phylum Bacillota; class Clostridia; order Oscillospirales; family Oscillospiraceae; genus Faecousia. The sequence goes on from DETX01000122.1 coordinate 1,840, forward strand.
GCGGCGGGAAGGGCCAGCAGAGGGTGCCCGGCCACGGCCAGGGTGGCGGACACGGCGCAGCCCAGGGTGAAGGAACCGTCGGTGGTCATGTCGGCGATGTTCAGCACCCGGAAGCTTAAGTACAGCGCCAGGGCCACCAGACCGTAGATGCAGCCAAGCTCCAGAGCACTGAGAATGACAATGGATGAAATCATGAGTTTACTCCTTTCCCAAGGCGGCCCTGCATTTCCTAAAGAAGGGAAATGCAGGGCAGGGATTTGCGGTTATTCCCCAATTTCCTTCACGGTGTTTGCCATCTTTGAGAAGGGGGAATAGTCGATATTCAGCGCTTTTGCGGTTTCCGTATTGACGGTGATGATGCGGCCCTCCATCACGTGGAAGTCCTCCGGCACGGCGCCGCCCATGAGAACCTCGAAGGCCATATCCGCCACCTTGGTGCCCAGCTCCGTGTAGTTGACGCCGCAGGTGGCGAAGGCCCCGGAGAGCACGAAGGAGTCCGCGCCGGTGTAGTGGGCAATTCCGGCGCCGTTCAGGGCTTCCGCCACGGAGGCCTCCGCGGCCATGACCACGTTGTCGGTGGGGGTAAAGACCGCATCCACCCGGCCCACCAGGGAGGCGGCGGCCTCCACAATTTCACCGGAGGTATTGCCGGTCTTTTCCAGATAGGCGATGCCCTTGCTGTCCAGGTATTTTTTGGCCTCGGCAATGGGGGTGGCGGAGTTGACCTCGCTGTTGGAATAGAGAAGGCCAACGGTCTTGACATCGGGCTGGACGGCCAGCATCATATCCAGGATGAAGTTGGTGTTCAGAGCGTCAGAGACGCCGGTGACGGTGGGCAGGCCCGTGAGGCCCGCGGATTCGGGGTCAGAAATGGCGGCGTAGACAATGGGGGTGTCGGTGCCCTCGGCGGCGGTGACCATGTTGGTGGCGGCCAGGGTGCCGATGGGGATGATCAAGTCGGTTTTCTTGTCCGTGACCTGGGCGCCGATCTGGCCCAGGACGCTGTTGTCGTTTTGGCCGTTATACTCATCGATGATCAGGTAAACGCCCTTTTCCGCGGCCAGCGCGTTCAGCTGGGCGGCAATGGCCGTGCGGATTTCATCCAGGGAAGAGTGGTCCAGCTGCTGAACGATGGCCACCCGGAGGGCTTTGTCCGAGGTGGCGGCGGGTTCGGAGCTGGAGCAGCCGGCGAAGAGGGAGAGAACCATAACCAATACAAGAATCAGAGAAATAACCTTTTTCATAATCAAATACTCCTTTTTCACATGAATTGTGTTTGTTGTTTTTGAGATGGCGTCAGGTAAGGGCCGCCATCGCCTTCCGGGAGCGTACACCATGGTATTCTCCTTTCCTCACAAATAAAAAAGTCCTTGTTCCCCCATGGGGAACAAGGACAGAAAAACCATTTCTGCGGTACCACCTTGTTTGCCGGAAAATCCGACCACCTCATGACGATGCCAACACACCGTCTGCCCGATAACGCTGGCAATGCGTCAGGTGATACTTGGCTTTCCCGTTCTCCCTGCCCTCCGCGGCCCATTTGCTGCCCCGCTTTTCGCCCCGATCTCAGCTCCCGGAACTCTCTGTGGATGCGCTTTTACAGCTTTACTCCCGCTTCCTAGGTTTTCATTATTAGGTTATGCTTATTAAACACCAAATATGTCCGTTTGTCAAGAAGTTTTTTCTACAACTGGCGGACATTTTTGTCAGTACTCCCGGACAACGCCCTTGACGATGCCGATGATCTCCGCCTCGGTGCCGTCGATGGGCTCATAGTTGTCGTTCTCGGGCATGAGCCAGATTTCCCCGTCCCGGCGGCGCAGGCGCTTGACGGTGGCCTCGTCTCCGATGCGGGCCACCACGATCTGGCCGTCCACGGCGGTCTGCTGGGGCCGGACCACCACCTTGTCCCCGCTGAGAATTCCGGCGCCGATCATGCTGTCTCCCCGGACCCGCAGGGCAAAGCAGCCCGGGTCCGACCAGGGCATGGTGCCCTCCTGGTTTTCCACCGCCAGAATGGGAACCCCCGCCGTGACTACGCCCACCACGGGGATCTGGCCGTACCGGGCGCCGGTGATGATGGCCCGCTTGCGGCCCTTGGCCCCGGGGGCCTGGATGAGGCCCTTCTCCTGGAGGGCCTGGAGGTGATAGCTGACGGAGGCGGTGGAGCGCAGCCCGACGGCGGCGCCGATCTCCCGGACCGAGGGGGAGTAGCCGTTTTCCTGAATGAATTGGTTGACATAATCCACGATCAGCTCTGCTTTGTTGCTGGTTCTCGGCATATGCGGCCCCTCCTTGCCTGGTTGGCACTTCTATTTAAAAAGATTATAGCACATATGAACGAGAAAGGGAAGGGGATTGGAAATATTTTTTCGCAAAAATTTCCCGGGCGACTATACTGGAACATAAGGAGGGGATGGAATGGAAGAGACGAACATGGCAGGCGACGTCTGGCGGCGGGTGCTGGCGGGGCCTGTGGCGACCTCCGGTGTGGATGCCCTGCTGGGCCCGGCATTGGATGCCCTGGCGGATTACCGGTATCTCGCCGCGGCCCTGAGCGGCAGGGCCCGCCAGGAGGCCGGGAAGCTCCAGACCCGGCAGCGGGACACGGTGGAGACCCTGCGGGGGCTCTGCCGCCTGGCCGACGGTGAGGACATAGGCCCCCGGACCTTGGTCCAGGCCAAGGGGCCGGCTTCGGCCTGCCTCCGGCGGAGCTATCACCGGGCCCGCCGGGCTGCCACGGAGTACACCGCCCGGACGGCGGAGCCCTTAACCGGGGCGGCCTTCCGGGTTCTGGCTGCCCGGGAGGAGGAAAACTGCGCGGCGCTTGCCCAGCTTCTGGGGATGCAGGTATGACAACGGCCCTCTGCTGAAAGCAGAGGGCCTGTTTTATGGGCAATGCGGTGGGTACGGCTGGTAGCGAAACTGCCTGCGGGGAAAGTCCCCGGGAAAGGGTCAGGCCTGGGGCCCGGCTTTTTTTCGCCGGAGGAAGAACGCGAAGGCCGCCGGGAAAGCGGCGGAAATGAAGATGCAGCCAAGGCCCCAGAAAAGCCGCACCGCGCTATGGTGGCGGACCTGGGGGGAGGGGACATCCAGAACCAGGGGGAGGAACCGGGCCTGGTCCTCCTCCGGAAGGTCATCGTAGGCGCATAGGGCATGGTATCGGTTCAGGCTCTCGTCGTCCATGGGCTCCAGGGTGCCGGTGACGGTGAGGTTCCCGGTGACGGCGTCACTTTTTTCCGTCATGAAGTCCAGGCTTTCGGCCATGAGATCCGCGGCCTGCTCCTGATACACTTCCGGCAGCCGCAGACCGCAGAAGCTATAGTCATTGGCGTCGATGATGTATTCCAGCCCCGGGGCAGGACGGCCGTCGCTGCGGGCCTCGCCGTAGGTGTAGCAGCCGTAGAGAAGGGGCACCTCCACGATGACCAGGGCGCCTTCCAGGTCCTCCTCGGGGACTTCATAGAGGGCCTTCGGCCGCCGCAGAAGCCCGGAGGGGTGGGATGCGGCAATGAGAAAGCCTCCGGCCGCCGCCCAGACAAGAACCCAGATCAGGATTGCCGCCATCCAGCGGCGCTTTCCGGATTTTTCATTTTCCATGGATACCGCCCCCTAAAACCAGTTCTTTTCGTATGATACATGGCCCAAGAGGAAAAGTCAAGCCATCGCCCCGGGAAAAGGGGCGGACATAACCCGGAAAAGGCAAATGGCGGCGGGAGGCTTTGACATAGGCCCGGGGACATGCTATAATGGAAAAAACGCTGAAAAGCGCAAAAAAATGGAGGATCATTATGAAAATCGCACTGATCATGGAAAACAGCCAGGCCGCCAAGAACGCCATCGTGGAAAAGGCCCTGAGAAAAGTGTTGGAGCCCATGGGCTTCTCCGTGGACAACTACGGAATGTATGACGCGGACAGCGCCAGCCTGACCTACGTTCAGAACGGCATCCTGGCGGCGGTGCTGCTAAACAGCGGCGCGGCGGACTATGTCGTCACCGGCTGCGGCACCGGCGAGGGGGCCATGCTGGCCCTGAACAGCTTCCCCGGGGTCATCTGCGGCCATGTGGAGGACGCCCTGGACGCCTACACCTTCGCCCAGATCAACGACGGCAACGCCATTGCCCTGCCCTTCGCCAAGGGCTTCGGCTGGGGCGGCGATCTGAATCTGGAATACATCTTTGAGAAGCTCTTCTGCGAGCCCTCCGGCCAGGGCTATCCCCGGGAGCGGGCGGTGCCGGAGCAGCGCAACAAGAAGATCCTCGACGGCGTGAAGGCCGTGACCTACCGGGACCTGTGCGACATTCTGCCGGAGCTGGACCGGGAGCTGGTGAAGGACGCCTTCGGCGGCGAGCACTTTCAGGAGCTCTTCTTCGCCAACTGCAAGGACGAGAAAATCGCCCAGGTGGTGCGCAGCCTGATGGCGTAAAACGGACAGCTAAAACCACCGGCCGGTGGTTTTAGCTTGATGAATCAAAAGCATCCCCCGGCGGAGGAAAAACCTCTGCCGGGGACGTTTTGTTATAAGGTTTTTTCATACTATTACCTGATAAA
>DETX01000081.1:0-4337 GCA_002362145.1 Clostridiales bacterium UBA3277
CCCAGGGTCACAAACGCCACCTGCCTGCCCTGATCCAGCAGGGCGCAGATCTGCCCGGCGGCCTGCTCATGGGCCGCGTCCATGGCGGCCTGGTCCCGCACCATGGGCATTTTGACAAAGAGAAGGGGCTTTCCCTCCAGATACGCCTTCACGATGTTCAGGGCGGTTTTCTCCGGGCCGTTGGAATCCGGCAGCATGACCACATCCGCCTGCCGGAGAATCCGCACCGCCTTTAGCGTCAGCAGCTCCGGATCGCCGGGGCCAATGCCCACACCCCACAGCTTTCCCACCTTTTCTGTATGGTCCATTGTCGTATTTAACATCTTATACCTCCCGGTTCAGAATTCGGTAGACCAGCTCCATGTCCAGCCCCTGCCGGACCGTGTCCGCCAGAAGGTCGTACTGCCGCTCCCGATAGGCCCCCCGGTCAAAGGCGCCCAGCTTGTCAAAGGCAATCCCTTTTTTGACGCACAGAGCTTTTAAAATGGTATCCGCCACATTGGGCGCGTCAAACAGACCGTGGATATAGCTTCCGTAGACGCTGCCGCGGCCCATCACTGCCGGGAGCTTCTCCGGACTGCGGCCCATGTGAATCTCATAGCCTTCGTAGGGGATGCCGTTCAGGGGGGAAAGCAGACCCTCCACCCCTTCAAAGGTTCCCCGGGTCTGGGTCTGCACCTTCTGCCCCCGGAATACGGTGTCCATGGGCAGCAGCCCCATTCCCACGATTTCCGTTATGCCCATGGCCTCCACCTGATCGGGGTCGGAAACGGATTTTCCAAGCATCTGGTATCCGCCGCAAATCCCGAAGATCAGCGTCCCTGCCGCCGCGGCCTTTTGAATGGCGGCTTCCAGACCGCTTTGCCGGAGCCAGGTTAAGTCGGAAATGGTACTTTTCGTGCCGGGCAGCAGAATCATGTCCGGCTGGTGAAGCTCCGAAACCCGGTCCACATACCGCAGGGATACGGTTTCATACCGCTCAAAGGGACCAAAATCCGTAAAATTGGAGATTCTCGGCAGGCGGATCACCGCGATGTCCAGCAGCTTCCGCTCCGGGCATCGATGGAGGCGTTCGCTGAGGCTGTCCTCGTCGTCGATATCCACATGGACATAGGGAATCACGCCTGCCACAGGAACTTTGCAGAGCTCCTCCAGAATCCGGAGGCCCGGCTCCAGGATGGCGCGGTCGCCCCGGAACTTGTTGACGATGGTCCCCTTGATCCGGGCCCGGTCCTCTTCGTCCAGCAGTGCCACGGTGCCGTAGAGCTGGGCGAACACGCCGCCCCGGTCGATATCCCCCGCCAGCAGAACCGGGGCGTCCACCAGCCTGGCAAGGCCCATGTTGACGATATCGTCCTGCTTGAGGTTGATCTCCGCCGGACTGCCCGCGCCCTCGATGACGATGATGTCATTTTCCGCCGCCAGAGAGCGATAGGCCTCCAGAATGGCAGGAATATAGTCCCGTTTTCGCCGGAAATACTCCATGGCCCCCAGATTGCCCTGGCTTATCCCCTTGACAATGACCTGGCTGCCCACGTCGGTGGTGGGCTTTAAGAGAATGGGATTCATACGCACGTCGGGGGCAATCCCCGCGGCTTCCGCCTGGACCACCTGGGCCCGGCCCATTTCACCGCCGTCCCGGGTGATGAAGGAATTGAGGGCCATATTCTGGCTTTTGAAAGGGGCCACCCGGTAGCCGTCCTGCTTGAAAATCCGGCACAGGCCCGCGCACAGCAGGCTCTTGCCCGCGCCCGACATGGTGCCCTGGATCATAATGTTCTTTGCCATGGTCACGCCTCCTTCATTGCCCGGATGAGTTCCTCGTTTTCCCCATGGAGCCGCACGGCAACGCGGTACCAGCCCGGGCCAAGGCCGTGGTAATTGTCGCAATTGCGAATGGCGATTCCTTTTTTTCGCAGCTTTTCAGGAAGGCCGGCATCCCCCTGAAACAGGAGAAAATTGGCATGGGACGGGCAGACCCAAAACCCAAGATCTTCCAGCTGGGCTTGCAGCCATGGCCGCTCCCGGGCAATACAGGCTCTCGTTTTCCGCAAAAAATCCTGCTCCTTCAGCGCTGCAACCCCTGCCGCCTGGGCCAGGCTGGACACGTTCCAGGGCTGCACCATATGGGACATCTCGGTCAGCAGCCCGGAATTCCCGCTCATGCAGTAACCCAGACGGACCCCTGCCATGCCGTAGCTTTTGGTAAATGCTTTCAGGAGGAACAGCCGGGGATTTTCCCGGAGAAAAGGTTTCAGACTCTCGCCGCTGTCCGAAAGATCCAGAAAGCACTCGTCCACAAACAGGGAGAAGCCCTTTTCGGCGGACAGAGCAAGAATTTTTTGCAGCAGCGGGGGCGCGATGACTTTGCCCGTGGGATTGTTGGGATTGCATAGAAAAACCGCCTCCGGCCGGGTGCGGGCAAGGAAAGCCAGGAAGTCCTCGCCCGGCTCAAATTCCTGCTCCGGATGGAGCTCGTACCGTTCCACCCTGCAGCCCACCCGCTCCAGAGCCAGGGCGTACTCAGAAAAGGTGGGGGCCAGCTCCACCGCCGACTTCGGGCGGACCGCCTCACAGTAGGCGTAGATCAGCTCTGCCGCGCCGTTGCCGCAGAGAATCTGCTCCTTCGGCACACCCTCGAAGTCCGAGATGGCCTGGGTCAGTTCCCGGCAATAGGGATCGGGATACCGGTGCATTTGGGGCAGAGCTGCCTGCAAAGCGTGGATGACGCCCTGGGGCGTTCCAAAGGGATTGGTATTAGCGGAGAAGTCCAGTCGGATTTCACCGGCGTAAATGTCCCCGCCGTGGGGATTTTTGGTTTGATACAGCATGTTTTGCCTCCTCACAGCACCAGCAGCAGCCGCACGCCGCCGCAGAGGATCAGCGAGAGCACCGCCGTCACATACAGCAGGGCGCAGGCCCGGGGGATATCCGGATGGGCAATCTCCCGAAGGGGGTCGCCGATGTACTTCTTTTTGTGCAGCACCCCATGATACCAGGCGTCCCCGGCCAGCCGCAGGCCCAGCAGCCCGGCGCAGACGGATTCCGTCTGGGCGGAATTGGGGCTGGCGTGGTTAAAGCGGTCCCGCTTGAAAATCTTCCAGCCGTTTTTCACGTCCAATTTTAACATCCAGCCGCCCGCCAGCATCAAAATGGCGCAGAGCCGGGAGGGCAGGTAGTTTAGAAAATCATCCATTTTGGCGGGAACCAGACCGATGTTCTTGTAGGGCATCTCCACATAGCCCAGCATGGAGTCCATGGTGTTCACCGCCTTGTAAAAAAGACCCAGTGGCGCGCCGCCGATGGCCAGATACAGCATCGGCGCGATGACGCCGTCGGAGGTATTCTCCGCCACGGTTTCCACGGCGGCCCGGGTAACGGCGGTGTCATCCAGATGCTCCGTGTCCCGGCCCACAATCCTGGATACCGCGTACCGGGATTTTTCCAGATCTCCGGTTTCCAACGCCCGATAGACCTTCATGCTTTCATCCTTCAGGGATTTGACGGCGAGAATCTGCCAGCACAGAATGCTCTCCACCGCAAGGCCCAGCCACGGGCTGCATCCATAGCACAGCCCCAGAAGAAGGGCCGGTACGGCGGTGGAAACCGTCACCACAAGCAGCCAGAGCACCCCGCCTGCCGCGTTTTCGCCCCGGGCAGTCTTGGGAAAGACCCTGCGCGCCAGCGTTTCCAGGGCGGAAATCAGCTTGCCGATCAGGATCACAGGATGGGGGATGCCCTGGGGATCGCCCAGAATCAGGTCCATACCAAAGCCAATACATAATGCCAAAAGAGACCACATCAGCGCGTTCCTCCCTGCATCGTAAAAATGTAAATGGGATTCTGGCCGGTCATCAGGTTGTAGGGACCGGCTTTTTTGCTTTTTGCCACGGTCATGGAAATCACTTCCGTTTCCGCGAAGGGAAAGCGCTTTATGCATTCACTCAGCTCCGCCAGGGATTCCAGGGTAATGGCCGTCGCCACGATCCGGATGCCCGGGTTCTTTTCCAGCAGCAGGGCGAGGATCTCCCACATGTTTCCGGCGCTGCCGCCGATGAAGGCGTGGGTGGGGGCGGGCAGGTCCCCGCAGGCCTCCGGGGCCAGTCCCGGCACAATGGTCAGGTTGTCTGCCCCAAACCGCCGCCGGTTTTCTTCCAGCACCGGAACCGCCTCGTCCTTGCGTTCTATGGCGTAGACGTGTCCCTTTCTGGCCTGGAGGGCCATTTCCACGCAGACGCTGCCGGTTCCCGCGCCCACATCCCAGGCCACCGCCTTTTCTGTCAGCCGCAGCTTGGACAGGCACACGCTGCGCACCTCGCTTTTGGTCATGGGGATGG
>DETX01000081.1:4469-9574 GCA_002362145.1 Clostridiales bacterium UBA3277
CGCGCCCACATCCCAGGCCACCGCCTTTTCTGTCAGCCGCAGCTTGGACAGGCACACGCTGCGCACCTCGCTTTTGGTCATGGGGATGGCTTCCACCCGGGCAAAATCTTCGTCCGGAAGGCCCTGGGTCACAACCTGGCTGGCGTTGTCGTTTTCAATCAGCGCCACGCTCAGGCTTTCAAAGGGTTTATCTGCCAGAAGCGCCGCCGTGCCCAGGGTGATCCGCTCATCAGGATAGCTGAGCCGCTGCCCCACGCTGACCTTGACCATGCCGAGTCCGGCGTCGGTCAGCGCCCGGCACAGCCTGCCCACGCTGTTTTCACCGCCGGCCAGGAGGAATACGCGCCCGTTTCTCCGGACCTCCGGAATCAGATCCCGGTCCCGGCCATGGAGACTGATGGGGATGACGTCCTCATAGGAGGTCCCCAGTCTGGCGCACAGATACGCCATGGAGCTGAGCCCGGGCAGGACAGATACGTCACAGTCCGCAAGACGCGGCACCAGCTTCTTTGCCCCGCTGAAAAAGCCCACATCCCCGGACATGGCAACCGCAAAGCGGCGGTATTCCCGGTGCTCCAGAAGAAAACCCGCGATGGCCTCCGGCGCAATGGCGATATGGACGGCCTGCCCGGTTTCCGCTACGGCTTCCACCATTCGTTGGGCCCCGATGATGCACTCCGCCTGGGCCAGGGCGGTTCGTACCTCCTCCGTCATGGCCTTACGGCTTCCGGGACCAATGCCCACAACGCTTACCTTTGGGCGCCAGCGCAGCTGGAACCGCTGGCACAGCAGGGAAAGGATCTGGTTTAAATCCAGGCCATCCCGCTGGGGCGGCCTGCCGATGACGATCAGCTTGACGCCTGCCTCCCGGGCGGCGGCAACCTTTTCGGGAAAGCCTCCGGCGGCACCGGAATCCTTGGTCACCAGGTACTTTGCGCCCACGCTTTTCAGCATTGCCACATTCATTTCCCGGGAGAAGGGACCCTGCATGGCGAGAATATGGGAGCTACTCAGCCCTGCCTCCCGGCAGAGCCGCAGAGACTGCTCCATAGGCAGCACCCGGGCGTAGACCCGGCTTTCAAAATCCCGGATGGATGCGAATTTCATGAGCTCCTTGCTTCCCGTGGTCAGCAGAATGTTACCCTCTGTACCGTTCAGATACGCTGCCGCCTGGGAAATATCCTCCGCAAATACCCCATCCTCCGGGGCAGACCCGCCGGAGCGAAGCAGCCGCAGGTATTCTGTCCCCGTTTCGGCACAGGCGGCGGCGATATTTTCCGTCACCTCCCTGGCATAGGGATGGGTGGCGTCCACCACCAGATGGAACCGCTCTGCCATAAAGAGCGCCTCCATCTCAGCCGCCGTCAGCCGTTTGGCGGACACCGTCAAATTGGGGGAAGGCGTCAGGAGAGTTTCTCCATATTCCGTTGCCACGCAGGCGGTGACGGAAACCGGCTGGCTGGAGAGAAACTCGATTAGCTCCCGCCCCTCCGTGGTGCCCGCGAATACGCAGATCTTATACATCCCGATATCCTCTGGGGGTCACGAGACTGCCCCCGATCATCCTGGTCATGGCGTTTCCAATGAATACGGTGCAGAACATATCGATTTCCGCATCCCGCAGCTCCTTTAGGGTATAAAAGCGCCGCTCCTGCCCGTGCCTGCCAATATTCCGGGCCACGGCGCAGGGCCGCTCCTCCGGAAGAATGCGAAGCAGAATGTCGCAGGCCCTTTTCAGGTGCTCCGGCCTGCCGCGGCTTGCGGGATTGTACAGCACCATGGAAAGATCCGCCCGGGCGGCGGATTCCAGCCGTTTCTCGATCTTCTCCCAAGGGGTCAGCCGGTCACTGAGGCTGATCACCGCGAAATCATGGGTCAGGGGCGCGCCCAACAGGGCAGCCCCGCTGCAAGCGGCGGTGAGACCGGGAACCACGTCGATCTCCGGCTCTGTATCCGCGCCCCGCAGCTCATAAATCAGTGCCGCCATGCCGTAAATGCCGCTGTCCCCGGAGCAGACCATGGCCACCACCTTGCCCTCCCGGGCAGCGTCCAGGGCCATCTGGCAGCGCTGGGTCTCCCGGGTCATGGGGGTGGTCAGAAATTCCTTCCCCGGATACCGCTCCCGAATGAGCTCCACATACACATGGTATCCCACAATTAAATCACAGCTTTTCAGCGCCCGGTCCGCCCGGATGGTCATATTCTCATAGTCTCCCGGGCCGATTCCCACAACAATTACCTTACCCAAAGTCTACCTCCCAATGTTCTGCCGCCACCGCAACGGTCACGCCGTCAAGGACGGTCTTTTTCACAATCAATTTCTCCGCACCCATCAGCGCGGCCCGCTCACAGACATTGTCCACTCCCGTGACACCGCGGACAAATTCCGAAGGGGTAAATTCGCCGGGAACCGCCCTCAATTCCTCCCCGGAGTAAAAGGAAACCGGCAGCTTTTCTTCCCGGCAGAATTGCAGCAGCCCCGGCTCCTCGGCTTTCAGGTCGATGGACGCCGCACACTTGACTGCCCGGGGGTCGAGATTGCGGTCGGACAGCACCCGGCCCACCGCCCGGCGGATGGCCTCCGCCGAAACGCCCTTGCGGCATCCGATGCCCAAATGGAGAACCGGGGGAATCAGACGGAGGGTTTTTTCGAAGGGCTCGTCCGTTTGGCAGGTTATGCGGATGCCGACCTCCCCGGCCTTCCCCGAAACCACACCTCCGGGAAGGCCGGTCACAATGGGAAAATCGCTGCACAGGGGCACGTCCCCTTCCAAAATGGCGGCGGAGACCGCCTTCGCCATCCCCAGGTCGCTGATTTTGCAGCCGTTTTCCACTGCCCAGGCATCCACTGAGAACTTATGGTGGATGTCCGTGGCGGTGGTGATGACCGGGATGGCCCCCAGCTCCCCGGCAAGCCTTCCCGCCAGCGCGTTGGCCCCGCCGATGTGGCCGGACAGAATGGGAATCACAAATTTCCCCAGCTCGTCCACGACCACCACCGCCGGGTCTGTCAGCTTGCTGCGGACATGGGGCCCGATCTTCCGCATGGCAATGCCGCAGGAGCCCACAAAGATCATGGCGTCCGTGTCTTGAAATACCCCTCCATAAAAATCCGGAGACGGCGGAATGGGCAAAAAATCCGGTTCCCGGAACCGCGCCATGGTATACCCCCGCAGTTCTTCCCCTTCCAAGCACCGCATGACCCGCCGGGCCGTCCGGCAGCCCTGGCGGCTGTAGGCAAATACCGCGATCTTCATTTTGTGCCCTCGCGAAACTCCGTTGTAAATTCCGGGTGATACAGCCTGGAGCGCAGATAGGCATCCCCCATACAGCCGCCCACAATGATCAGGCTGGTCTTGGTCAGGCCGTGCTCGGTAACCGTCCGGTGCAGGGTATCCACCGTGCAGCGGAAAATCTGTTCCTCCGGCCAGGTGGCCTTGTAGACCACAGCCACCGGCGTCCCGGCGGGATAGCCGCCCTCCAAAAGCTCCCTTTGGAGCGTTTCCGTCAGGGAGGTGCTCAGAAACAGCACCATGGTAGCCCGGTGGGCGGCCAGGGCCCGGATGGACTGCCCCTCGGGAACCGGGGTCCGGCCGGGGGAGCGGGTGATGATCACCGTCTGGCTCACATCCGGCAGGGTGTATTCCGTTTTCAAAGACGCCGCCGCCCCGCAGAAGGAGCTGACCCCGGGGCAGACATCGTAATCAATGCCCAGCTTCAGAAGCTCGTCGAACTGCTCCCGAACCGCGCCGTAAATGCTGGAGTCCCCGGTATGGAGCCGGACGGTGGTTTTCCCCTCCGCCTCCGCCGCCCGGATCACGTCTATGACCTGCTCCAGGGTCATTTTGGCGCTGTCGTGAATTTCACAGCCGGATTTGCAGCCCTTTAACAGCTCCGGATTCACCAGGGACCCGGCGTAAATCACAACATCCGCTTCCCTAAGCAGCCTCGCCCCCCGGACGGTAATCAGGTCCGCCGCCCCGCAGCCCGCGCCTACAAAATGTACCATTTTCTATCCCTCCGTGATTTGTTTCAGCAGTCTGTCCGCGTTTTGGCTTTTGCCCAGGATGCCATATTCCCTGGAAAAGAGAATGACGCCGGTTTCCAGAGCGTCCCCCGCCCGATGGCTTAAGTGGAATGCCACATGCTGCGTCAGGCGAAGCATGGTGTTCTCCAGACCTCCCGCCTCCCGCAGCAGCCGGAGGGCGTCGTCACAGGCGACACATTCCAGAATGCCGCGGATGGTATCCGGGTCCGAACCGGCGGCCCCGGCGTGGGCTGCCAGAATCTCCATGCGGCAGTCGCCGTATTTGGAGTGGGTATTCAGCATCCCGCCGCCGATTTTCACCAGCTTCCCGATGTGCCCGATGAGCAGCGCGCCCCGGAAGCCCAGCTCTTTGCAGATATCTAGAGCATCCCCAATGAAATTGGACACCTGCACCCCAAGGCCCATATCCAGCCCAAGCCCATTGCGGATAAAGTCAGAGCCGTAATTGCCGGGGGTCAGCAGAACGTACTGCGCCCCGTTTTCCTTCCGCTGGCGAAGCTCCACCCGGATGGTATCCACCAGAGCTTTTTCGCTCATGGGCTCTACAATTCCCGTGGTGCCCAGAATGGAAATCCCGCCCACAATCCCCAGCCTGGGATTAAAGGTCTGCTTTGCCAGCCGCTCTCCCTCCGGGGCGGAAATGAGCACGGCCAGCCCCCCGTGATAATCGGTAAGATTCATGACCTGCTCCACATTTTCCCGGATCATCCGCCGGGGAACGGAGTTGATGGCGGCGCTGCCCACCGGCTGATCCAGGCCCCGCCTGGTGACCCTTCCAATGCCTTCGCCGCCGTCAATGGTCACGCCGGGGCTGTCCCTCCGGGTTACCGTGGCGAAAATCAAAGTGCCTTTGGTGATGTCCGGGTCATCGCCGCTGTCCTTCTCGATGGCGCAGGAAACCGTGTCGGGGCTCATGGCGATTTCCTTCACGGCAAGCTCTAAGCGGATTCCCTTGGGGGTATCCAGGGCGACGGTTTCTTTCCGCTTCCCAGTCAGCAGCATCCAGGCCGCCGCCTTCGCCGCGGCGGCGGCACAGGAGCCGGTGGTATAGCCCAGG
>DETX01000027.1:0-3321 GCA_002362145.1 Clostridiales bacterium UBA3277
GAAGCGGTGTAGGTGGTGGTCAGGGCACCGGCGGCCAGAGAGCCGTGAACGGTACCGGCGGCACCGGCCTCGGACTGCATCTCGACGACCTTAACGGTATTGCCGAAGATGTTCTTCCGACCGGCAGCGGCCCACTGGTCCACATTGTCTGCCATGGGGCTGGAGGGAGTGATGGGGTAAATGCCAGCAACCTCAGTAAAAGCGTAGCTGACGTGGGCGGCAGCAGTATTGCCGTCCATGGTTTTAAATTTTCTTGCCAAAATGAAATACCTCCTAAAGTATTCAATTTTTGTCATGAACATCATAGCACTTTTTCCCCCGTTTGTAAAGTCATAAAGCGACTGGCTTTGTAAAATTTCATGGTTTTGCCCAAGAATAAAATGGCGCGTCTGTATAACCCTGCCAAACAGAAAAAAAGATTGTGTTTTTCCGGCAAATAGAGTATGATAAAAGGAAGATGGAAAGGGGATGGAGGCATGATTTGCAGCGTAAAAACCCTTGGTGTCACAGGCATCCGGGGCAGTGTTGTCACGGCGGAGTGCTTTTTATCCAGCGGCCTTCCGGGCTTTGATATTGTGGGGCTGCCGGACGCGGCGGTGAAGGAGGCCCGGGACCGAGTCCGGGCGGCGGCGAAGAGCAGCGGATTAAACTTTCCCGTCAGCCGCATCACCGTGAACCTGGCTCCCGCGAACCTGAAAAAATCCGGGACCCACTATGATCTTCCCATTCTGCTGAGCATTTTGGCGGCGGCGGGGGAGGTGAAGCGGCCGGGCTTTGACTGCGCGTTTCTGGGCGAGGTGAGCCTGGACGGCCAGCTTCGCGCCGTTTCCGGGGTCCTGCCCATGGCCATCGAGGCCCGGCGGGCGGGAATTGCCACCCTCTTTGTCCCGGCGGAAAACGCCCCCGAGGCGACGCTGGCGCAGGGGCCCGCGGTGATCCCCGTCCATACCATCCGGGAGCTGGCAGCTCATTTAAATGGGGAAAAACCGCTGCCGGAGGAGCCCATCTGGGTCCCCGGGAAGCAGACCCAGCCTGAGCTGGACTTTAAAGATGTGCTGGGCCAGGAAAATGTGAAGCGGGCCTTGGAGGTGGCAGCCGCCGGCAGCCACAATGTGCTGCTCATCGGCCCGCCGGGCTCCGGAAAGAGTATGCTCAGCAAGCGCTTGCCCTCCATCCTGCCGGATATGACCCGGGAGGAGGCCCTGGAGGTCAGCCAGATCTACTCGGTCATGGGAATGCTGAACGCCAGGGAGCCCCTGCTGACACGCCGGCCCTTCCGGTCGCCCCATCACACCGTTTCCAACGCGGGCCTTGCCGGCGGCGGCGGGAATCCCCGGCCGGGGGAGATCTCCCTGGCCCATAAGGGCGTGCTGTTTCTCGATGAGATGCCGGAATTTCGCCGGGACACCCTTGATCTGATGCGCCAGCCCTTGGAGGATGGCAAGGTGACCATTTCCCGCATTTCCGGGGCGGTGACCTATCCCGCGGAATTCCAGCTGGTCTGCGCCATGAATCCCTGCAAATGCGGCTGGTACGGAGACCCCTCCGGCCGGTGCCACTGCACGGAGGCGTCGGTGGAGAGCTACCGCAGCCGTATCTCCGGCCCGCTGCTGGACCGGATCGACATTGTGGTGGAGGTTCCGGCAGTGCATTTTGAGGACCTGCGCGCCCGGGCGGAGGCGGAGCCCTCCTCGGAGATCCAAAAGCGGGTCAACGCCGCCCGGGACATGCAGAACCGGCGCTTTGGCGGCGGAATGTGTAATGCCCGGATGGGCCCGGAGGAAATGCGCCGTTTCTGCGCCCTCAGCGAGGAGGGGGCGGCCCTGATGAAAAACGCCTTTGACGCCATGGGCCTGACGGCCAGAAGCTATGACCGCATTCTGCGGGTGGCCCGGACCGTGGCGGACCTGGACGGCAGCGCGGACATCGGGCCCCAGCACATTGCCGAGGCCATTCAGTACCGGGCCGTGAATCTGGGCAACCGGTAAAGGAGGTGCTTTTTGTGACGGTAGAGGAATATCAGCGCCTTGCCATGTCCACATTGAATCCTGCCCTGGACCGGAAAGAAGTGCTTATTAATAGTGTAATGGGGCTGTGCGGCGAATCCGGAGAGGCTATCGACATTGTAAAAAAGTGGCTTGCCCAGGGCCATGCCCTGGATAAGGAATACCTGGCAAAGGAACTGGGGGATGTAGCCTGGTATCTTGCGGAAGCTGCGACGGCTTTGGATATTCCTCTGGAAACCATTCTCAGAGGGAATCTTGATAAACTGAAAAAACGGTATCCGGAGGGCTTTGATACTGCGAGATCTATAGTGCGTCTGACCGGAGACCTGTAAGGAGCGAAAAAATGAACGAGATTTTTCTTTTGAAGCTGGGCGAGATCGTCCTGAAGGGGGCCAACAAGCGGACCTTTGAGAACCGTCTGCGCCAGAATATCCGCCGCCGGATGCGGTCTTTCGGCGAATTTGACGTCTACATCATGCAGTCCACGGTCTATGTGGAGCCCAAGGATGACGCTGCCGACGTGGACGGGGCCTGGGAGGCCTGCCGCAGCATTTTCGGCCTGGTGAGCCTGTGCCGGTGCCGTCCCTGTGAAAAGGATGTGGATGCCATCTATGCAGCCATCGAGAATTACCTGGGGGACGACTTGGACTGCGCCGCGTCCTTTAAGGTGGAGAGCAAGCGCTCGGATAAGCGCTTCCCCCTGACTTCCATCCAGCTCTCCCAGGAGATCGGCGGCCGCCTGGCGGAGGCCCATCCGGGCTGCCGGGTGGATGTCCACAATCCGGACTACACGGTTTATGTGGAGGTCCGGGACCTGGCGGCCTATGTCCACGGCCCTGCCGAGCCCGGCGCCGGGGGCCTGCCTACGGGCGTGGGCGGACGGGCCATGTGCCTGCTCTCCGGCGGCATCGATTCGCCGGTGGCGGCCTATATGATCGCCAAGCGGGGCGTGGAGGTGGAGGCGGTCCACTTCTTCTCCTATCCCTACACCTCCCAGCTTGCCAAGGATAAGGTGGTGGAGCTTGCCCGGCTGGTGACCAAGTACTGCGGCAAAATGACGGTGAACGTGGTGTCCTTCACGGAAATCCAGGAGGCCATCCGGGATAACTGCCCCGAGGAATTTTTCACGCTGATCATGCGCCGGTTCATGATGGAGATTTCCGCCCGGATTGCCAAGGCAGACGGCTGCGGCGCCCTGATCACCGGAGAAAATCTGGGCCAGGTGGCCTCCCAGACCATGGAGGCCATGGCGGTCACCGGGGCTGTGGTGGATATGCCCATTTTTATGCCCCTGGTGGGCATGGACAAGGAGGAG
>DETX01000027.1:3611-13756 GCA_002362145.1 Clostridiales bacterium UBA3277
GGCATGGACAAGGAGGAGATCGTCACCATTGCCCGGAAGATCGGCACCCTGGAGACCTCCATCCTGCCCTACGAGGACTGCTGCACCGTATTCACCCCCAAGCATCCCAAGACGAAGCCCACCCTGGGCCAGGTGGAGTACGCCGAGAGAAACCTGGACCGGGAGGCCCTTATTACCCGGGCCCTGGATTCCATTGAAAAGATCAAGGTGAGCGAGCATGATGAGCCTTTGCTGTGATGTTTTGACGGCCCTGGCGGGAAAGACCCTGGTCACGGCGGAGAGTCTCACCGGCGGCGGCATCGGAGCGGCCCTGACGGCCGTGCCCGGCAGCAGCGAGGTGTACAAGGGCGGCGTCATCAGCTATACGGACTGGGTTAAGCATCATGTCCTGGGGGTGCCCCAGGAAATCCTAAGTACCCGGGGCGCGGTTTCCGCGCCGGTGGCCCAGGCCATGGCGTCGGGGGTCCGGGCCCTTCTCCAGGCGGACGTGGCGGTCTCCGTCACAGGCCTGGCCGGTCCCGGCGGCGACGAGTTCGGCAATCCGGTGGGTACGGTTTTCATCGGCTACGCGGCGGAAGGACACAGCGGTGTGCGGGAGTGCCGCTTCCAGGGGAACCGGGAGGAAATCCGGAACCAGACCATTGAAGCGGCCCTGAAGCTGGTTTTGGATATGCGAAATCCTGCGGAATGGAAAACCCATAATTGAAATCGGAAAAATGCGGTGAAGGAAGCCCCTTCACCGCATTTTTTATACCAGCTGTGCTTCGCAAACGACCGCCTGTTCCAAATCCCTTGCACCTGGAAGGGCGGAAAGCTATAATGGAGCGTGAAAGGGGGAAGGCCTATGCAAATCGAGATCAAACTGGATGACAGCTTCCGGGAACCGAAGGTGCTTATCTGCGCCGCCGCCGTCACCGAGGAGGTTCAGGACATCCTGGACAGACTGTCCGAGCAGACGCCCCGGATCATCACGGGACTGCGGGAAGAGAAGCTGGAGGTTCTGGAGCCGGAGAAGCTCATCCGGATCTACGCCAGCGGCGGCAAGGTCCTGGCCGTTACGGAGCAGGGGGAGTACATTCTGCGGCAGCGGCTCTATGAGCTGGAAAAACAGCTGGACGGACGGAAGTTCGTTCGCATCTCCAATTCGGAGATGATCAATCTTTCTCAGGTACGTACCTTCGACCTGAGCTTCACGGGCACGGTCTGTGTCCGCCTGAGTAATGGTGACGTGACCTACGTCTCCCGGCGGTGTGTGCCGAAAATCAAAAAAATTCTTGGAATATGAGGTGATGATATGGGAAAAAAGGCATTTTTCCGGGGGCTGCTCGGATTCCCTCTGGGCATTGCCATGGGACACGTGATTTCGGTTCTGCAATCGTTTGTGTGGGCAGAGGGCTATTTCGTCCCCTGCGTGCCGTCTCTGGTGGAGGCCATGGGCAGCGAGATTGCCGCTGTGGTCCTCCAAACGGTCCTCTGCGGTATCCTGGGGGCCGGATTCGCCGCCGCCTCTGTGGTGTGGCAGATGGAGCGGTGGAGCCTGGCCAGACAGACGGGGACCCACTTTCTGATCATAAGTCTGGTCATGCTGCCGGTGGCCTATGTGTGCTACTGGATGGAGCATACGGTCTGGGGATTCATTAGCTACTTCGCCATTTTCCTTGGCATTTTCATTCTGATCTGGCTGATTGAGGTGCTTGTTTGGAGAATGGCGGTAAAGGCCATGAACGGCAAGCTGAAAGAAAAACGAAGAGAAAAGGAATAAAAAATCGCCCCCGACGGAAAAGTCGGGGGCAATTTATTTAGTTGGTGGGATCGTAGTTGACGATGATGTCGTGGGACCGGAGGGCGGACACATCTTTCAGCTCAGCATTGCCAAAGACGTTCACCTGGACCAGACAGTAGTTATCCGCCAGGGCATCCACGGAGCTGAGCAGATTGTAGTCCATATAGACATAGGTCAGGGACGTCATTTTGCTCAGGCCGTCAATGCTTGTCAGGGCGTTGTAGGAGCCGTCGATGGTCTGCATGGGGCAGCCCTCGGGCCAGTCCGGCAGGGCCGGGACCTGGTTGGAGGAGAAATTGAAGTTAATCAGCTTGGTCAGGGTGCTCAGGGAGGAGATGTCCGTGATTTCGTTGCTGGCAATGTTCAGCTCGGTCAGCTCTGTAGAGGAGGCCAGGGCGCTGACGTCCGTCAGGTTATTGTAGTTGAGGGAGAGGTAGGACAGCAGGGGAAGGGTGTTGATGCCGGATAGGTCCGAAATCTGATTGTGGTCCGCGCCCAGCCAGTTCAGCCGGATGCAGGAGACCAGGGGAGAGAGGGTCGTCAGGGCATTGAAAGAGACGTCCAGCTTTTCCAGGGAAATCAGATTTTGCAGGGCGGACAGATCGACAACGGCGTTGTGCTGAAGGTAGACTTCCCGCAGGCCGGACATGGGAGCCAGCACCTCCAGATTTCTTACGGTGTTGTTTGCCAGATCCAGGTAGCTCAGATTGGGCGCCCCGGCCAGCCCGGCAATGGTGCTCAGGCCGCAGTTGTTCAGAATCAGCCAGGAAAGGGAGGGTAGATTCGCCAAAATCTCCAAGTCAGCGGAGGGGAACTTGCACCCGGTGAGATCGAGATAGTACAGCTGCGACAGAGACGACAGATCTTCCAGAGAGGGAATGCTCTTGTTCTGAATGATCAGCCGCTGCAAATAGGGGAGCTGAGCAAGGTCGCTGTAGCTCGCCACCCCATCCGGGACGGTGAACTCGGTGAGCTCCCAGAGCTGATTCGTGTAGACAGTGGTGTTGGGGCCGACGTTGATGGCGGCGCGGATGGCGGCCTCCATGGCCGGGTCCACAAAGGTGACCTCTTCAATGACGCCGGTGATGGTGTATTCCAGCACATTCACAGGGCTCACAAGCCCCGCCTCGCTGACCGCGATGGCGTAAATGGTGGTCTCACCGGCGGGCAGGGAGATGGCATCGGCGTAGCGATTCTGGTGGATGGAGGGAAATTCTCCGTTGTCGCTGTAGAAAATGGCACCGGTGGAGCTTAAGTGCAGGTCCATATACTGGCTGTAATACCCAGCGTCGTAGTCGGCGTTGGGCATAGTGGGCCGCAGAGCGTCGATTTGGGCCTTGATGTCCGGGTCGCTGATTTTGCTGAGCAGATTCACCGCGTCCATCAGCTTATCCTGCTCCACGAAGGTCCGGCACAGGGCGGTGTAGAGCTCCACCGTGGGGTGGGAGCTGATGGCATTGGTCAGGGTGTACTCAGCCTTGGTGTAATTTCCGGTGTCCTTATACTGGTTTGCCAGCTCAATTGCCACGTTTTCGTCCTTCCCGGAGAAGTTGAAGGCCAGATCGTAGAACCAGGAGGACAGCCGGGAATTGCCATGGAGGTCCTGGAAGCGGGCCTGGCTCAGCAGGGAATCCCGGGTAAACTCCCGGTCGTAAACAAACAGATACCACGCCACGCTGGCAAGAATGACCAGCACCAGCAGCAGCGGGATGAAAATTCTAACGGCTTTTTTCATGGAAAGTACTCCGTTTCGCGTAAATCTTTATGAATTATACAACATATATGCAATAAAGTCAAGTGTAAGCCTGACAGACCCGGGAAAAGGCCGGTTCCCTGGGGCAAAAAAGTCCTTGACATAGTGTGTTACATACAGTATAATGAAAACGCAAATAAGGAAGGAGGCACAGTATGGATATTGCGCAGACCGTATCCTCCCTCAAGCAGGAGCTGCGGAGGGGAACCCTGATCCTGCTGGTCCTGGCGCGGCTCCGGGAGCCGACCTACGGCTACAGCCTGGTCAAAAGCCTCAATGAAAACCACATCCCCATGGATGCCAACACCCTCTACCCGCTGCTGCGGCGGCTGGAAGGCCAGGGGCTGCTTTCAAGCCAGTGGGACACCGGGGAGAATAAGCCCCGAAAATACTACCAGATCACCGACGACGGCCGGCAGGTCCTGGCCCAGACCCAGGCGTACTGGGAGGAGTTTTCCCGAAATGTGGAGGAATTATTGAAAGGAGAGAAAGGATGAACGACCTGATTGAGCGCTATATCTATGCCGTGACCCGCCGCCTGCCCCGAAGCAAGCAGGAGGACGTGGCAAAGGAGCTGCGGGGACTGGTGGAGGACATGCTGCTGGAGCGCTACGGCGAGGCGATGCCGGAGGAAAAGGATGTCCGGATTGTGCTGACAGAGCTGGGCAGCCCCCAGGAGCTGTACGAAAAGTACGACGAAAGCAGCGGGAAATGCCTCATTGGCCAGCCCTATTACACGACCTATCTGTTTGTGCTGAAAATCGTGGCTCTGGCGGTTGCCGTGGGACTGACCATTTCTGCCGGAATTGTCTGCCTGCTGGAGCATAAAGGTGTTTTCGACGGGCTGCTCTCGTGGCTGTCCATGCTGTACAACGGATTGCTCAGCGCCTTTGCCATTGTGACGCTGCTGTTTGCCTTCTTCTATAAAAAGCATATCTCCCTGGGCCATCCCTTTAACTTTGACGACCTGCCCCCGGTGCCGAAGAAAAGCGAGATCATCCCGAAATGGGAGTGCATTGTGGGAATCTGCGTTTCGGTGGCCTTCGCGGCAATCTTCCTGGCGTTTCCCCAGGCCTTTGGCGCGTATCTGCCGGAGCAGGGCAGACGGATTCCCATTTTTGACCCGGTTATGATCCGGGAGTGCTGGTATTTCATATTGCTGTTTACCCTGTGCGGAATCCTCCGGGAATGTGTTAAGCTCCAGGAGGGATGGTATAACCGCCGGGTGCTGGTGACGACGGTGGTGTCGAATGTGGCTGCCGCGGTGTTTACTATCTGGTGGCTGGGAGGCTTCAACCTCCTGAATCCGGAGTTTATGGCGAAGGTTACCCCGCTGTTCAGCGGAGACACGGAATTTATTGCGTACATCTTTACTTACTTCCAGAAATTCCTTTTAATTTGCATCCTGTTCTCCCTGGCACTGGATACTGTGGAGACGGCGGTGAAAACGTGGAAAGCGGTCAAATGAAAACGAACCCGGGAAGCGAACCTTCCCCATGATTTTCTCAAAAAATTTAAGGTTGCCTATTGACTCTCACCCTGCGTCATAGTGTATGATGTCCATGACGGGAGGGGAAGTCATGAAAACAGTGAAGGAAGTCAGCCGCCTGACCGGTGTGAGTGTGCGCGCGCTCCACCACTATGACGCCATCGGCCTGCTGACGCCATCCCGGGTGACGGAGGCGGGCTACCGGCTGTACGATGACGCGTCTTTAAGGCGGCTGCATACGATTCTGCTGTTCCGGGAGCTCCAATTTCCTTTGGGGGAGATCCGGAAAATCCTGGATACCCCGGATTTTGACCCGGCGCAGGCCCTTCAGCAGCAGATCGAACTGCTGATTTTGAAACAGAAGCGCTTGGAAGGACTGATCCGATACGCCCGCCAGATTCAGAAAACAGGAGTGATCGATATGGATTTTACCCCATTTGATACCACCGAAATGGACCGCTACGCCGCCGAGGCCAAGGCAAAATGGGGCGCGACAGAGGCCTACAGGGAATTTGCGGAAAAAACCCGGGGCCGGACGCAGGAGGCGCTGAAAACCGACGGCGAGGCCCTCATGGACATTTTCGCGGAATTTGGGGCCATCAAAGCCGGGTCTCCCGAATCTCAGGAGGCCCAGGCCCTGGTAGGGCGGCTCCAGGACCACATCACCGCCCACTTTTACACCTGCACCGGAGAAATTTTGAAAGGGCTGGGGCAGATGTACGCGGCGGGAGACGCCATGACGGAAAACATTGACAAGGCCGGGGGCCCGGGCACCGCCCAATTTGTCCACGAGGCCATCCAAATTTATTGCAAGTAACCCCAAAACGCGTCAGCGGTCACCGCTGACGCGTTTTTATGTCATATCCCGCCCGTGTGACAAAAATATTGACAAATTTTTTTCGCGGGAGTAAACTACAATCAATTCTAATCCATTGTGGACATCGCCGGAAGGGCGATGGGGAGGTGCATTCCATTGACATTAAGGGACTTGAAAATCGGCCAGAGCGCCGTGATTCGAAAGGTCGGAGGAGAGGGCGCGCTGCGGCAGCATTTTCTGGATATGGGCGTCATTCCCGGGGCGGAGGCCACGGTGGTGAAATTCGCCCCCATGGGGGACCCCATGGAGCTGCAGATCCACGGCTATGAGCTGACGCTCCGCCTGGCGGACGCGGAACAGATCGAAATTGAGCCGATCCGGGAGCGCTCCAACAAGCACAGCCGGATTGAGCGGATCTACGCTTCCAACCACCCCGGTCTGGGCGAGGACGGAAAGTATCATGTAAAGGGAGACGGAGCCCCCCTTCCGGAGGGGACGACGCTGACCTACGCCCTGGTGGGCAACCAGAACTGCGGAAAGACCACCCTGTTTAACCAGCTCACCGGCTCCAACCAGCACGTGGGAAACTTCCCGGGAGTGACGGTGGACCGGAAGGACGGCCCCATCAAGGGCCATCCCAATACCGTGGTCACGGACCTGCCCGGCATTTATTCCATGTCCCCCTATACCAGTGAGGAGATTCTGTCGAGGAACTTTGTGCTGGGGGAAAAGCCAAAGGCGATCATCAACATTGTGGACGCCACCAACGTGGAGCGCAATCTCTATCTTTCCATGCAGCTGCTGGAAATGGGCATCCCTATGGTCATTGCCTTAAATATGATGGACGAGGTTACGAACAACGACGGAGCCATTGACATCAACGGCATGGAGGCCATGCTGGGCGTCCCGGTGGTCCCGATCTCCGCCGCGAAAAATGAGGGCGTTCGGGAGCTGGTGGACCATGCCATCCACGTGGCCCAGTACCAGGAGAAGCCCAGGCAGCAGGACTTTTGCAGCAAGGACGACCACGGCGGCGCCATTCACCGGGCCATCCACGCGGTGGAGTCCGTCATCGAGGACCACGCGGAGCGGGCCGGGATTCCCGTGCGCTTTTCCGCTACCAAGGTCATCGAAGGGGACAGCCTCATCCTGGAGCAGCTCAAGCTGGATGAAAACGAGCTGGACATGATCGGCCACATCGTCGAGCAGATGGAAAAGGAAGGCGGCATGGACCGCAGCGCCGCCATTGCGGATATGCGCTATGACTTCATCGAATATGTCTGCGAGCGCACCGTGCGCAAGCCCGTCCAGAGCAAGGAGCGGCTCCGCTCTGAGAAGCTGGATCGGATTCTCACCGGGAAATGGACGGCCATTCCCTGCTTCATTGCCATCATGGGTCTGGTGTTCTACCTGACCTTCAACGTCATCGGCCTGTTCCTTCAGGAGCTGCTGGAGAGCGGCATCAACGTCCTGACGGCGGCGGTGGACCAGTATCTGGCGGCCGCTGGGGCCAATCCGCTGCTCCACAGCCTGGTGATCGACGGCATTTTCGGGGGCGTAGGCAGTGTTTTGAGCTTCCTGCCCATTGTGGTCACATTGTTCTTCTTCCTCTCGATCATGGAGGACAGCGGCTATGTGGCAAGAGTTGCCTTCTTTATGGACAAGCTCCTCAGAAAAATCGGCCTGTCCGGGCGGAGCATCGTTCCCATGCTCATCGGCTTCGGCTGTACGGTTCCGGCGGTCATGGCCACCCGCACCCTGCCCAGTAAGCGGGACCGGAAGATGACCATTCTGATGACGCCGTTTATGAGCTGTTCGGCGAAGCTGCCCATCTACGCCTTCTTTGTCAGCGCCTTCTTCCCGGGCAAGGGCGGCTGGATTATGACGGGGCTGTACCTGCTGGGTATCCTGGTGGGCATTCTGGCGGCGCTGCTGTTCAAGCGTACGATTTTCAAGGGCGAGGCGGTGCCCTTCGTGATGGAGCTTCCCAACTATCGGATGCCCGGCGCCAGAAATGTGGGCCAGCTTCTCTGGGAAAAGGCCAAGGACTTTTTGAGCAAGGCGTTCAGCGTGATTCTGATTGCTACGGTGGTGGTGTGGTTCCTGCAGAGCTTCGACGCCTCCATGACCATGGTGACGGACTCCTCCGACAGCCTGATGGCCACAGTCTCCGGATGGATTGCCCCGGTGCTGGCGCCCTTGGGCCTGGACGATTGGCGGATCGTCACCTCTCTGATCAGCGGCTTTATGGCCAAGGAGAGCGTGGTGTCCACCATGGAGATTCTCTTTGGAGGCGGCATCCGGGGGGCATTGTCCACCCTGTCGGCGGCGACCATGCTGGTGTTCTCCCTGCTGTATACGCCCTGTGTGGCGTCCATTGCCTCCATCAAGCGGGAGCTGGGCGCCAAATGGGCAGTGGGGGTCGTGGTCTGGCAGTGCGCCGTGGCCTGGGTGGTGGCCCTCCTTGTCCGGGTTATCTGCATGGCCTTTGGAATGTGAGGAAATGCGGATGAACCCCATTGACTATCTCATTCTGGCCCTGATGGCCGGGGCCCTTCTGGCCGCCGTCCTGACCATCCGAAAAAGAAAAAAAGGGAGAAACGGTTGCTGCGGCGGAGGCTGTGGCAGCTGCGGCCTCTGCGATTCCTGCCGGTCCCAGGATAAGGAAAAGTAAATAGGGGAGGGGCAGACCCACTGGGTTCTGCCCCTTTTCTGATTCCCAGCGCAGCCCCATGGAATTCTCTGTATTTTTTGACTAGGTCAATCTGCGTTCTTGACATATGCCCATTATTTTGATAAAATAATGCCAGGGGTGATGCAATGCCTAGACCCACGAAAAGCCGCCGGGTCTGCCGCTATCCGGAGACGCTTCTGTTCAGCCCTCCCGGCGGGGAGGCGGGGGAAGCGGTGGTCCTCAGTGTGGATGAATTTGAAGTAATCCGGCTGATGGACAAGGTCTGCCTTTCCCAGGAGGAGGCCGGCCGGCAAATGGGCGTGGCCAGGACGACGGTGCAGCGGATCTACGAAACAGCCCGGCGAAAGATCGCCGATGCCCTGGTGGATGGCCATCCCCTGAAGATTGCGGGCGGAGACTACCGCCTGTGCGGCGGCGAGGATATGGGCTGTCCCAGGCAGGACTGCGCCAGACGGCAGCTTCAAAAGCAGTTTGAAAAAACCAAAGGAGAAACGATCATGAGAATTGCGGTTACCTATGAAAACGGGGAAATTTTCCAGCACTTCGGTCATACGGAGCAGTTTAAGCTCTATGATGTGGAGGACGGGAAAATCGTCTCCAGTCAGGTGGTGGACACCAACGGCTCCGGCCATGGCGCCCTGGCGGGACTGCTGCTTGCCATGCATGCGGACGTGCTGATCTGCGGCGGCATCGGCGGCGGGGCTCAGATGGCCCTGGCGGAGGCGGGCATCCGGCTCTACGGCGGCGTCAGCGGCAGCGCGGACCAGGCGGTCAATGCCCTGATCGCCGGAAATCTGAGCTTTAACCCCGATGTCCGGTGCAGCCACCACGACCATGCCCACGGCGACGGCGCCCATACCTGCGGCGACCACGGCTGCGGCCACGGCCACTGTCATTAAGAAATGGGCTGAAACCCAGCCCACAAAAAAATCAGGAGGAGATTATTATGAGCAATCCCTACGCCGGTACCAAGACGGAAAAGAACCTCTGGGAGGCTTTCGCAGGCGAGAGCCAGGCCCGGAACAAGTACACCTATTTTGCCTCCGTGGCAAAGAAAGCCGGTTACGAGCAGATTGCGGCACTGTTCCTTCAGACCGCCGAGAATGAGAAGGAGCACGCTAAGCTCTGGTTCAAGGCTCTGGGCGAAGTGGGCAGCACGGAAGAAAACCTGCTCCACGCCGCTGAGGGGGAGAACGCCGAGTGGACGGATATGTACGCCCGGATGGCCCGGGAGGCTGACGAGGAGGGCTTCCACGCCCTGGCCGAGCAGTTCCGGGGTGTGGCGGCCATTGAGAAGAGCCATGAGGAGCGCTATCGCGCCCTGCTGCACAACGTGGAAGCCAAAACCGTGTTTGAGAAGAGCGGCGTCACCGTCTGGGAGTGCCGCAACTGCGGCCACATTGTGGTTGGCACGGAGGCCCCGAAGGTCTGCCCCGTGTGCAAGCATCCCCAGGCCTACTTTGAGGTCCGCAAGGAAAACTATTAAGCCCGCATAACCACCGACAGAAAATAATTTGCCCCCTGTATAGGATGCTTCCTACACAGGGGGCTTTTCGCATCAAAAAGAAATGGGTTCCAGGCGGCAGGCTTATACTGATATTCAATAAA
>DETX01000027.1:14099-15937 GCA_002362145.1 Clostridiales bacterium UBA3277
AAACCGAAGGGTTTTATTAGATTTAAGTATTAGTTTCCGTAGAAGTTTCCGTCCATGGGCGAGCCGTCCACGGTGACATCCTGGCAGTCGGTGAGGCAGTAGAAGGCGAAGTTGCCGTATTCATCACCAATATCCCGGATGGTGGTTCCGGAGATGGATACGTTGGCGCAGGAATCCAGCTGGACGCCGAAAAGCGAGCATTCGTAGATCTCGGAGTTGACCACCTGAAGATCCCGGGTGTTGGACGCGTCCACACCGATGGTGCCGCAGCCGAACAGACCGCAGTTTTCCACCAGGAAATTGGAGCAGTCCCGGAGCCTAATGACGCCGCCCAGGCAGTATCCCGGCTCCTTGGTGTGCCCGGCGGTGAAGCCGGAGAGGGTGACGGCGTCGCAGTTTTCGAAGGTCAGAACGTTGGCGTACCGGGGCGTGGCAGAGATGGTGTGGGCCTTGCGGTCGCTGCCGTCGGCCCGGATGGTCAGGTTCGGGACGCTGGTGATCACCAGGCTGGGACCGTCGTAGTTATTGACCCAGTAATAGTATTCGCTTCCTGTGCCCAAGAACATCTCCCCGTCCCCGAGGCTCTCTGCCTCACCATAGGATTTGGCGGTACTCAGGTCGAGCAGGGCAGTGTCCAGGACAATGCAGGTGTCCGGGACGATGGCATCCAGGAATTCATCGGCGGTGGACACATGGACCTCCGCCTGGGGGCCGGAGGAGACGGGGGTGGTGACGCCAGGCCCGGCGGAAGAGAGGACCGGGTCCTCAAACAGGAGCTCCTGGCCGCCGGCGTCCACGGCGTGGGCACTGTCCGGCAGATACCAGCGGCGCATCTGGTTTTCCTCAAAGGTATTTCCGTCCAGCACGCAGCTGCCATCCTGGAAGGAGAACATGGCTCTGGCAATCCGGTTCTGAGAAAACTGGTTGCCGCGGAAGGTGACGGTTTCGGAGGCGCAGCTGGTACTGAGAAGGGTCTCCACGTAGCACTCCGAAATGTCACAGCCGGAGACGGCCACATCATCGCAGTACATAAGCTCAAAGACATGGAAGATGGGCGTCTCCACGCCGAGCGCGTGGAAGGTGCTGTCCGCAATGGTGATATTCTGGCTGTTATACAGGGAAATGCCGCTGTAGGAGCAGTGGTGGATGACGCAGTCTGTCACCTGAATTTCTTCGGAATTGTATGCCTCGACGCCGGTGGTTCCACAGCCGTAAAGATCCAGGTCATGAAGGGAAATCCCCTTTGACTGATTTAGCTTAACGACGCCGCCTTCACAGACTTCTGCCCGGTCGGTATGGCCCAGAGACATCCCTTCCAGGGTGATATTGCTGCAATCCTGAAGGGTCAGCACGTCGAAGCTCCGGGGCTCCACCAGCAGATTGGTGCGGCCCTGGCCGCTGCCGCGGATGGTCAGGTTGGAGACACCGGTCAGGGTGAGTCCCTGCTGGGTGCTGTAGTAGGCAGAGGAGGCGTCGCTGCCTCGGATGTCGCTGAGATAATAGTCTCCCGGTTCCAGAACAATCTCGGTGTCCGGGGCGATGGCGGCCAGCAGCTGGGTCATGTTGGAGACGGTCACAGGCCCCTCCCCGGGGGCGGAGGTCTCGTCAGTTGAAGGCTGGGGAAGGGAAGCGCTGGAATCTTCCCCATTGCCGCAGGCGGCCAGGGTAAGCAGCGCCAGGATGAGAAGAACGGACAGGATACGTTTCATGGAGGTCACCCTTTCGATATGTTTTTCCATTTTATGCGTTTATAAAATCAGTTTATCAGGGAAACAGGCCGCTGTCAATCCCTCAAATAACCAGTTAAAGGAAACTTAATACTATTACCTGATAAAAAT
>DETX01000050.1:0-11326 GCA_002362145.1 Clostridiales bacterium UBA3277
CGGCGGCATCGTCATCGCCGCCAAAACTGCCGAGGCTCTGCGGGTGATGAACCAGAAAATCAAGGACCGGGAGATCGACAAGCGGTATCTGGCCATTGTGGAGGGGACGCCGAAGCCCCGGGAGGGGAACCTCAAGGGCTACCTCTTCAAGGACGCGAAAAAGAACCGGGTCTTTGTCTCCGACACCCCCCAGCCCGGGGCCAAATCCTGCCAGACCAACTATGAAGTCCTCTCCAGCCGGAACGGACTGAGCCTGGTGGAGTGCCAGCTGATCACCGGCCGGACCCACCAGATCCGGGCCCAGTTCGCCCACGCCGGCCATCCCCTGCTGGGGGACGGAAAGTACGGCAAGCTGGACAAGCGTTTCGACCGGAGCTATCAGGCCCTCTACTCCTACAAGCTGACCTTCCGCTTCACCACCGACGCCGGGGCCCTTTCCTATCTGGACGGAAGGAGCTTCCAGGTGGATCAGGTGGATTTCGCGGAGGAATATTTCCCCGGCGCCAAATTTTGAGAATACCAGGTGGTTTCAGCATGACCCTGTTTTTGACCAGCAGTCCCTTCGTGGAGAACGCAGAGGGACCCATCTTATCCAACGCCAACGGTTTTATTGACCGCATCCGGGAGGCCCTGCCCCCCTTCCCCCGGTGTCTCTTCGTGGCGGCGGACCCGGAGCGCCGGGACCTTTGCTGCCAGTTCGGCACCGACGTGGTCACCGCCTTTTCCCGGGAGGGGATTCTCTTTTCCGCCTTCCAGGTCCTGGACAGCTGGAACGGCGCGGAGGCCCCCGCCCTTTTGGAAAACGCCGACTTTCTAGTCCTGGCCGGAGGCCACGTGCCCACCCAGAACGACTTTCTCCGGGAGACAGGCCTGGCGGAATCCTTGAAGGGCTGGGAGGGCGTCGTCATGGGCATCAGCGCCGGTTCCATGAACTGCGCCGAGTATGTCTACGTCCAGCCCGAGGAGCCGGGGGAATCCGCCCCGGACTTTCCCCGCTGGGCCCGGGGCCTGGGGCTCACCGGCGTCAACATCCTGCCCCACTACCAGAAGGTGCGGAACAACATTCTCGACGGGCTGCGGCTTTTTGAGGACATCACCTATACCGACAGCTTTGGAAATTGCTTTTTCGCCCTGGCGGATGGAAGTTATGTCTACCAGGACCCGGAGCGCCTGCTGCTCTTCGGGGAGGGGTATGTTCTCCGGGATGGGATTCTGGAGCCGCTGACCCGGGAGGGAGAGGTATTCGACCTCTCCTGCCTGTAGATTGTTCCGCGTCAAGGAATCGGATCGTGCAGCGTTCATAAAAAAGGAGTATGGATTTTTTGAATCCATACTCCTTTTTCGTTCTGCCCGTTCTATCCTCTTCTTGATTTTATGAAAAAAATGATTCTGCCGGCACACATGGATACCACCGTAACCGCGTTCCATATTACGACAAACACCTGAAAGTCACCGGGAACACTTTTTAACAGGAAAAGATATACGGCAGTTAATAACAGCCCCACGCAGATATTTACGATCCGCAATTTGGGCATATGCTCCGCAATGATTGCCATATCGCTTACCAAATAGAGGCTTCCAATAAAGAGATAACTAAAAATCTCCGCGGTATGCAATGTTATAAACAGCCACAGTGCCATGTTCCAATACAAATTATCCACCAGCACGGCCTTCAGAATGACTCCGGCGATGAATGCCCAGATTGCGTTCGCGAAAACCCCGCCATATGCAATCAAAGCATACTGCTTCGCATTCAAACGATTCCACGCTTCCATATCCACTTCTCCCGGTGTTGAGAAGAAAATATAGGGTTTCACATTCACTTTCAGCCAGCCCTGTTTTACTCCAAAATGGCATTCCCAAAAAGAATGCCCCACTTCATGAAGCCATACCGTCAGATACAGCACGGCATAACCAATTACTGCAAAAAGCAGATATCTCATTTCTAATTGCTCCCAATCTCATTTTTCTCTTGGGATGGAAACAGAAGGCTTCCATCCATATAAGCGCTTCTCGCCCAGACGCGTTTTCCCGTTTTCGCCGCGTAGTGCGGGAGTTTTATACGCAGGGCTTGCCCACATCCACCCAGGCGGTAAAGCCGGAGTGCTCCTCCAATTCCGGGATGGTCAGGCCGATGGCGCTGCTGCCGCTGCCCGCCGCGGGATAGACCATGGCGTACCGCTTTAAGGATACGTCCAGGTAGACCTCCACCCCGTCGTTCACGGCAAAGGGGCAGACCCCGCCCACCGCATGGCCGATCTTCTCCGCTGCCTCCTGGTGGGAGAGCATTTTGGCTTTGACGCCGAACTGGGCCTTGTACTTGGCGTTGTCCACCTTCCTGTCCCCTGCCATCACCACCAGGACGGCCCGGTCCCCCACGGCGAAGGACAGGGTCTTGGCAATCCGGCCGGGCCCCACACCCAGGGCCTGGGCGGCCAGCTCCACGGTGGCGCTGGAGCAGTCGAATTCCAGCACCCGCTCCTCCATGCCCCGGGAGGCGAAATAGGCTCTCACTTTTTCAATGGACATAACTGGTTTTCCTCTCTTTCTTGCAGCCATGCGGCAATGGCGGGCAGGACCTCCCGGTTCCGCTCCCAAATATCCCGGGCCTCCTCGGCCCGCAAGGGCGCCTCTCCCCGGCCGATCTCGATGGTCAGGGAGGGGATGCCCAGGCTGTCCACGGCCCAGTCCTTGTAGCCTCCCCCGGCCAAGCCCGCGCTTCCCTCCATGGGGTAGCCCGTCACCGCCGCCACTGCCTCCCCCAGGGACCGGGAGAGACGGTTCACCGGCTGCTTTTTTCCGTACTCATAGTAGATGACGCTGCCGGAGGCGTGATAGCTCACCGTCACGGCAAAGGGATACCGGAGGGTGTAGTCCCGGAGGGTCCTGGCTTCGGCAGCGGAAAAGGGGGCCTCCCCCCGGAAATTCTCCGACGACGGAACCCCGGGGCCCTCCAAAAGCTCCCACCCCGCCGGAAAATTCCGGTTCAGGTCCGTGCCCAGGGCATTGGCCTTCCAGCGGTGGGCATAGCGCTCCGGCTCTTCCCCGGTCCGGCCCGCGGCCAGGTCCTGCCGGTAGATCTCCTCCCGGCGGCCGCTCAAAAGGCCCCTTTGGGAGATTTCCACGGCGTCGGGGTTCATCATGGGCAAAAAATGCCAGCAGATGTCCCGGGGCAGGTTCTGGTCCTGCGCCCTTTCCGCCATGGCCGCCAGCAGCCAGGCAGTCATGTGCTCCCGGGCGTGAATGGCCCCCTGTAAAAGGACATGGCAGGGGGCTTTCCGGTCTCCCAGGCACAGGGCCGGGATGGGCCGCCCTTCCTCGCTTTTCCCCGGAAATTCCAGGGCGGTTCCGGGGTGGGCGCTCAGATGTTCCAGCGCCTCCAGCACCTTTTCATAGGAAATATGGGCGGCATCGCGAAAAAAAACCGTCACGCTCTCCCCTCCCCCTCTGGATTTTGTGGCTACATCATACCACGCCCGGCGGGTCTGTCCAGAAAAAGGGAGGAATCTTAAGAAATTCTTAAGTTTTTTTCCGCTTTCTGGCGGATGCCAGGCAGCCCAGAAGCCCCGCCCCGGACAGGGCCATGCCCACGATGCCGGGAATGGGGCCCCAGGGATCGCCGGTGACCGGGATGGTACCGGTGATGAGGCCCGCCTGGGGATAGGCATGGAGGGACATCTCCCCATTCATGGGCAGGGGGATGAGGAAGGGCGCCACGCCCCCCTGGCTCCGGGCCAGCAGGTAGAGCCCCGGGGTCAGGCCCTGGAAGTCCGCGCTGCCGGAATCGTCCAGATACTCCCGGAAGCTGGCCTGGTCCCAGACCATCTCCTCCAGCCAGCTTGCCAGGTGGGAGGATCTGGCGTCCTCCTCCCGGACAAAGCCGCCGCCGAAGAGCTCATAGAGCCGGTAGCCCTCCTCGGCGGTGTCCGCCACCCGATACAGGTCCACATAGCCGCTTTTGTCCGCCGCCTCCGCCTCTAATGTCACCCGGATGGAGCCCCCCTCCGTGGCTCTGGCGGGGAGGAAGAAGCAGGGAAGCAGCAAAAGCAGAAAGATCAGCCGTCGTTTGTACATGGAAAACGCCCCTTTCGTGTGATACCCTCAGTATACACGAAAGGGGCGGGGCTTTGGGTCGAAGGGAGGCCCGGCTGGAGATTTACCCCAGAGCGGCGCTCTGGTTTAAGACGGTGGTGCTGTAGAGAAACAGCACGTCCCTGCCATCCGCGTCCAGATAGTCCCCCAAAAGACTGGTTTTCAGATAGCGGATATCCACCAGGGTGATCCGGCGGTAGCCCTGGACCAGCAGAGGCACCATGCTGCTGCCGAAGGAATCCCGAAATACAATGAGCTCCCGGTCCGTTGAAGCCCCAGGGTTTTCGATGGTCAGAAGGCTCTTGGCGCCGGAGAGGTAGACATCGTACAAATCCCGGCTCGCCAGCTTGGCGGGATCGTATACCGGCATGGTCTTTCCCGTCTCATGGTCGCAGACGGCGCAGGCGGACAGGGTTTCGCTTTCCAGCAGGGTGATGGTGTCAGGCTTCAGCGGCAGGGCCGCCTGGCCGCAGTAGACGCCGTAGAAGGGCCGGTCCAGAACAGCCGGGGTGAAGTCCTCCTCCCGGGGCTCCGGGATTCCCAGGGTGGCGCACAGCCTCCGCGCCGTGGGAAGCAGGGCCTCCTGCCGCCAATGGGCGTCGGTGCGGTAGTAGCTGTCCGCAGTGAGGGTGTCCGTCAGGTCCACAAATTGGGCCCAGGGCATTCCCGCCTCCACTTTCTCAAACAGCACTTCGTAGTCCATACGCAGATGGCCGCTGGGCTCGGCAAGATAATAGTTTTTATCCGGGACGACGGCGGCATAAATGCCCGCCGCGCCTTGCAAATGATTCTCATAAATGGTCTCAAACAGCCCCAGGGCATGGTCTGCGGAGGTTTTGTTCAGGGGATATTCCTGCTTTGCCGCATGGCCGCTCCAGAGATAGATGCCGTTCATGTCCTTCTGCCGGAACAGCTTCCTGCTCACCCGGGCCTTGATGCCCCGGAAGCTCTGGCGCAGGGGGAACTGGTCCAGGCTGTATTTTTCGAAGTCCTCCATGAACCGGCCGGAGAGCAGGCCCTTTGCCGTGACCTCCGGCATCTGGGCCAGGGGGCGGCGCTCGGCTTCGGAGAGGGTCCGGGGCGGCAGGAGCCAGGCTCCCAGGGTCAGGGCGGCCCAGAGGGCCAGCAGGATTCCAAATGTCACTTTTTTCACATGCTTCCCTCCTTTAGAACCGGAAATAGAGGAAGGGGCTGAAGGAGCCGTCCACTAGATAGGCTGTGGACACCAGCAGCAAAAACGCCAGCGCCGCCAGCTCCCACAGAGGGCCCGTCCTTCCCGACCGGATCTTCATCGCTGCCCGCTTGGGCAGGGGGGTTGCCCCCATGATTCCCAGCAGCAGCAAAACCGCGTAGCTGGCAAGGTAATACCCCGTCTCCGCCGTATAGAAGGGCAGATTTCCAAAGCCGAAGAGGCAGGTAAAATCCTGCCACGCCTCCCCCAGGCTTCCGGCGTTGAACAGGACAAAGCTCAGAACCACCGTCAGCATCACATATCCGTGGCGCAAAGCCCCCGGGAGTTTTTCCAGAATCGGGGTCTGCTTTTCCAGAAGCAGCAGCCCCGCGAAGAACAGGCCCCAGAGGACAAAATTCCAGGCGGCGCCGTGCCAGAGGCCGGTGAGCACCCAAACGATCAGAATGTTGCGAATCCACTTGCCCCTGGAGCAGCGGCTGCCCCCCAGGGGAATGTAGACGTAATCCCGGAACCAGCTTCCCAGGCTCATATGCCACCGCCGCCAGAATTCCGTAATACTCCCCGACAGGTAGGGATAGTCAAAATTTTCCAGAAAGTGAAAGCCAAAGACCCGGCCCAGGCCGATGGCCATGTCGGAATAGCCGGAAAAGTCGAAGTAGATGTTCAGGGTAAAGGAAATGGCATAAAGCCAGTAAAACAGCACCGACTTCTCCCCGCTCTGCCGGAACAGGCTGCAAAGCAGCGCGAACTGGTCCGCCAGGAGGACCTTTTTCCCCAGGCCAACCAAAAACCGCCCCAGGCCCGCCGCCACATTCCCGCTCTCCCGGTTTTCCAGCTCCCGGGCCACATCCGCGTATCGGACAATGGGGCCCGCGATGAGCTGGGGGAACAGGGAGACGTAGGCCCCGAAGCTGACCAGATTTTTCTGGGGCGGGACCCTTCCCCGGTATACGTCCACCACATAGCTGATGCACTGAAAGGTATAGAAGCTGATGCCCACGGGCAGCGCCAGACGCAGCAGCGGAAGGCTCAGGCCTGTGAGGGAATTGAAGCTGCCGATAAAAAAGTCGGCATACTTAAAAAGGCCCAGAAGGAACAGGCTGGCTGCCACGGCGAAAATCATCCAGCCCCTTCTCCCCCGGTCCCCCGCCCTTCCCATGGCCAGGCCGCAGACGTAGAACAGCAGAATGGTAAACACCATCAGCAGCAGGAGCTTCGGTTCTCCCCAGCCGTAGAAAATCAGGCTGGAAATCAGCAGCACGACGTTTTTCCCCCGCTTCGGCGCGAGGAAATACACCCCCAGCACCGCCGGGAGGTAATAATACAGAAACGGGATGCTGGAAAAGATCATGGCGCTCTCCCCTTCCAAGAAATTCATGGCGCAAAAGCAGAAGGGGGCCCTTCCGCATTTGCGCCGGAGTGAAAGATGGCAGCGGGGTAACCGCTGCCATCCGCTTGTCAAAAAAGCCTCGCAGAGTTTGCCGCCGCAGCGGCAAATCAAGTCGGATCATTTTTCGCCGCGACCTGTGCGTGGCGAAAAATTCCTCTCAGGCTGCGTGTGTGCGAGTTGCACGCCATAGGCACTGGGGCCCCCATAAAGCGAGTATGCGCTTTATGGGGAGAGGAAGAGTCCAAACACTGTCGGAATTTTCCGCTTGCGGAAAATGGAGCGTTGTGTTTGGTACTCCGACGAAGTGCGCTAAGCAGACTGCACCCCCCTCCGGCGGAAAGCCCCGAAGGGGATTTTCGCCGATCTAATGGCAGCGGGGTAACCGCTGCCATTTTTTGTCTGCCAAGTTTACTGCAAGGTAAAGTCAGGGTCTGCCCCCACCGCTTTGGCAAAGGCATCCACATAGGACTGGGCGGTGAGCTCCGAGCCGCTGCTGACCATGGACAGCATCACAATGTCTCCGCTGCCCGCCAGCATCATATCATCCGCCTCCACGCAGATCCACTTTCTGGGGTCGATGCCGGACTGCATGGCCTGGGCAACGGCCTTGGCGTCCTTCCCCTGGGCCACCCGGACCAGCACCAGGGAATAGGCCATGGAGCCCATCATGGGCTCAAAGGCCAGGGCCTCCAAAATATCGTCGGCGTTATCCAGGCCTGTGTAGGACTTGAGGGCCCACTTTCCTTCCTCGCTGGTGTCGTTCAGATCCAGGATGGTGGTTCCGGCGGCAAACTCCACGGGAACCTCCGTCGTCATCTTCTCCAGAATCTCCTCCAGGGTCAGGTTGACCTTGGAAGCATCGGTGCTGCCGCCGTCGGTTTTTCCGCAGCCGGCAAACATGGCCGCCGCCATGGCGGCGCACAGCAATATCGCAATCACTTTTTTCATGGTTCGTTCTCCTGTTGTTTCCTTCGTTTTTTCTTGGTAAAATAAATATGCCCCAGGGTCAGCAAAAGCATTCCCGTCAGCACCCCGGCGGTGTCGATGGCCACATCCCTGACGCCGGGTCCCCGGCCCGGGACAAAGCACTGGATGGTCTCATCCGCGCAGGCCGCCAGAACGCCCCAGTTAAGGGGCACATACTTTTTCCTGCCCAGCATTCCAAACCGCCAGGTCAGCAGCAATCCCAGCGCCGCGAATTCCGTAAAATGGGCCAGCTTGCGGGTAAGAAAGCTGCCCGTGTCCCCCTGGGGCCCTCCGGTGGAAAAAAAGCGGGACAGCAACTCCATCACCGCGTCGCTGATGGCCTGGGAGACATTCGCGGGAAGCAGGGAGTTTCCCCAGATGAAGATCAGGTTGCAGACAATCAGCACGGTGCACAGCCGCAGACGCTTGTCCGTTCGGATCATCCCAGCACCCCCAGGTGTTCCAGCAGAATTTTGATGCCCAGCACAATGAGAATGACGCCTCCGGTGATCTGGGCTTTTTTCTCAAACCGGCTGCCGAAAATGTTGCCAATCTGGACCCCGGCGGCGGACATTCCAAAGGTGAGAATGCCAATGAGGGCCACCGCCCGGACAATGTCCACATCCCCCGCCATAGCCAGGGAAATGCCCACAGCCAGGGCGTCAATGGAGGTGGCCACCGCCAGAATGAACATGGTCTTGACGCTCATGTCGCTGCCGCTGTCGCCTCCGTCCTCCTGGAAGGCTTCCTTGAGCATATTGATGCCAATGATGCCCAGCAGGAAAAACGCCACCCAATGGTCCACATTCCGGACGGCATCGGCAAACAGCGAGCCCAGAAAGAAGCCCAGAAGCGGCATCAGCGCCTGAAAGCCGCCAAACCAGAGGCCGCACAGGCAGCTCTCCTTCCAGGTGGCCTTCTTCATTGCCAGGCCCTTGCAGACGGACACGGCAAAGGCGTCCATGCTCAGTCCCAGCGCCAAAAAGATCAGTTCCCAGATTCCCATAAAAATCCCTCCGTGCATAAAATACCGGCACGGAGGCGCAGAGAGACTCGTGTCGGCCGTCAAGTCTCGTCATTTCCTACGGGCTCAGGAATTCCTTCCATCCCATTCCCCGTATCAGGCCGAACCAGGGGTCGCCCCCAGTATGTTGACCCAGCCACGCCTTTCGCGCCGACTACTCCCTCTTCTCAGCCCGGATTATATCAGAATTCCCCCGGTTCGTCAAGACGTTCCGGGGGAATACACAGTTAATTTACAAATGGAGCAGATTCAACAGCGCCTCGGTGAGGAGCACCACCGCGCTGGAGCTGAGGGCCACCGTAATCAGGCTCTTTCCCCGGAAGGCCAAAAACACCGCCACAGCCAGCGCCGCCCCGCCGCTCAAAACCGAAGCCGTGCTGGTGAGAATGGCGGGAAAGGTCATCACCGTCAGGCAGCAGTAGGGAACGTAGTGCAAAAAGGAGCGCAGATACCGGCTGCGGATAGGTCTGCGGAAAATGGTCAGGGGCAGCACCCGGATGAGATAGGTGGTCAGGGCCATGGCGAAAATATAGGCATAGATGCTCATACGGACGCCTCTTCTTCGGCAATGGGAAACAGCCAGGCGCAGAGCCCTGCCGAAAGGACGGTGCAGATGACGATGGTCACCCCGGGGGAGATGGCTTTCAGCTGGGGAACCCAGCCGAATACACTGCTGCACGCCAGGGCCAGCAGCACCGACCACAGGATCTTCCGGTCGGTCTTGGCCGGGGGCACCACAATGGCTACGAACATTCCGTAGAGCATCACGCCCAGGGCCGTCCGGATGGAAAGGGGCAGTATGGAGCCCGCCATGGCTCCTGTAAGGGTACCCAGGGTCCAGCCGACAATGGGCAGGACCCCCAACCCCAGCAGGAAGGGCACCGTCAGCGCCTCGTTTCTGGCCATGGCCAGGGCAAAAATCTCATCGGTGTTGAAAAAGGCGATGAGCAACCGGGGCAGCAGAGAGATCTTCTGCCCCATCCGCTGGCTCAGCGCCAGGCTCATCAGGGCATAGCGGCTGTTGATCACCAGCTGGGTCAGCACCATTTCCCACAGCGTGGCCCCGGCCACGATGAGGGTCAGCCCGGCAAACTGTCCGGCGCTGGTGAGGTTCGTCAGAGAAATGAGGGCAGCCTGGAGGGCGCCCACCCCCTGGGCCGCCGCCATGGCTCCAAAGCCGAAGCTCACGGAAAAATAGCCCAGGCCCACAGGCAGGCCCCGCTGGACGCCGTTTTGGAATTCGTTTCCGTTCATCTTTCTATCGTTCCCTTTTGGTTTTGGTGTATCATAGCACGCCGAAACCAAAAATGCAATCAGTTTTCTCTTTCCACGCCGCGATATTCCACCAGCTCCAGGACCTGCTGGCCCCTCTGGGTCAGCGCGAGGCTCCCCCGGAGAGGATAGGGATCGTAGGCAGGGCCGTAGCTCCCCTTCATAGGCTTGTCATAGTCCAGGGAGATGAGCCCCTTCTTTTCCAGGCATTGCAAAAGCAGGCTTTCGTTTTCGCCCAACCCCTCCTCAAAGCAGTGGGGAATCTCCTCATCCGCCCGCCGGGCCACCGGCAGAAAAGGAATCTGCGAAAGCAGGTCCAGCAGCGCCAGCTCCGCCTCCGTCAGCACCAGATCCCGCCCGCAGCCGGAGCAGCCCGAACAGTTTCCGCCGCATCCCGTCATTGTCCGCACCTCCTGAAAAATCCGGGGTGGTCAAAGCCGCCGCCGGAGCGCTTCCTTGGGGAAGCTCTGAAAAAAGTGGCAAGAGCAGATGGCGAGAGATTTTGTCACAAGCGAAAGTGTGGAAAACGTGGGAATACTGGATGTATTTCCCGTTTTTCACACTGCACGATTGGGGCAAAAGATCCACCAAAAACCGCAGTTCCCATTGAGCGGTATTGCCTTAGTCTTTCCTTACTTTTCCCGTTCATACCTTTCGATATGCCGTTTGATGGCCTGGAAGGAGGTGTCGCTGATGACGTGCTCCATTTTGCAGGCATCCTCCGCCGCCACGGTCTCCTCCACCCCCAGCTCCATCAGGACCTGGGTCAGAACCTGATGGCGCTCATAGATCATCTCGGCGATGGCCCGGCCCCGGTCCGTCAGGGTGAGGGAGCCATCCCTGTCCATCTCAATGAGGCCGTCTCTGCGCAGAATCCCCATGGCCCGGGAGACGCTGGGCTTGGAATACTGCAAATATTCGCCCACATCAATGGAGCGGACCACTGCCTTGCGCCGGGACAGAACCAGAATAGCCTCCAAATACATTTCTCCGGATTCACGAATGGGCATGAAATTCCCTCCTCTGATACTAAAACCCAATAAAATCATTCAATTTTATTGGGTTGGCAGCGTCTGGTGACGCTGCCATATCCATGATTTCTACAATTAGCATACCACACCGGCATTCCAAATTCAAGGGCGCGGTTTTTCGGTGGCAAAAAGCCTGCCGTGCGGCAGGCTTTTTGATTCAATTCTTGAGGCTTTGCAGAGGGGCGGGAATCCGTCCGCCCCGGGCGATGAAGGCGTCGCTTCCCTCGCCGTGGACTCTCATCACCGGGGCCGAGCCCAGCAGGCCCCCCATCTCCACCCGGTCCCCCACCACCTTGCCGGGGGCGGGAATGATCCGCACGGCGGTGGTCTTGGAATTGACCATGCCGATGGCCGCCTCG
>DETX01000050.1:11626-13514 GCA_002362145.1 Clostridiales bacterium UBA3277
GCCGATGGCCGCCTCGTCGGCGATAATGGCGGAAATGGTGGAGGCGGGAGTATCGCCGGGGACGGCGATCATATCCAGCCCCACGGAACAGACGCAGGTCATGGCCTCCAGCTTATCCAGGGCCAGGGTCCCGGCCTCCGCCGCGGCAATCATGCCCTCGTCCTCGGACACGGGGATGAAGGCGCCGGACAGGCCGCCCACATGGTTGGAGGCCATCACGCCGCCCTTCTTCACGGCGTCGTTGAGCATGGCCAGAGCCGCCGTGGTGCCGTGGGTGCCGCAGACCTCCAGGCCCATCTCCTCCAGAATCCTCGCCACGCTGTCTCCCACCGCGGGGGTGGGGGCCAGGCTCAGATCCACAATGCCGAAGGGCACCCCCAGGCGGCGGGAGGCCTCCTGGCCCACAAGCTGGCCCATCCGGGTCACCTGGAAGGCGGTTTTCTTGATGGTCTCTGCCACCACGTCAAAGGGCTTGCCCTTGACGCCCTGAAGGGCATGGTACACCACTCCCGGGCCGGAGACGCCCACATTCAGCACGCACTCGGCCTCGCCCACCCCGTGGAAGGCGCCGGCCATAAAGGGGTTGTCCTCCACGGCGTTGGCAAACACCACCAGCTTGGCACAGCCCAGGCCGTCGTTGTCTGCGGTCAGCTCGGCAGTCCGCTTGACCACCCGGCCCATCTCCGCCACGGCGTCCATGTTAATACCGGCCCTGGTGGAGCCCACATTGACACTGGCGCAGACCCGCTCCGTGGCGGCCATGGACTCGGGGATGGAGCGGATGAGCTTCCAGTCCCCCGCCGTGGCCCCCTTCTGGACCAGAGCTGTGAAGCCGCC
Source organism: Clostridiales bacterium UBA3277 (assembly GCA_002362145.1). GTDB lineage: Bacteria > Bacillota > Clostridia > Oscillospirales > Oscillospiraceae > Faecousia. Next base: position 12,464 of record DETX01000050.1, read on the forward strand.
GATGAAGTTGACGCCGCAGGCCTTGGCGGCGGCGTCCATGGTTTTCGCCAGCTCCACATAGGAATCCGTCTGGCAGGCGGAGGCGACGATGGCAATGGGAGTCACGGAAATGCGCTTGTTGACGATGGGGATGCCGAATTCCCTCTCGATATCCTCCCCCACCTTCACCAAATCCTTGGCGCAGCGGGTGATTTTCTCATAAACTTTCCGGCAGCAGACCGTAAGATCCGGGTCGCAGCAGTCCAGCAGGCTGATGCCCATGGTGATGGTCCGGATGTCCAGGTGCCGCTTTTCGATCATATCCTGGGTGGCCAGGATGTCCTTCTGACTCAGCATGGCACTTCCCTCAAATGCGGTGCATGGCTTCGAAGATGTCCTCCCGCTGGACGCGGATAGAGAGGCCCATCTCCTTGCCGATGGCGTCCATCCGGGTCACCAGCTCCCCCAGGGGCACACTGCACTGGGAAAGCTCGGCGGCCATCATCATGGTGAAGTAACCCTGCATGACGGTCTGCCGAATGTCCAGGACGTTGACGTTAAAATCGGCCAGGGCGGTGCAGACCCCGGCGATGATGCCCACCCGGTCCTTGCCGACTACGGTGACGATGGCTTTCATAGGTTCTCTCCTTTACACATCATAGTCCGCAGCCACCCGGGTATCCAGCAGATGGAAGAAGTGGGTCTTGGCTTCCAGATGCAGGGGGTTCTTGGCGTAATTTTCCAGGGCCTCCCGGCTCTCGAATTCGGAATAGAGGGCATAATCCATGCCCTTGAAGGCCCGGCGGATCTCCAGGTAGTTCAGGCCCGGAATCTGGCCAACCAGGGGCTCCAGGACCGAGGCCACAATCTTCACGGCCTCATCCTTATCCACGCCCTCCTTGAAGGTATAAAGAACAATGTGCTTGACCATACGCTTTGCTTCCTTTCTTTTCAGAGACATTCACGCTCTCCGGAAACTCCAGGGAGCGTTTAATACTGATATTCAATAAAAAACTTTAATTCGCTGAATTGAAGTTTTTTATATGAAGATCATAATGAGACGGATTTCTGT
>DETX01000077.1:0-13489 GCA_002362145.1 Clostridiales bacterium UBA3277
GGGGCCAAGGGCGTGGAGCCCCAGACGAGAAAGCTCTTTAAGGTCTGCGCCATGCGGCACATTCCCATTTTCACCTTCATCAATAAGATGGACCGGGAGACCAAGGACCCCTTCGACCTCCTGGACGAGGTGGAGCGGGAGCTGGGCATTGAGACCTACGCCATGAACTGGCCCATCGGCTGCGGCAAGGACTTCCAAGGGGTTTACGACCGGGAAAAGAGCCAGCTGATTTTCTTCTCCGGCGATACCGGAAAGAAACGGGCGGCAAAACAGGAAGTGGATCTGTACGATCCCGAGGTGGCGGTGCTCTTAGACTCCGAGAGTAAGCATCAGCAGCTCATTGACGATGTGGAGCTGCTGTCCGCCGGGCGGGAAATGGATATGGAGGCCGTTCGCAAGGGACAGCTGTCCCCGGTGTTCTTCGGCTCCGCCCTGACCAACTTCGGCATCGAGCCCTTCCTGGAGAGCTTCCTAAAGCTGACCCCGCCCCCGCTTTCCAGAGTGGCGGACTGCGGCACCATTGACGCCTTCAGCCCGGACTTTTCCGCCTTTGTCTTTAAAATCCAGGCCAATATGAACAAGGCCCACCGGGACCGGCTGGCCTTCATGCGCATCTGCTCCGGCAAATTCCAACGGGACGCGGAATATTACCACGTCCAGGGAAATAAGAAAATGCGCCTCTCCCAGCCCCAGCAGCTCATGGCCGCCGAGCGGGAGATTGTGGAGGAGGCCTACGCCGGGGACGTGATCGGCGTATTTGACCCGGGCATCTTCTCCATCGGCGACACCATCACCACGCCGGGGAAGAAATTCAAGTATTCCGGCATCCCCACCTTTGCCCCGGAGCACTTCTGCCGGGTGTCCGCCAAGGACTCCATGAAGCGCAAGCAGTTTGTCAAGGGCACCGAGCAGATCGCCCAGGAGGGCGCCATTCAGATCTTCAAGGTGCCGAACTCCGGCATGGAGGAGGTCATTGTGGGCGTGGTGGGCACCTTGCAGTTTGACGTGTTCCAGTATCGGATGAAAAACGAGTACGGCGTGGACCTGCGGATGGAAATGCTCCCCTACGAGGAGATCCGCCGGATCGACGAGTACCCCGGGGAGCTGGACGAGATGAACCTGGGCAGCGACGCGGAGCTGCTGGAGGACTACCGGGGGAGAAACCTTCTGGTGTACAGCTCTTACTGGGCCATCGATTTCACCTGCCGCAAGAATCCGGGCCTCAAGGTCTCGGAGATCGTGGTGGAGGAAGGGTAATATTGTCAAAAAACCGGGCCGCTGTGTTTCAGCGGCCCGGTTTTCGATTGTGGAAACGCAAAGGACTTGAATTCTTTCCCTCCGGCTACTATAATAAAAAGGAGAAAGCACAGAAGGAGGCGTGCCATGAAAGCCTGGCAGCATTTTAAGACCATAACAAAGCACCGTCTGCTGGTGTGCGCCGGCTGCTTCCGGGTGGGGCTTTACTGGCAGGGCCTGTGCCACGACCTGTCCAAGTATTCCCCCGTAGAATTCTGGAACGGGGCGAAGTACTACCAGGGCATCCGCAGCCCCAATGCCGCCGAACGGGAGGACAAGGGCTACAGCGAGGCCTGGATGCACCACAAGGGCCGCAACCGCCATCACTATGAATACTGGACGGACATGAACCGTCAGACCCGGTGCTATGAGTCCATTCCCATGCCGAGAAAATACTTTGTGGAGATGGTCATGGACCGCCGGGCGGCCTGCATGACCTACCAGGGGAAAGACTACCGGGACGATTCCCCCCTGAATTATTTTGAAAAAAGCCGGGAGCGGGAGCTGATGCACCCCGAGACCAGCCGTCAGCTGGGCTATGTTCTGAAAATGCTGGCGGAAAAAGGGGAGAAGGAGACCTTCCGGTATCTCAAAGACCAGGTTCTGGAGGGAAAACCCTTCCCCTGGGAGAAAGAGGGAGAGCTATGGACGCCGTAAAACTGACCATTCCTTCGAACATCTACCACCTGGACCAGATCATCACGGGTTTTCTGGAGCTGAAAGAGCAGGGCTGGGATGTGACCATCGAGAATCAGTCGAAAAATGAGGAAAACCCCTTTTACGGCCTGGCGGTGCTGCTGGCGCAGTACCGGGGCAAAAAGCTCGTCTACGATCTCTGGGACGGCTACCAGGATCTTCCCGGCATGGAAAAGGGGCTTGCGTGGTGCGACTTCTACTTTAAGCGGAGCTTTTCCCGGGAGAAAAATCAGCGCTTTTTCCTGCAGTACGCGGAAAAAATGCGGCCCCTGGGCCTTAACTACCATGTGACCCGGCGGGACGACCCCATCAACGAGTCCCTCTTTAAGGGAATCGCCAAGGAGCTCACCGGCCGGGTGTCCCTGCGGCGGTTCACCCGGGAGGCCTTTGAGGAGACGCCGGCGCCCTGCCAGGGAAAGCCGAAGATTCTCTTTTTGGCCCAGCTCTGGGATGACGGAGAGCCCGGCCTGACCCCCGGGACCCGGCAGGAGCGGCGGGAGATCAACGCCATGCGGCTGGAAATTCTCACCGCCCTCCGGCGGCGGTTCGGGGAGGACTTCATTGGCGGCCTGGTGGACACCCCCTTCGCCCGGGAGCGGGCGCCGGAGCTGGTGCTTCCCAGAAAGGACACCGAGCGCCGGGCCTATCTGCGCCGGATGCACAGCGCCGATATCTGCATCGGCACCATGGGCCTCCATGAGAGCATCGGCTGGAAAACGGCGGAGTATGTGGCGGCGGCCAAGGCGATTGTCAATGAAAAACTCCGCTACGAAGTCCCGGGGGGCTTTGCGGAGGGGAAAAACTATCTGGAATTTACCACTGCGGAGGCGTGCGTGGCCGCGGTGGAGCGGCTGGCCGGGGACGCCGAGGCGCTGTTTGCCATGAAGCAGGCCAACGCAGACTATTATCAAAACTATCTCCGGCCGGACGTCCTGGTGAAAAACACCCTGGACCAGGTGCCCCGGGAAAATTCATAGATTTTCAGGAAGCGAAATCCGGCCCCCGAATTTTCGGGGGCCGGATTTTTCTGCCCGCTACAAAAGCCGGGCGGCGTGAGACACGAGGGCGCATAGAAGAAATCCCACCAATGTGGGCAGCGCCGCCGCCACGGCGGTCCACTTGAGACTTCCGGTTTCCCGGTGGATGGTCAGCAGGGTGGTGGAGCAGGGCCAGTGGTTCAGGAAAAACAGCACCATGCACACTGCGGTGACCCAGGTCCAGCCGTTGGCTTCAAAGAGAAGGCGCATCTGCCCAAGACCCAGGGCGGCGCCCAGACTGCCCTGCTGGGTGTAGGCCATGACGAGAATGGGAATGACGATCTCGTTGGCGGGAAATCCCAGCAGGAAGGCGGTCAAAATGGTCCCGTCCAGGCCCATGAAGCGGCCCAGAGGGTCCAAAAAGGCGGCGCAGTGGACCAGGATGCTGCTACCTCCCACGGTGACGTTGGCCATGAGCCAGATCAGGGCCCCCGCCGGGGCCGCCACCGCCGCCGCCCGGCCCAGGACGAAGAGGGTCCGGTCAAAAATGGAGCGGAGAATGACCTTTCCCACCTGGGGCGGCCGGTAGGGCGGCAGCTCCAGCACAAAGGAGGAGGGCTCCCCCTTTAAAAGAGTTGCGCAGAGCAGCTTTGTGGCGGCAAAGGTGGTGCCCACCCCCAGGACGATAACCCCGGTGAGCAGCGCGGCAGACAGCACAGAGCCTCCAATCCCGCCGACCGCCCCGGCAAAGAACATGGTAAGTATGGTGATGAGGGCGGGGAAGCGGCCGTTGCAGGGTACAAAGCTGTTGGTGAGAATGGCCAGCAGCCGCTCCCGGGGGGAGTCGATGATCCGGCAGCCCACCACCCCGGCGGCGTTGCAGCCGAAGCCCATGCACATGCAAAGGGCCTGCTTGCCGCAGGAGCCGCATCTGCGGAAGGGCCGGTCCAGGTTGTAGGCCACTCTTGGCAGGTAGCCCGCGTCCTCCAAAAGGGTGAACAGGGGAAAGAAAATGGCCATGGGCGGCAGCATGACGGACACCACCCAGCCCAGCACCTGAAAGGCGCCAAGCACCACAAGCCCGTGGAGCCACTCCGGCGCGCCCCAGCGGAAAAACAGGGCGGTGAGCCAGTCCTGGACATGGCCGATTCCGGCACTGAGAAGGGCCGAGGGGTAGTTTGCCCCCACGATGGTGATGTAGAAAATGAGGCCCAACAGGGCGATCATCACGGGATAGCCGGCCAGCCGGCTGGTGAAGATCCAGTCCAGCTTCCGGTCCAGACGGTCGTACCGGGGTCCGTCGCACCGGACCGTGCCGCCGCACAGGTCCTGGGCGGCCTGGATGAGAGCGGAGACGGTGAGCTCTTCCAGAGCGTCCCCGCCAATGCCCTCTCCGGCAAGATAGGTCCGGGCGGTATTCAGGGAATTTTGGAGGCCCTTTTCCCGGAAAAGCTCCGGCCCCAGGTGTGCTTCTAGGCGGGAGAGCAGGGTTTCGTCCCCTTGGAGCAACTTCAGCGCCACCCAGCGGCTGTCAAGCTCCCGGCAGCGGCCCCGGAGGCTGGGTTCCAGCAGGGCCAGGGCCCCCTCCAGCACCGGAGGGTAGGGAACGGAGAAACCCTCCGGCGGGGGACTGGAGCAGACCTCATCCAGAGCCCGGGTCAGGGTGTTCAGGCTGCCCTTTTTTCGGGCGGTGACCCCCACCACCGGCACGCCCAGCCGCCGGGAGAGGCCGGGCAGGTCCACATGGATGTGCTTGCGCCGGGCTTCGTCCATGAGATTCACACAGATCACCGTCCGGACGCCGGTCTCGAGAATTTGGAGGGCCAGGTTCAGATTCCGTTCCAGACAGGTGGCATCGCAGACCACCACGGCGGCGTCAGGCCTGGAAAAACAGAGAAAGTCCCTGGCCACCTCCTCCTCGGCGGACCGGGCCATCAGGGAGTAGGTCCCCGGAATGTCCACCAGGAGGTAGGAACGCTCCGCCGTGGAGAAGCTGCCCTGGGCGCTGCAAACCGTCTTTCCCGGCCAGTTGCCGGTGTGCTGGTCCATGCCGGTGAGGGCGTTGAAAACGGTGCTCTTTCCCACATTGGGATTGCCCGCCAGGGCCACCACCGTTTTTCCCTCCTGCCGGGGCAGGGCATCGCCCCCCAGGGCGCCCAGCCAGGTGGAGCGGCCGGTCAGTCCCATAGCCCGCCTCCCGCCACATCCCGGACGGCGATGTTTTCGCAGTCCCCCCGCCGCAGGGCCACCACCGCCCCCTGAATGAGATAGGCCGTGGGGTCGCCTCCGGGGCTGCGGCCCAGGCAGTACACCTCCGTCCCGCCGGTGAGCCCCAGGTCCAGTAGCCTGCGGCGCATCGGCCCTTCCATACGCAGCCTCTCCACCCGGGCCCGCTGGCCGGGGGAGAGGGCGCTCAAACTGCATAAATTCTGCACCAAAGCGACACCTCTTCCTTGAATTTTGAAATCCTGCCATCATCCTATTCAGGAGCCGCCATCCGGTGACAAAGCCCCCGGCTTTCGGTGAAAATATAAAAGCGGAGGGAAAGAGCAAAGAAGCCCGCCAAAGTGCGCTTGTGCATCCAATACAAAAACTGACAAGCAAACTGCGGCAAAGTGCCGAAAATATTTGAAATACTTTACAAAAGGCCAAGACAGTGTTATAGTATCCCTAGATTTTTTGAGCATAATCCACAAATGCAAAGGATGGGAAAAAGACGTCCTTTTCCCATTTCCGGAACTCCGGAAATGATAAATTTTGGCTATTTCCGGCTTTGGCCGGAGTAAGCATATATTTTTAGGAGGAAAACAAATGAAAAAGATCATCGCACTTGTGCTGGTCCTGGCCATGACGCTGTGTCTGGTGGCCTGCGGCGGAGGCAAGACTGCTTCCGGCACGAAGGTCAGTGTGTTCTGGTACGAGGAGAGCGACGTGTATCTCAGCTCTGTCCGCGACGCTCTGAACAAGGAACTGGACGCCCTGGAAGGCATCACCTACGACAACCAGTACGCGGCCAATGACCAGGCCAAGCAGCTTGACCAGATCAAGACTGCCATCGCCGGCGGCACCAAGCTGCTGGTGGTCAACCAGGTCACTTCCGGCGCTGCCGATACCGCTGAGGATATCCTGGCCGCTGCCGGCGACATCCCTGTTATCTTCTTCAACCGTGCCATCGGCACCGACGGCTCCGAGCTGCCCGTGCTGGAAGGCCATAAGAACGCTGCCTTCATCGGCACCGACGCCCCCGCCGCCGGCCATATGCAGGGCCAGATGATCGGTGAGTATGTCGTTGCCAATTATGATGACATCGATGTCAACGGCGACGGTGTCATCTCCTACGCCATGATGAAGGGCGACGAGGCCAACGTGGAGGCCATCTACCGTACCCAGTACGGTGTTGAGGATGCCAACCTGGTTCTGACCGCCGCCGGCAAGCCCGCGCTGCAGTACTTCGACGCCGCCAACAGCGACTGCTACCAGGTCGACCAGGGCGGTGCCTGGTCCGCTGCCGCCGCCAAGGACTACATGGACACCAACTTCGTCACCTACAACGAGGCCAACGGCAACATGATCGAGCTGGTCATCTGCAACAACGACGGCATGGCTGAAGGCGTTGTGGCCTCCCTGCAGGAGAAGGGCTACAATAAGTCCGGCGCCCATGTGGTTCCCGTGTTCGGCGTTGACGCCACCGACAATGCCAAGGCTCTGATCGCTGACGGTGCCATGACCGGCACCATCAAGCAGGACGCCGAGGGCATGGCCGCCGCCGTTGCCCAGACCGTTAAGGCTGTGGCCGCCGGCTCCGCCCCCGCCGATGCTCTGGCTGGCCTGAAGGACGATCGTTTCAGCATCGCTCCCGAGAGCGGCAGCAAGCTCTACGTCGCCTACGCTCCCTACACCGGCGAATAATCCATCCGTAAGTGTGAACTCCGGGCAGCTGTCGTTCCGGCGGCAGCTGCCCCTTTCAAATGCTTTGGGCGTGCCAGTGGCAGAGAACGGTAAGTACCGCTTGGCAGTCAGAATGCGCGCGGCGGTATTTACTGCTCTCTGCCACCTTCGGCTTATCCCCCGGAAATCACGATGGAAAGTGAGGAACCAACATGGAACAGGACGTTCTGCTGAAAATGGTCGGCATCACCAAGACCTTTCCCGGCGTCAAGGCCCTGGACGGCGTCAATTTTGAACTGCAAAGGGGCACGGTCCACGCCCTGATGGGCGAAAACGGCGCGGGAAAATCCACACTGATGAAGTGCCTTTTCGGCATTTACAGCAAAGACAGCGGCCATATCTACCTGGAGGGCAAGGAGATCAACTACAAGTCCAGCCGGGAGGCCCTGGACAACGGCGTGGCCATGGTCCACCAGGAGCTGAACCAGGCGCTCAAGCGCAGCGTCATGGACAACATCTGGCTGGGCCGGTATCCCAAGATCGGCGGCATCGCCGTCAATGAGCGCAAGATGTACAAGGACACCAAGGCCGTCTTTGACGAGCTGGGCATCAACGTCGATCCCAGGCGGATCATGAGCACCATGCCCGTCTCCCAGCGGCAGATGGTGGAAATCGCCAAGGCGGTTTCCTACAACTCCAAGGTCATCGTATTTGACGAGCCCACCTCCTCTCTGACGGAGGAAGAGGTGGAGCACCTGTTTAAGATCATCAATATGCTCCGGGACCGGGGCGTGGGCATCATCTACATCTCCCACAAAATGGCGGAGATCAAGCGCATCTCCGACTACATCACCGTCATGCGGGACGGCCAGTGGGTGGCCACTGAGCGCTCCTGCGACCTGGAGATGAACGACATCATCCGGCTGATGGTGGGCCGGGAGCTGACGAACCAGTTCCCGCCCAAGGAAAATAAGCCGGGAGAGGTCTATCTGGAGGTCAAGGGTATCACCGGCACCTATAACCAGCTTCGGGACGTGAGCTTCAACGCCCGCCGGGGCGAGGTTGTGGGCCTGGCGGGCCTGGACAGCTCCGGCCGTACCGAGACGCTGGAGAGCATCTTCGGCATCCGCACCCGGAAGGATGGGGAGATCTACCTGGACGGAAAGCGGTGCTTAAACCGCAGCGCTCAGGAGTCCATCAAAAACGGCTTCGCCCTGCTGACCGAGGAGCGCCGGGCCACCGGAATCTTCGGCGTGCTGAACATCAAGGAGAACACGGTCATTGCCAGCCTGAAGCGGCATAAGCGCTTCGGCCTCTACCTCAGCGAAAAATCCCAGAGGGAGGACACTCAGTTCTACATCGACGCTATGCACACCAAGACACCCTCCCAGGAGACCAAGATCCGCAGTCTTTCCGGCGGCAACCAGCAGAAGGTCATCATTGGCCGGTGGCTGCTGACGGAGCCGGAGGTGCTGCTGCTGGACGAGCCCACCCGGGGCATTGACGTGGGCGCGAAATATGAGATCTACCAGCTGATTCTGGATCTTGCCAACAAGGGTAAGACCGTTTTGGTGGTCTCCTCCGAAATGCCGGAGCTGCTGGGCATCTGCGACCGGATTGTTGTCATGTCCGGCGGCCGTGTGGCCGGTGAGATGGATGCCAGGAACACGACCCAGGAAGAGATTATGACCCTGGCCGCGAAATATGTTTGAGGAGGCAGAAATTTATGACTAGTCCTGTTGAAAAGCTCCAGCGTACCGCCGCTGCCTACAAGCAGCTCGATGCCAAGGATAAGAAACGCTATTGGAGCGATGCCATTTTAAATAACGCCCTGTACATTCTGATGGCCATCTTTGTCATCTACACCGCCATCATGCGGGAAAACTTCCTGACCCTGGGCTCCCTGGCGAACCTCATCACCCAGGTGGCCGCCTACCTGCCCCTGGCGCTGGGCATCGCCGGATGTATTGTTCTGACCGGTACCGACCTCTCGGCCGGACGAGTGGTTGGCCTGACCGCCGCGGTGGCCGGTGTATTCCTGCAGAAAACCGACTTTGTCAATAAGATGTTCCACAACCTGCCCGCCCCCTCCTGGTGGTGGATCGGCGTGACCATGCTGACGGTTATCGCCATTGGCGCGGTCATCGGCCTGGTGAACGGCTTCTTCGTGGCAAAGTTCAGCCTGCATCCCTTCATCGTGACCCTCTCCACCCAGCTCATTACCTACGGCATCATTTTGTGGTTCTTCACCCTCAACGGCAATAACGGCCAGCCGATTTCCGGCCTGAGCGACCAGTATAAGCAGTTTGTCGGCGGCACCATGTTCCGTCTTGGCAATGTGTCCATCCCCTGGTATGTGCTCTACGCCGTCCTGCTCACCGCCCTGATGTGGTTCATCTGGAACAAGACCGCCTTCGGCAAGAATATGTTTGCCGTGGGCTCCAACGCGGAAGCCGCCAAGGTCTCCGGCGTCAACGTGTTTTTGACCACCATGCTGGTCCACACCCTGGCCGGCGCCATGTACGGCTACGCCGGTTTTGTGGAGGGCGTCCGCAGCGGCTCCGTGGCGGCCAGCACCGGCCTCAACGCCGAGTGTGACGCCATCGCGGCCTGTGTCATCGGCGGCGTATCCTTTGTCGGCGGCACCGGCAAGATCAGCGGCATTATCATGGGCGTGTTTGTCCTGCGGCTGATCTTCGTGGCCCTGACCATGCTGGGCGTGGATTCCTCCAGCATGTACATCATCAAGGGCGCCATCATCCTCTGCGCCTGCGCCCTGGATATGCGCAAGTACCTGGTCAAGAAGTAATGGAAGAGCAAAATTCCAAGCCACAGGAGCGGGAAGTCCCGCCCTTCCGGGGCCTTTACCGCAATGTGCACATCTCGGTTAAGGCGCTGGACAGAATCATCATTGCCTGCATCGCGGTGATCGTCATTGTCCTGGCGCTGAACCTGCGCAGCCCCGGCTTTACGGTGAATTTCGATTCCCGGGGCGGCACCGATGTGGCGGCCCAGCAGCTGGAGTACGGCGAGTGTATTCCATCCATGGATGCCCCCACCCGGGAGGGCTATGTTTTTACGGGCTGGTATCGGGATGCCTCCTGTGACCTTCCCTGGGATCTGGCCCAGGACAAGGTGGAAGGCGATATGACCCTCTACGCCGGCTGGGAACCCGTAAAATAAAAGAGTGGGACGGACGCAAAAGCGTCCGTCCTTTTCTATTGCCTTTTCAACGCAAATGTGGTAAAACAGAGTTCAGGCAACAGCGCACAATGGAGGCAGGAGAACGGCCATGGAATGGAACGACGTATACGATGAACATAAAAACCCCACCGGCCGCCTGCACCGCCGGGGCAGCCCCTGGGGACCGGGGGATTATGGCCTGGTGGTCTGCGTATGGGTCTACGACGGCCGGGGCCGGGTGCTGCTGACCCGCCGGGCCCCGGGCAAGAGCTTCGCCGGGACCTGGGAAAATTCCGGCGGCGCGGCCCAGACGGGGGAGAGCAGCCGCCAGGCCATGGCCCGGGAGCTGTATGAGGAGACCGGCATCCGCGCCCGGCCGGAGGAATTCGAGTATTTGGATACGGACCGGGATAAGAATATGTTCTATGATCATTACTGCTTAAAGCGCCGCCTGCCCATCGAGGAAATCCGCCTCCAGCCCGGGGAAACGGACGACGCCATGTGGGCCAGCTTTCCGAAGGTCCGCTGGATGATCCGGACAGGGAAAATCTGCGCCATTATCGGCCAGCAGTTTTACCGCCAGGAGAGAGCGCTGAAACTGCGCAATATGAACAAGCCGGAGCCCTGAATTTTGGAGGATTGGGCAGGGCTTTTTGCTTGCCTTTTTTGAGTTCCCGGGATATAATGAAAAAAAGCGTTTTTATCCTCCCGGCGAAAACGCTTCTGCCGGGGAAAAAATGCTTTTTCTTTTTATTCCGATTTTGAGAAAATGGAGGAAATCCTATGATCCAGCTCATGAAACTTCCTGTCCAGCGCGGCAACGCCCCTCTCCGCTTCGCCAAGGGCCATTTTGTGACCAACCACTCCCATATTAACTACTATATCGACATCACCTATCAAAAGACCCGTCTGAGCGAAGCCCGGGACAGCGCTTACCAGCTGGTGTCCAACTTTGTCAATGACACCCCTGTGGATACCATTTTGTGCCTGGACGGCACCGCGGTGCTGGGCACCTGCATCGCCGAGGAGCTGACGAAGTCGGGCTTCCATACCATCAATGCCCACCAGACCATTTATGTGGTGGAGCCGGAATACAACGCCAACTCCCAGATCATCTTCCGGGAGAACATCCAGCCCATGATCCGGGGCAAGCATGTGCTGGTGCTGATGGCCTCCGTTACTACGGGCTTCACCGCCAACCGCTCTGTGGAAGCCATCAAGTATTACGGCGGCACGGTCTCCGGCATCGCCGCGATCTATCGGGCTGTGGACGAGGTGGCGGGCTATCCCGTCCGTTCCGTCTACTCCATTGCCGACATCCCCGACTACGAGAGCTACGATTTTAAGGACTGCCCCTACTGCAAGGCGGGCCGGAAGGTGGACGCCCTGGTGAACAGCTTCGGCTATTCCTCTCTGTAAAACACATTCCATAAGAAAAAGGGAACGATTCTTGAGAATCGTTCCCTTTTTTGCGGGTGATCCGCTGCCGCCGGAATGCCTTTGCACAATACGCCTGTCCACGGGACGGATTTTCCCGTTTTTGCGGGGGCGGAGGGGGGATTTTGTCAAAATAGGCACAAAAAAACGAGGCGGAAGCCTCGGAATTGTCGGTTATTCACCTTGACTTTTTAAAAAGAGCATGGTACAATGGAACTCCATACTGTGGTACTATGCCTTTTTGCGCTTTTCCCATCCAACATGCGTATTTTACCACAGGAAACGGCGGCTGTCAAGTGTGGATTTGTACAAAAACGACAACCGCTCGGGGCGTATCAAGAACACACACAATTCGAAAGAAAGGCGTGATGATCCATATGGCAATGGTCAAAGACGTGATGTACGGCAAGACCATGCGTAAATCCTACGCGAAGTATGAGGAGATCCTGGAGATCCCCAATATGCTGAAGATCCAGAAGGATTCCTACCAGTGGTTCCTGGATACGGGACTGCGGGAGGTATTCAAGGATGTGGGCACCATTACCGACTTCTCCGGCAAGCTGGAGCTGTCTTTCCTGGATTACACCATGGAGGATAAGCCCAAGTACACCATTGAGGAGTGCAAGGAGCGGGATGCCACCTACGCAAAGCCCATCAAGGTCCGGATCCGTCTGCGCAACACCGAGACGGACGAAATCAAGGAGCAGGAGATCTTCATGGGCGACTTCCCCGTGATGACCAACGGCGGCACCTTCGTCATCAACGGCGCGGAGCGCGTCATCATCTCCCAGATCGTCCGGTCCCCCGGTATGTACTACGGCCACGAGGTGGACAAGGCGGATCAGCACACCTATACCGCCACCGTCATCCCCTACCGGGGCGCCTGGCTGGAATACGAGACCGATAACTCCAATGTATTTTGGGTCCGGATCGATAAGAACCGGAAGCTGCCTATCACCTGTCTGATCCGGGCTCTGGGTGTCCAGACCGATGAGCAGATCAAGGCCATGTTCGGCGAGGATGAGCGGATTCTGGCCACCCTGGAAAAGGATACCTGCAAGACCCGGGAGGACTCCCTGCTGGAGATTTACCGGCGTCTGCGTCCCGGCGAGCCTCCCACGGTGGAGACTGCCACGGCCCATTTGGAGGGGCTCCTCTTTGACCCCCACCGCTACGACGTCAGCAAGGTGGGCCGCTACAAGTTCAACAAGAAGATGGACATCTGGAGCCGTCTTTCCGGCCAGGAGGCCGCCGAGCCCATTGCCGATCCCATGACCGGCGAGGTTCTGGTCATGCCCGGCGATTTCATCTCCCGAGCCCAGGCCCACGACTTGAGCCGCCGGGGCGTCAATGAGGCCGTCATCCGGATCGGCGATGTCAACGTCAAGGTGTTCTCCAACTCCATGGTGGATATGTCCGCCTTCGTGGACTTTGACCCCAAGGAGTACGGCATCAAGGAGAAGGTCTACTTCCCCGTCCTGAAGGAGATGCTGGAATCCGTGCCCGCCGACGGCTGGAAGGCCGCCATTGCCGAGCGGTATACCGACCTGATTCCCAACCACATCATTGTGGAGGACATCATGGCCTCCATCAACTACCTCAACTGTGTGGCCATGGGCGTGGGCACCCCCGACGACATTGACCACCTGGGCAACCGCCGCCTGCGCTGCGTGGGCGAGCTGCTGCAAAACCAGTTCCGCATCGGCTTTAGCCGTCTGGACCGGGTGATCCGGGAGCGGATGACCGTCCAGGATCTGGACGCCGTCACCCCCCAGAGCCTGATCAATATCCGGCCTGTCACCGCCGTCATCAAGGAGTTCTTCGGCTCCAGCCCCCTGAGCCAGTTCATGGACCAGAATAACCCCCTGGCAGAGCTGACCCATAAGCGCCGTCTGTCCGCTCTGGGCCCCGGCGGTTTGAGCCGTGACCGGGCTTCCTTTGACGTCCGGGATATTCACTACACCCACTATGGCCGTATGTGCCCCATCGAGACCCCCGAAGGTCCCAACATC
>DETX01000077.1:13810-14187 GCA_002362145.1 Clostridiales bacterium UBA3277
CCCAACATCGGCCTGATCAACTACCTGGCCACCTTTGCCAAGATCAACGAGTACGGCTTCATCGAGGCGCCCTACCGCCGGGTGGACAAGGCCACGGGTTTTGTCACCAATGACGTGGAGTATATGACCGCCGACGTGGAGGACGATTTCTACGTGGGCCAGGCCAACGAGCCCCTGGATGAAAACGGCTGCCTGGCAAACAAGCGTATCACCTGCCGCCACCGCAACGAGATCATCGAGGTGGACCGCCAGATGATCGACTATATCGACGTCTCCCCCCGGATGATGATCTCCATCGCCACCTCCTTCATCCCCTTCCTGCAGAACGACGACGCCAACCGTGCCCTGATGGGCGCCAACATGCAGCGCCAGGCCGT
>DETX01000078.1:0-944 GCA_002362145.1 Clostridiales bacterium UBA3277
GGAGGCCATCAGCGGCAGGCTGAACAGGAGAATGCGGGTAGAGAGGGGGCCGGAGCGCATGGCGCGAAAGGTTGAGGATTCCATAAAAAGTATTCCTTTTGCTGATTTTGTTGTCATCCACACATTCTATCACGTTTTTTGGGATTTGCAACCTTGGATCGGGGAAGAATTGACACAGAGCAGGGAAAATGCTATACTGCATAGAAGAAAGGGTGACGCTCCCTAGGTGTACAGCCCGGAATCTCACCTGCGGCCATCACGATTTTGGCCGAAACCTGGACCGGGAGAAACTGAAAGGGCGGGTGCTGACCAGCTGCCCTCTGCGCCGGGAGCAGGACATTTTCTGTCAGAATTGAGGAGAAGTTTGCCATGAGCCAAGAACAAGAGAATCCTATCATTCCCTTCCCCCTGGATAACGCCTGGGAGGAGCCGGACCTGGAAGCGTTGACGGCCCAGGAATTGCAGGCCTACCTTGGGGAATTGCGCCAGCGGCTGGAGGATCTTAACAGGCGGGAGCCCAGAAATGAGAACAGCGACGCCTACGAAACCTGGGCGGAGGCCCATGAGGATCTGGAAGATGCCATTGACGAGGTGCTGGATCTGTTGGAGTGATCCGGAAAAAGCGGCTTTTTAAATGGCTGCTTTTCCAATTGTAAAAAAGGCCTCGCAGAGTTTGTCGCCGCAGCAGACTGCCATCTTCCCGTCGGAAAGCCCCGAAGGGGGTTCGACGGCCTGAAAAATGCCCACCGGATTCGGTGGGCATTTTATTTTGACTTTCTGGGATGGAATCCCGCCAGGCAGAAGGGAAGCTCCATCCGGTTGGCCTCCAAAAGGGCCTTGTCCCGGAGAATGTCCTCCGTTTTTCCGTCGGCGGCGATGGTTCCTTTGGACAAAAGAATCACCCGGTCGCAGGTGTCCAGAATCATATCCAGATCGTGGGAGGC
>DETX01000078.1:1323-18095 GCA_002362145.1 Clostridiales bacterium UBA3277
GGGTCCAGGGCCGTGGTGGGCTCGTCCATCAAAAGAACCTCCGGCTCCATCACCAAAATGGTGGCAACGGCGGCCATCCGCTTCTCGCCGCCGGAAATTTTGTGATTGTACCGGTGCTTAAGGCTGCTCAGCCCCAGCTGGCTGAGGACGCCGTCAATGCGGGCCTCCGTCTCTTCGGCGGAGAGACCGTAGTTCTTGGGGGCGAAGCGCATATCCTCGTATACCGTGGGCATGAACATCTGGTTGTCCGAGTTTTGGAGGACGAAGCCCAGCTTCTGCCGGACCGCCGGCAGGGTTTTGGGGCCCACGGCCAATCCGTCCACCAGAATTTCCCCCTGGACGCTGAGCAGGCCCAGCATGGCCTTCATGATGGTGGATTTTCCCGCGCCGTTGGCGCCGATGAGGCCCACCGCCTCTCCGTCCCCAATGGTGAAGGACAGATTTTCCAGCACCGGGCTCCCGGATTCATAGCAAAAGGATACGTTTTTGAATTCGATCATTTAAATTACCATCCCACCAAGCAGATTGGACAGCGGCACAAACCGCAGGATCAGCAGCGCGGCGGCCGTGATGAGAAAATAGGCGGCGTCCCCGAACCGAAGGGGGGCGACCCGGGCGTAGGCGAACTCCCCCCGGAAGCCCCGCAACAGCATACTCTGGTAGAGCTCCTCGGCCCGGTCCATGCTCCGCAGCAGAAGCTGCCCCACAAAGGAGCCCCAGGCGGAAATGTGGATTCCCTTCTGCCCCGGGGCCCGGAGATGATAGGCATCGGTCATGACGGAGACCTCCGAGATCATCACCGATACATACCGGTAGGTCAGCAGCAGCAGCGTGACGATCATGCTGGGCACATGCAGAGAGCGCAGGGCCATGCAGATGGCGTCCATGGTGGTGGTGGCGGCCAGCAGGAAGGAGGCCATCAGGCAGAAAACGCCCTTGGCCATCAGGGTGACCATGGAGACAAAGCCGCCGGAAATGGATAGATTGCCGATTTTCAGCAGCACGGCCCGGTCAAAAAAGGGATTCAGGATGCCCACGGCACAGACCAGGGGCAGCACAATGCGCAGCTTGTGAAAGCAGGTCCTCACCGGAATGCCGGTGACGGCGAAGAGCACCATGGGATAGAGCACCATGGGCATCAGGCCTGCCAGGTCGTACTTGTCAAAGGAGACCGTCAGGAAAATATACAGGATTGTGGTGAGGAGCTTCGGCAGGGGATGCAGGCGGTGGATGGGGGAGTCCATGGCCGCCAGGGCATCCATTTCCTGGAATTCGCCGAGGGCGCGGGAGACTTGGTTCATGGATGGGTTCCTCCGGAGACGGACATTGGGGCATCCTTGCGGATGCCCCGGAGATTTGACATTTAAGGGTTCAAGCCTTGGCGGAAGATGCCTTCTTCCTGCGGAAGAAGCCGCCCAGGGCGCAGATGCCCACGGCCACGGCGGCCACCATTGCCGAGCCTACCAGACCGGAGACGGTGGTGCCGGCGGCGCTGTCGCTGCCGGAGAAGGCGTAATCCGGCAGGAAAGCGGTCTTTTCCTGGATGGCGGCGGCGCTGTCGGCCAGGCCGCTCTGGAGGCCGAAGCTCTCCTCGTCGAGGCCCATGTTCTCGCTGTAGCCGGCGTCGGCATTGCCGAAGAGGGACCATTCCAGACCGTCGGGGTTGGAGCTGGCCAGCAGGGACAGCCCTCCGGCCACCACAATGGCGGCAACGGCCAGGACGGCCACGGTGGTTTTCAGGGAGCAGCGGTTCTCAAGGCTGCCGGTGTTGACGCATTGCAGAAGCTCGGGACGGGTCTCATAGACAAACAGGGTGACGGCGCTGGTGATCAGGCCCTCCACCAGGCCGATGGCCAGATGGATGGGCTGCATCAGCGCCACGAAAGCGCCGAAGGGCAGATCGGCGACGCCGGACAGAGCGGTCTCCAAAACCACGGAGAAAGCGCCCAGCTGGAGGGTCACCACGCAGCCCAGAATGGAGGCGGTGATGATCTTGGCGCGTCCGGCCTTCTTGCCGCCCAGCCCCGCGAACCAGCTGCCGCCCACAATGGGCCGCCAGATCAGATAGTAGCCCACGAAGCAGCCGTAGAAGGCCATATTCCAGATATTCGCCCCCAGGGCCATCAATCCGCCGTCGGCGAAGAAGAGGCACTGAATGGCCAAAATCACCGCCATGGACAAAAAGCCCGCCTGGGGCCCCAGCAGGGCGGAGAGCATCATGCCGCCGCACAGATGTCCGGAGGAGCCGGTGCCGGGAATGGTGTAGTTGATCATCTGGCCGGCAAAGACCAGGGCCGCGGTGACGGCCATGGTGGGCAGCTTCGCGGGAGTCTCATCCTTACGCAGGGTATGGACGGAGGTCCCGATGGCTGCGGCCGAGGCCACATACATGGTACCGGCAACGGCGGGGGCCAGCAAAGCGTCTGCCATATGCATAAAATCTTACCTCGTTTCAAATTTTTCAGTCACGCTTATCAAACGTTCTGACCGCATTATACTCCCCCGCAAAATGGGCCACAAGCCCCCCTGGGGGATATTTTTTTGGATTTGCGGAGAAAAATTTGAAACGAGGGCGGCTTTACAGCTCCCAGGCGGCCTGGGCGGCCCCCCAGAGGGCGTCGTGGGCCGGGGCGATGGGCGTTCCCAGGGCCGAGAGCCTCCGGGCGACCAGCCGGCGGTAGGGGTTGTCATCGGCGAGAAGTCCCCCCAGCAGGGCAATGGGGCAGTCCTGAATGCCCAGCTTTTCCTGAACCGCCGCCGCCAGGGCCGCCAGATCCTCCGCGCCCCGTTCCAGAATCGCCAGGGCCTGCCGGTCCCCCTGGGCTGCCAGGTCCAGGGCCAGGCGGGAGAAGCGGGCAATGGCGGCCTTGTCGGTGCGGGGAGAGTAGACGAAGGAGACGATGTCCGAGGGGGCGCTTCCGCCCAGCCGTTCGTACACGGCCCGGAGCAGAGTGTCCCCCTGGGTCCGGCCGTCGAAGGCCCGGACCGCCCCGGCCAGCACATCCCGGCCCAGGGCGTAGCCGCTGCCCCCGTCGTCGATGAGATGGCCCCAGCCGCCGCTGCGGGCGGTGTCCCCGGCGGCGTTTTTGCCGAAGCAGATGGAGCCGGTCCCGGCAATCACCACCGCGCCGGGGCCGTCCATGGCCCCCCGCAGGGCGATCTCCTGATCCCCGAGAAGGGCCCATTTTCCGGAAAACCCGGCCCTTTCCAGTTCCTCGGCGAGAATCTGCCCCACCTTTGGATTGGAGACGCCTGCCGCACCGAAGCAGAGCTTTGCGCATTCTTCCATGACGCCCATGGCGGCGAAGATCTGCCGGAGAAGGGCTCGGAAGGCCTCCTCTCCGATGGCGTTTAAATTAAAGGGGCCGAATTCCAGCCTCTGAAGGAATTGGTTGCGTTCATCCCGCAGCTCTACCCGGGTATGGGTGCCGCCGCCGTCGATTCCGGCAAGGAACATGGGGTTCACCTCACAGTTTGACGGGGGAGGTCCCCGTCATGCCGCCGCCCCGGAAGATCTCTTCCAGTGCCGCAAAGGCCGGCGTGGTATAATCATAGGCCGCGATTTCCCAGACCCGCTCCGGAAGCAGGGGAATGTCGTAGGGATTGCGCAGGGCCACCACGGCCATGGGCTTTCCCAGCTTTTCCAGCGCCCGGGCCAGGGCGATCTGGCCCCGGAAGAGATGGCCGTTGCAGGTGGAGAGAATGATTTTTTCATACTTTGCCCCCCGGGCGGCCAGGGCGGCAATCTCTGCCTCGCCGGGGTCCTTGGAGGAAATGGCGTAATCGGCGGAGAAGGCCCTGCCCATGTAGCGCGGGAAGGGCCCGGCGCTGCCGTCCTCGTTTCCCGCGCCGGAGGCCCGATAGTCGTCACAGCCGCAGAAGAAGGTGGCCCCATCGGCCTGGAAGGGGGTTCCGCCGCAGCAGGTGACAGCGGCCCTGCTCATGGCCCGGACCGTCCGGAAGTCTGCCTCCCAGCCGCAGAGGCCGGGGTCCGGTTCCCAGAGAATCTGTTTTTTGTATGCAAGGATTTTTTCGACCGATGCGGCGATTTCCGCCATGTCGAAGTCCCCCCGCTGGGCGGCCTCGTTTACGGCCTTGGCGGTGTCCCATTCCAGGGAGATGGTGCTGGAAACCTCAGCCAGGTCCACACCGGCCTGGATGGAGGCCACCACCCCCTGGGGGGTGCCGTAGTGGTTCTGGATGGCCAGCATCTCCATGCAGTCTGTAAGGACGAGCCCCTGAAAGCCCAGTTTTTCCTTCAAAAGGCCGGTGATGACCTTTCGGGACATGGTGCAGGGCACCTGCCTGGGTTCCAGGGCGGGGAACATGACGTGGCTGATCATGATGGCCGGGATTCCTCCCTGGATGGCCCGGCGGAAGGGGACCAGCTCCACCTGTTCCAGCTCCGCCTCGGTCTTATCCACCCGGGGGATGCCCAGATGGCTGTCCACGGCAGTGTCCCCGTGGCCGGGGAAGTGCTTGCCGCAGCACAGCACCCCGCTGCCCCTGTAGGGCCGGGCGGACGCCAGACCGAAGGACGCCACCTTCTCCGGGTCGTCCCCGAAGCTGCGGATGCCGATGACCGGGTTTTGGGGATTGTTGTTCACATCCAGCACCGGGGCCATATTGAAGTTGGCGCCCAGGCCCCTGAGCTGCCGGATGGTGATTTCGGAGGCCTTCGCGGCGTTTTCCGGATCGCCGGTGGCGGCGATGGCCATGGAGCAGGGCACGTTCACCGCCTCCTGGGGGAGCCGGGTGACCATGCCTCCCTCCTGGTCGATGATGATAAAGGCCGGATACCCGGTCTCGGCCCGGATGAGGGACTGGATGTCGGCGCAGAGCCAGCGAAGCTGGGAGGCGCTTTTGACGTTGCGCAGGAACAAAATGACGTTTCCGATTTTGTATTCCTTAATCAGAGAAATGAATTCCTCGGAAAGCGTATCGCCGTGGAAGCCGAATACCAGCTTCTGGCCCAGCATTTGTTTGACGGTCATGTCCATTTCCGATCCTCCTTGGGATAAATTTCATAGGGAGCCTTCCGCTCCCGGAACTGAGCGCTTTCTTCGGCATAGCGGCGCAGAAGCGCGCCGGCGTCCCAGCCGGGGCTTTCAAATTCCCGATGGCCCGCCAGCAGGGAGATAAAGGGCTTCCCATCCTCCCGGACCGGGGGCAGAAAATGAAAATCTGCGGGATACATATCTCTGAGCAGGCTTAAAAGCCGCACCCCCTGCTCCACGGGCCGCAGAGCCGCCTCGTCGAGAATGTGCAGGTGGATGCCGCCGCAGAGGACGCCCTGATGTTTGGAGGCGGTGGGGGTAAAGTACACCGGCGTGGCGGTGACGCCGGGCAGGGCCAGGTCGTTGAATGCCCGGCAGAAGCGCTCCGCGTGGATAAAGGGGGCGCCTACCATGCCGAAGGGGTCCGCGGTGCCCCGGCCCTCGGAGCAGTTGGTGCCCTCAATGAGGCAGGTGCCGGGATAGAGGAGGGCCGTTTCAAACCGGGGAATTCCCAGGCTTGGCATGACCCAGGGCTTGTGCCAGTCCCGGAAGGTCATGTCCCGGCTCAATCCCCCGCAGGGGACGATTTTCAGATCGCAGGAGAGATTCTGCTCCTTGTTGATCATGACGGCCAGCTCGCCGCAGGTCAGGCCGTAGCACACGGGCATTTCATAGCAGCCCACAAAGCTCATCGCCTCCCGCCGCATGAGACCGCCCTCCACCCGGTCTCCCAGGGGATTGGGCCGGTCCAGCACCACCAGATGCTTCCCGGCGGCGGCGCAGTCCTCAATGCAGTAGCGAAGGGAGGAGATGAACGTATAGTACCGGCAGCCCACGTCGGCAATGTCGTAGACCAGGGTGTCAAATTCCGCCAGGATCTCCGGGGAGAGCCGTTTGGAGGATTTGGTGTAGAGGCTTCGCACAGGCAGTCCGGTGTCCTCGTCCCGTTCGTCGCAGAACAGGGCCCCGGCGGCCTTATCCCCCCGGACCCCGTGCTCGGGGGCCAGGAGCAGGCGAAGATCACAGTGCTCTTTCAATACCTCAATGGTGGAGCGGTTGCCGCTGGTCCGGCCGGAGGGGGCTGTGAGCAGGGCAACCCGCCCGGCGAAATCGCCGCGGAACTGGGCGATGCGGTCCGCACCGAATAAGATCATGGGAAAAACCTCCTTGACATCCCCCACCCAGGGGGGTAAACTGATAGAAAAAGGGGGAGAGAAATATGACGCATCCGCTGAAAACACTGTGGGACAAGCCCTCCAGGCTGGTGGTGGGGCTGATGAGCGGCACCTCCGCCGACGGGGTGGACGCCGTGCTCACGAAAATTACAGGAGCTGGCCTGGACACCAAAGTAGAGCAGCTGGGCTTTTACTTCCAGCCCTTCGAAAGCGCTGCCCGGCAGCGGATTTTGGAGGTGGCCGGAGGCAGCTTCGGCGGCGCCAGGGAGGTGTGCCTGCTGGGCGCGTATCTTGGAAAATGCTATGCGGACGCCGTCCGGGAGCTGCTCCGCCAGACCGGTACGGAGAAGGTGGATCTCATCGGCACCCACGGCCAGACGGTCTGGCACGCGCCGGAGCAGACGCCCTACCTGGGCGGCACGGTCCGGGGAACCCTGCAAATCGGGGACCCCTCCTATTTGGCCGAGGAATTCGGCTGCCCGGTGGTCAGCGACTTCCGCGTCCGGGACATGGCGGCGGGCGGCCTGGGGGCCCCGCTGGTGCCCTACACGGAGTTTATCCTCTATCGCCGGGAGGATGCGGACGTGGCCCTGCAAAACATCGGCGGCATCGGCAACGTGACCCTGCTTCCGGCAGGGTGCCGGCTGGACGAGGTGACGGCGTTCGATACCGGCCCGGGGAATATGGTCATGGACGCCCTGGTCACTCGCATGACGGCGGGAAAGCTGAGCTATGACGACGGCGGCCGCCTGGCCGCCTCCGGAAGGGTCATCCCGGAGCTTTTAGGCTGGATGCTTACGGACCCGTACCTGGAAAAAAAGCCTCCCAAGACCACGGGCCGGGAGTATTATGGGGAGGACTACGTCCGGGCCCTCCTGGCAAGGGGAGACTACCCCGTGGTGGATGTGGTGGCCACGGCCACGGCCTTCACCGCCGAGTCCATCGCCCTGAGCCTCCGGCGGTTCGCCAAACGGATGCCGGGTGTTCTGGTGGTGGGGGGCGGCGGCAGCCGGAACCCCACGCTGCTGCGCCGCCTTCAGGAGGCGCTGCCGGAGTGCCGTGTCCAGACCCAGGAGGATCTGGGGTTCAGCAGCGATGCCAAGGAGGCGGCGGCCTTTGCCATTCTGGCAAACGAGGCGGTGTTCGGGCTGTGCAACAACGCCCCCTCGGCCACGGGGGCGGACCACGGCGTGGTCATGGGCCGCGTCAATTTGTAAACGTTTGGGGGAGGGCCGGAGGCCCTCCCTTTTTACAGATCAAAATAGGCAAAGCAGTCCTGGAGGGAGCGGTCCCAGAAGTCCCAGGTGTGATCTCCCGGCCGGTGGTCATAGCGGAAGGTGAATCCCAGGCCCGCAAGATGCTCAGCAAAGGAATTGTTCATGGGGTAGTGGCTGTCCTCCTCGCCGCAGGATAAGTAGATGGGCGGAGGCGACACGGCGTTTTTTGCCAGGGCGAAGAGGTCGTTTTCCGGGCCCACCGTGAGCTCCGGCCCCAGCAGGGCCGCAAATTCCCGCTCCTTGGAGTAGATGGAGGCCGCCAGCTCCGTTACACCGGAGAAGCTGCCGCAGCCGGCGTACCTTTCCGGATAGGTCAGGGCGCATTTCAGCGCGCCATAGCCTCCCATGGACAGCCCGCAGACGAAATTTTTCTCCCGTTCCAGGCTCAGGCCGAACATCCGGTGGCAGGCCTGGGGCAGCTCCTGAGCGACATAGGAAAAGTAATGGAGCCCATACACGCCGTCAATGTAGAAGCTGCGCTGGACCTCCGGAATCACCAGGGCCGCGCTCCGGTCCCGGGCGTACCGCTCACAGCAGGAGTACCTTGTCCAGCCGGTGCAGTTGTCCGTCAGGCCGTGGAGAAGATAGCATACCTTCACCTGGGACAGCTCCCCCTCGTCGGGCAGGAACACCTGGAAGGAGGTGTTCATTTTCAATTCTTTTGAGGAATACTCCACACGCAGCAGGGCCATATTATCCCTCCAAAACCTTGGCCACCCGGCCGCCGGCCGCGTCCAGCATGGCCTGGGCTTTCTCCGCGCCCACGCCGCACAGGACCATGACGATGGCAATCTTTGGCCGGTAGCCGCAGGCCTCCAGCGCGGTCACGGCGGTCTGCTCGTCGCACTCCGCGGCGGTGCAGACGATGGTGACGCAGCGGCGGATGAGCTTCTCGTTGGAGGGCTTTACGTCCACCATGAGGTTGCCGTAGACCTTGCCCAGGCGGATCATGGCCCCGGTGGAGAGCATATTGAGGACCATCTTCTGGGCGGTGCCGCTCTTCATCCGGGTAGAGCCGGTGACCACTTCGGGTCCCGGGGCCGGGGCGATGCCGATGTCGGCGAAGGTGTCCAGCACGGAGCCGGGGCAGCAGGTGACGGAGATGGTGGCGGCGCCCAGGGCCTTGGCGTATTCCATGCAGCCAAGAACATAGGGCGTCCGGCCGGAGGCGGCGATGCCCACCAGCACGTCGGCGGAGGAAAAGCCGATGGCCTTCATATCCTGGATGCCCAGCTCCTTGCTGTCCTCCGCTCCCTCAACGGCTTTAAAAATGGCGCTGTAGCCGCCGGCCATGAGGGCCTGAACCATTTCCGGGTCCGTCGAGTAGGTGGGGGGGCACTCCACCGCGTCCAGAATGCCCAGCCTCCCGGAGGTTCCGGCGCCGCAATAGATGAGCCGCCCGCCCTGGCAGAGCCGGTCCGCGATGACATCGACGGCGGCGGCGATTTTGTCGGTGACCAGGCCCACGGCTTCGGCTACCCGGTGGTCCTCCCGGTTGATGAGGTTTACCATATCCAGCGTGGACAGGGTGTCGATGTTCATGGTGTTGGGGTTTCGCTGCTCGGTGGCGATTTTATGAAGCTCTACCATTTTAAATCTCCTCCAATGTCTGCGTCAGGCGCACCTGCTCCGGCGGGAGCATGAAGCACTCGCAGTAACCCTTCCGGCCCTGGATGCCCCGGAGCCGTTTCAGGTGAGAATAGTATTCTTTGTAGGGAAAGCTGGCAGAATGGACCGCGAACCAGTGATGGTCGATGGCCTTTTCCCACAGGGCGTAGCCGTCGGTGACGTCCAGATAGACGTAGGGGACGAAACCCGGGGCGTCCTCCCAGTTTTCAGCGAAATAGATGTGCCGGGCGAAATGCTTTGGAAGGCTACGTTGAAAGCCTTCAATGGCGGCGTAGAACCAGGCGTCCACCACAATGCGGTGGCAGACCTCATGGTCCTTGTGCATGCTCTTTTCGTGGTGCGTGACGATGATGTCGGGCCTTACCTTGCGGATGATGTCGCAGACGGCGAAGCGCACCTCGTCGTTATCCGGGAGCAGCCCGTCCTCATAGCCCAGGACATAGCTCTCCCCGCCCAGCTCGGCGGCAAAGGCCTCCGCCTCCCGGATTTTGCCCCGGCGGTATTCGGCAATGTCGGCGCCCGGAGGGGCGCCCTTTTCCCCGGCAGTCAGGGCCAGGGTCACGGCCTTGCCGCCATGGACGGCACAGGCGGCAAGCAGCGCCCCGGCGGTGAGCTCCGCGTCGCCTATATGGGCGCCAATGGCGAGAACGGTGTGTTTTTTTTCTTCCATGTCTACAGCTCCTTCAGCATGACGGAGAAACTCCGGACCACCCGGAAGCCTGCCTCCTGATAGATCAGCCGGGCGGGGTTCGACTCCCCGGTGAAAAGGGACATATATTCGGCTCCGGCCAGCTTCTCCTGCTGGAGTAGCCGGTAGAAGAGCAGCTTTCCCAAGCCGTGGTGTTCATATTGGGGGGCGACGCCGAGACCGGCGAAATATCCCCGTCCCGACGCCTCCGGATAGATGGGGCCGGTGAAGCCGGCGCAGACATCGCCGCACAGACCCACCAGCAGGTTCATTCCGGCCTCCCCGGCGGCGGGGATTTCGGCGGACCACATGGCGTTTCCCAGAGCGTCCACCATTTCCCTGAGACCCTTGTGCGTCCGGGGATCGTAGCGGGCCACGGTGTAGCCCTCCCGGGCCATGCGCGCTGCCCGCTCCTCAACGGCCGGGGGCACAGCAAAGTCCGCCAGGGGCATATACATGGCCTGCTCCCGGGTGGACTCCCGGTAGCCGGAGGCAAGCATCCTGCCGTACAGGGGCAGGTCCGTGGGAATGCCGGGCAGGTTGTTGTGCTGATGGCCCGGGGTCCCCGGGATGATCCAGGGCAGACGGATGGGGTTAAAGAAGGTGACGGCGCACACGCTTCGCCCGGCGGCCCGGAAGGAGTCCTCCAGGCAGGAGAGCAGGGCAGCGGTATTTTCCGGGGTGTCGGCCGGGGGGCAGAGCATCAGGGCGGTAAAATACCCCCGCTGGTTTCCCTTGGGAATATGCTCGCCGGTGCAGCCGCTGACAAAGCCGAGAATTTTTCCCGCCTCTTCCAGCAAGAAGGTGTGCTCCGGAGAAAAATCCGGGTGGTTCAGGAAAAGTCTGTCCAGTGCGTCCCGGCCGAGGGGGGCGTAGCCCATGGCCGGGCCCACACGGTTCCAAATCTCAAAAATCGCCCCGGCATCCCCGGGCAGATAGGTTCGGATCATAGAAATCTCCTCATAAAGACGCAGCCCATACCATCCGGTATGGGCTGCGGGTGACAGCGTTTCAGCCCTTGACGGCGCCGATGGTTACGCCTTCCATGAAATATTTTTGCAGCGCGAAAAACATGATGAACATCGGCAGAGCGGAGATGGTGGCGCCGGCCATCATGGGCGCGAAGAGGGTCTCGTTGGCGAACTTGAACTGCTTCAGACCCACCTGGATGGTATACATGGCCGGGGAGTTGGTGACCAGGAAGGGCCAGAAAAAGTTGTTCCAGCTGGACATGAAGGTGTTGATGGCCATGACCGCCAGCACCGTCTTGGAAAGAGGCAGGATGATGCGGATAAAGATCTGGAACTGGCTGCACCCCTCGATTTTGGCGCTTTCGATGAGGGGGGTGGGCAGGCCGGTGAAAAACTGCTTGCACAGGAAGATGTTGTAGGCCGTGCAGAGGCTGGGCAGGATCATGGCCGCGTAGGTGTTGGTCATGTGGAACTTCTGGACCATGAGGATGTACAGGGGAATCTGGGTGACCTGGTAGGGAATCATCATGGCCACCAGGATCAGCGCGAAGAGAAGGCTGCTGCCCTTGAAGCGGATCTTGGCGAAGGCATAGCCCGCCATGGAGGCAAAAATCACGTTGCCGATGACGGTGCCCGCGGCCACCACGAAGGAGTTCCAGATCCAGCGCAGGGAGTGGGGGCTGAAGTCAAAGAAGGCCCTGAAGCTCTCCAGCGTCCAGCGGGAGGGGAAAATGGTGCGCATGTTTCCGGCGGTGGAAACATTGGGGCCGAAGCCGGAGAGAATCATGTAGACAATGGGAAACAGTGTGGCGGCGGCGAACACCACCAGAATCAGGGTGATAATGGTATTGCGAAGGTAAAGCACCTTCCGATTGTTCAGATGCTGGGAATACAAACCAGTCGTAGCCATCGCAGTCCCTCCTTAATATTCCACATCCACGCCCATCAGCTTGAACTGGAGCATAGACATGAGGGCAATGACAATGGTGAGGATAATCGCCTGGGCGCAGGCCAGGCCGTATTTGCCGTACTCGAAGGCGTTGTTGTAGATCAGCAGGCCGATCATGGTGGTGGAGTTGTCGGGGCCGCCGCCGGTCATCATGTAGGCGTTCATAAAGACCTGGAAGGAGCCGATCACACCGGTGACCAGCAAAAACAAGGTGGTAGGCTTGACCAGAGGCCAGACAATGAAGCGGACCTTCTGGAAGAAGGAGGCGCCGTCCAGCTCGGCGGCTTCGAAGTAGCTGTTGTCGATGCCGAGGAGGGAGGCGATGTAGGTAATGATCTGGGTGCCGTGGCTGGACAGAAGGGCCATAATAATCAGCGACAGCATGGAGGTCTTGGTGGAGGAGAGCCAGTTTTGGGCGGGAATGTGGAAGAAGCCCAGAAATTTGTTGAAAAGTCCGTCAGGGGAGGAATCGTACAGCCACAGCCATACCACGGACAGGGCGACGCCGGAGGCAATGCCGGGCAGGTAGTACATGGCCTTGAATACGGACTGGGTTTTCTTCTGGAAGGGCAGAATCATCACAGAGATGGAGAAGGAAATCAGCAGCGACAGGGGAACCACCACAATGGTGTAGACCAGAGTGTTCCAGGCGGCCTTGTAGAAGAGATTAAACTTGGAGTATTTCAGGGTGTCGGCGTAGTTTTTCAGCCCCACGTATTCGGAGCCGAAGGGCTTGTAGTTTAAAAAGCTGGTATAGACGGCGTTGATGACGGGATAGAGGGTGAACACGCAGAAGATGATCATGGCGGCGGCAATAAAAATGTAGCCCCACAGATCGTCATTGGTAAACCGGGCCTTTCGCCGCGCCCGCAGCCGGGGGGCTTTGGTTTGATTCATATCTTCCGACCTCCTTGAATGAAATCACCCACCCCACCAAAGTGGGGTGGGTGTTGAGGAAAGGCTTAGCCGAGCTTTCCGGAGACGCAGTTGTCCTGACCGAAGGCGGCGTAGGCGGCCTCGCAGATGTGGTCGTAGACCTCCTGAGCGGTGGCCTCACCGGCCAGCAGAAGCTGGAACTTGGGAATGATCTGCTCATCCCGGATCTGCAGGGCGATGGCGTTCATCTCGGCGGTGACACCGGCGGGAGGCGCCTGAACCATGCCGATGCAGCGGCCGGCGGTGGCCAGGTTGTTGGCGTCCCGGCCCTCTTCCAGAACCAGGGCGTCACGGCCGGACTGGCAGACGGGGTCCAGATACAGCTCGTTCATGCAGGCGGCGATGCGGTCGCCGGAGCAGATGTAGTCCATGAACAGCAGCACGTTCTTCAGGTGCTCATCGGTGGTGTCCTTGTTGCGCAGGGCGACCAGGCCGTCCACGGTGCCGTAGCAGGACTCGGCGCAGCCGGCCATGGTGGGCACGGGCAGGAAGGCGTAATCCATGGGCAGGGAGTTTTCAACGGCAGTGCCGTCGTTGGCCTCCAGGGCGGCGTTGTTCTTCTTGAAGTTGGCTTCGAACAGAGGCATGGCCTTGCCGAAAATCATGGCCTTGCCGGTCTGGCACATGACCATACGCTGGCCGGCTTCCACGCCGTAGTTGGGCATATAACCGGACTTGATCATCTCTTCCACAGCCTGGAAGAAGATGAGCATATTCTCGGAGGTGAGGGCGTACTTGAGGTCGGGGGTGAAGTTGTTGCTCAGGCCCACGCCAGCGCCGAAGATGTTCAGCATGTCGGAGGCGGTGACGCCGGAGTTGGCAAAGACGAAGCCGAAGCGGGAATCGGTGGTGCCGGTCTTGATGACATCCAGGAATTCCTCATAGGTCCAGCCCTCGTTCTGGATCTTCTGGACATCGATGCCCAGCTCCTCCATCAGGGTCTTGTTGGCGCCGATGGACTGAATGGTCAGGTACAGAGGCAGGCCATAGACGGTGCCTTCCAGGGACATATAGTCCAGAGCGTTGGCGTCGTAGTCGTCAAGACGGCCCTGCTCCATGTACTGGGCGATGTCGATGGCGACGCCCATCTCCACATAGGTGCCGATGGCGCCGGAGGAGATTTCGGCGATGTCGGGGGCCTCGCCGGCCTGGGCCATGGTGGAGAGCTTACCGTTGTGCTCATCCCAGGAGGTTTCGATGATCTCCACGGTCAGGTGGGGATACATGGCGTTAAAATCGGCAGCCCAGGTTTTCAGGTTCTCCAGATAGGAGCCGGTGACAGGGGGCGCCATGATGACGATGTTGTCGGGCTCAGCGGACGCCTGGGTTTCGGTGGGCGCGTCAGCCTTGGTTTCAGCGGGGGCGTCGGCCTTGGTCTCGGCAGGGGCCTTAGTCTCAGCGGGGGCGCTGCCGCAGGCGGCAAACATACCCAGGACCATGACGACAGCCAGCAGCATAGCAAGGGTCTTTTTCATTTTTATTCCTCCTTAAAAAATCTGCCTTTTTCCCAGGGGAAAAAGCAAAAGCAGATCCGCGGGGCTACGGACTCCGCATTCGGCGGATCTGGCTTAAAAACATAGTACCCGAAAGTGCACATTGTGTCAAGAAAAATGCACAAGAAAGAAATAAAGTTTCAAACCCTGGTTCAAAAGAGGTTGTCTTGGCGGTTTGAATGAAATAATTTGAGAAGAAAAATTAGAAACTATACAAAATGCACAATAGCGGGCAAACATATTTGGCGACAAAGCGAATGGCCAATTGATTAAGAAATCGTTAAAATAGGACCATTCTTATGAAAAAGGGAGGGAAAGGGACATGAGCAGCGCGTTGGTACAACTGCGGGAACGGGCCAAAACCTTTTCCAGCACCGAGCGGGAGGCGGCCGGCGTCATCCTGGAAAACCCCCGGCTGGTGGTGGACATGAGCATCCACGAGCTGGCCAGGCACACCTTTTCCTCGGCATCCACCATTGTGCGGATGTGCGTCCACACCGGCTACTCCGGCTATAAGGAGTTCCGCAAGGCGGTGACCTATGAGCTGGCGCTGAAGGAGCAGACGAGAAAAACCGAGCAGCAGGAAATCCGGCCCTCGGACCCCATCGAGACGGTGATTGACAAGATCACGGAGCTGAACATCCGTTCCCTGGAGGAGACCCGGGAGCTTTTGGATGCCAAGGAGATTCAAAAATGCGTGGAGCTGCTCAAAAATGCCCGGGTGATCTATCTTTTCGGCCTAGGGGCCTCCCTCTGCGCCGCCAAGGACGCATACCTGAAATTTCTGCGGCTGAATAAGCTGTGCGTAATCAATGAGGACTGGCATTCCCAGCTTCTCCAGGCGAGAAACGCCACCAGGGAGGACCTGGCCCTGGTGATCTCCTATTCCGGAGCCACGGTGGAGATCATCGAGTGCATGAAGGCCCTCAAGGAAAATGGCACTGCCATCATTGCCATCACCCGCTGTGTCCAGTCGCCGGTGTCGGAGCTGGCGGATGAGAAGCTGTACACCGCCGCCAACGAATCGCTGTTTCGCAGCGGCGCCATGTCCTCCCGGATGTCCCAGCTCAACATTGTGGACATCCTCTACACGGCCCTGGCCAACGAATCCTATGAGCAGTCGCTGAACCAGCTCTCCAAGACCCATATCCGCAAGCCTCCCATCCGCAGCGTATAAAGGAGAATACCATGAGATTTGATCCGGATTCCAGATTTTTTACCTTCTGCGCCCGGCTGGTGGAGCTGGTGGGCATCAATCTGCTGTGGCTGGTGTGCTCTGTGCCCATTGTGACCATGGGTCCGGCCACCAAGGCCATGCTTACCTGCCTGTACGCCTGGCAGGCGGGGGAGAGGTGCGGAAGCGGACCTTTTTTCCGGGCCTTCCGGGAGGGCTTCGGCCGGTCCCTGGGGCTGTGGCTGGGGATTTTGTTTCTGGGGGCTATGCTGGGCGTGGACTACTGCATCGTGGCAAACCTCGCCTTTCCCGGCCAGATGGCCGTGATCGGGCTGATCTGCTTCGTGGGCTTTGCCCTGATCCTGTTTACGGGCATGGTGTTTCCGCTGCTGTCCCAGTTTCCCATGGGGGTGAGGGATACGGCCATCAACGCCGTTCTTCTGAGCCTGGCGAATCTGCCGAAAATGCTGCTGGTGACGGCCGTGAATCTGCTGCCGGCGGTCCTGGCGGTGCTGACGCCCCAGCTGTTTGTAATCTCCGGCTTTTTCTGGCTGCTGTGCGGCATCGCGCTGATTGGCCTGTACGACATAAAGGTTCTGGAACGGGTCCTTGCTCCCTTCCGGAACAGACAGGAGGAAGTATGAAAAAGTTGATGGAAGCCATCAACCTGCCGGCCGAAGCGGCCCAGGCGGTCCTGGCGGCGGACCGGTCCCTGCCCCGGGACCTGGATGTGAGCGGGCTGACCCGGGAAGAGACCTGGCAGTCCGGCAGAGCCGCGCTGCTGGAAAAGCTGGGGCCGGACCCGGGGGGCTTCAAGGAGCTGGCGTGTATGCTCCGCTGTGCCATGGCAGCCAGAGAGACCTATGAGGAGCTTGGCATCGGGGAGAAGATTTACCGGGATACCTTTGCCTGCTTTACCCGGTTTGTGCGGGAGCATAGGGACAGCTTCGGAAGCTATGGCTTTGACCGGGGCTTTTGGACGGTGCGGCAGGTCTCCTGCAAGCTCTTTCGGATCGGAGAGCTGGAGTATGAGCCGATCCGAATGGATGGCGAGCCTGTGATCAGTCTCCACATCCCCTCGGATGCCCGGCTGGAGCCGGGGGAGCTTCGCAGGTCCTATTTGGACGCCCGGGCCCTTCTGGGAAGGGCGTTCCCGGAGTACGCCGGGGCCCGGATGTACTGCCACAGCTGGCTCCTCTCGCCCACCCTCAAGGAACTGCTGCCTCCCGGCTCCCGGATTCTGCGGTTTCAGGAATCCTTTGCCGTGACGCCCTTGGCGGGGGACAACCGGGAGTACCGGCTCTGGGTGTTTAAGAACCCGTCGCTGCCGCCGGAGGACTATCCCGAGGAAACGAGCCTCCAGCGGAAGCTGAAGGCCCGGATTCTGGAGGGCGGCACCCTGACGGATGCCAAGGGCTTCCTTGTCCGGGAGCCATTTGTATAGGAGACAGAGCGACCCCGGGCACGTGCCCGGGGGCGCTCA
>DETX01000052.1:0-5293 GCA_002362145.1 Clostridiales bacterium UBA3277
ATCTGGGTGGCGATGTTGCAGGCCGTGGAGAAGGAATGGGGCTTCTCGATGAGGGTGCCGGAAATGACGGTGCCGTTCTGGAGCATATCGTCCAGGTTCACCAGATCGCAGTTGTGCATATGCTGGGCATAATAGTCGGAGTCGTGGAAGTGGATGATGCCGGCCTCGTGGGCCTCCACAATCTCCTGGGGCAGCAGAATCCGGCTGGTGATGTCCTTGCTGACCTCACCGGCCATGTAGTCCCGCTGGACGGCATTGATGGTGGGGTTTTTATTGGCATTCTCCTGCTTGACCTCCTCGTTGTTGCACTCGATGAGGCTGAGAATCCGGTCGTCGGTGGTGTTGGACTGGCGCAGCAGGCTGCGGGTATAGCGGTAGGTGATGTACTGCTTGGCCACTTCAAAGGCGCCGTGGGCCATGATGGCCTTCTCCACCAGGTCCTGGATTTCCTCCACGGAGGGGCTGCGGCCCATCTCCTGGCAGGCGATCTGGACGCTCTCGGAAATTCTGCGTATCTGCAGGGGGGTCATACGAACCTTCTCGTCCGCGGCTTCGTTGGCCTTCGTCACGGCCATAAGGATCTTATCGATGTCGAAGGTGGCCTCGGCACCGTTTCTTTTAATAATCTTCATCGTGGTTCCTCCTTTGGACGCAGGACCTGTGCGCCCGCGTGCATGACCCATTATACTACATATTGTGGTTTTGTCAAGAAGCAGATACAAAATGTGGTATGCGTTCTTTTTCGGCAAAAAAGTACCGGTTCCCAAGGCTCCCCGTTTTTTCCGCTGGAGCCGGGAAAGTTTCCAAAAAAGGGACGTTCTAAAAGAAATGTTTGAAATCCACTCCGCAATATAGTATAATTCTCTTTAGGGGTCTTTACATAATCCCGCCTGTTCCTCCAAAAAAAATGAAGGGAGAAAAAATCATGAAAAAATATTTCGGCGTTTTGCCCTCCGGAGAAACCGCCTCTCTCTACACCTTATCCTGTGGAGCCCTCTCCGCCTCGGTGACGGATTACGGTGCCACGCTGGTGAGCCTTCTGGTGCCTGACGCCCAGGGCGCCCTGGCGGACGTGGTTTTGGGCCACGACGACTGCAACGGATACCGCTTAGGCACCGGCTGCATCGGCGCCACCGTAGGCCGCAATGCCAACCGGACCCAGGGCGCCTCCTTCTGCCTGGGCGATGCAGCCTGCCGTCTGGGGGTCAACGACAACGGCAACAACCTCCACTCCGGTCCGGATTTCTTCTTTCACCGGCTGTGGAGCGTGGCCTCGGTGACGGATTGCTCCATTATCTTTACCCTGGAAAGCCCCAGCGGCGACCAGGGCTTCCCGGGAAACGCCCGAATCTTTGTGACCTATACCCTGGAAAATGACGGCCTTCGGGTCCGCTATGACGCCGTCAGCGACCGGGACACCGTGTTCAATATGACGAACCACAGCTATTTTAACCTGGCGGGCCACGAAAAAACCGACGCCGCCATGGACCAGCTTCTGACCCTTCCGGGCCGCTGGTTCAACCCCGACGACGGGGAAAATATTCCCACCGGCGAGAAACGGGACGTCTCCGGCACCCCCATGGACTTCCGCGCCCCCAAGGCCCTGGGCCAGGACCTGAACGCCGACTACGAGCCGCTGCACCTGCAAAACGGCTATGACCACAACTGGGAGGTCTACAGCAACCCCTGCGCCATTCTCCGGGACCCCGTCTCCGGCCGGACCCTGGCCATCACCACGGACTGCCCCGGCATCCAGGTCTACACCGGCAACTTCCTGAATGAGACCGGCAAGGGCGGCGTCTACTATGGCAAAAATTCCGGCGTGGCTCTGGAGACCCAGTTCGCGCCGGACTGCCTCCACCACCCGGACTGGCCTCAGCCCATCGTCAAGGCCGGCGAAAAATATCACAGCGAAACCTTCTACCGCTTCACCTGGTAACCCCGCCGTCCCCGCCGCATATGCGGCGGGGACGGTTTTTTCCTCCCATTTTCAAAACGGCACCGGGCTGGGGCGCACCTCCCGCATAGCGGCGCATAAACTGTCCTATAAGCGCTTCGCTTATTTTCTGATACGGGAGGTAAACTTATGTCCGAACAAACCAACGACGTCCTGGGCGGCGGCGGGCCGCGCCAGTGTATGTCCATCCACACCCGCAAGATCACCGACTCCTGCCGGGACAAAGACTGCATCGAGGACCTGCGGGTCTATCTCACCCGGGGCTGCCAGCAGCTTCTGGATACCGCCGCCAACGTCCGGGTCCGCAGCGCGGAGCTGCTGCACACCTACATTGATGTGGAGCCCGTGGCCTTCGACCGGAAGCACTACTGCATCGACGTGACCTTTTACTACCGGATCGTGGCCGACGCGGTGGTGGGCTCCTGCCGCCCCACCAGCCTGTACGGCCTGGCCGTATTCTCCAAGCGGGCAGTCCTCTGCGGTGAAGACAGCCGGGCCCACATTTTCCGCAGCGACACACGGATCGGGGAGGCGGACGGCATGACCATCGGCTCTTCCAATCGTCCCATCGCCGTTGTGGAGGTTCTCGACCCCATGGTCCTGTCCTCCAAGGTCAAGGAAAACTGCGACTGCGGCTGCGACACCGCCGCCCAGATTCCGGAGTGCGTCCGCTCTCTCTTTGACGAGGAGCTGGCCCTCACCGGTGGCCAGCGGCGGCTCTACGTTACCCTGGGCCAGTTCTCCATCATCCGCCTGGAGCGGGACGCCCAGATTGTCATTCCCATGGTGGAATACAGCATGCCCCAGAAGGAATGCTGCGACAGCGCCGGCTGCTGCACCGAGGACCCCTGCGAGGCCTTCAGCCGCATCCCCTTCCCGGCGGGGCAGTTCTCCCCCAAGGAGTGCGACGACCACTGCGGATGTAAGCCCTAACGCAAGTGCCTCCCCGACAGGGGAGGCACTTTTTTATCGGTTGGGAACTTCCTGCCCGAGAGGCACTTTTTTATGAGGTCCACAAGTGGGACTTTAATAGCGCATCTGCTCCCGCAGAAGGGCATAGCGGGGGGCATAGCCGCCGTCGGCGGTGCGGCGCCAGACGCCGCCGGTGGGATACAGATCCTCCGTATCCACCAGGCACTCCGGATGGGCCCGGGCAAAGCCCTTGATCTGAGCCTCGGGAACGCTGTGGGCATAGCAGATGCGCAGCCGCTTCAGCTTTTTCAGGCCGTACAGCGGGGAGATATCCGAGAGCTTGGGGAGGTTTCCAATGTTCAGGTGCTCTAAATTCTCGCACTGGGCCAGGGGTGTGATGTCCGTGACCCGGTTGGAAAAGGTCTCCAGGTATTCCAGCTCCGGGCATTTCGTCAGCGGCGTCAGATCCCCCACCCCGCTGATGGCCACAATGGCCACCTGCAATTTGGGCATATCCTCCACGAAGTCCACATTGGTCACGGTCTCGTTGTGGCCGATGTCCAGATACCGTGTGTCATGGCAGTAGCGGAACAGCGGAGTATAGCGATCGTCGCACTGGCCGTTTCCGGGGCGGAGCAGATCCGTGTCGGTGAGCACGGTGTACGCCCCCGCGTGAATCCGCCAGACCACCTCCATCTGGGGAGTGTCCCGACGCAGGCGGTCCATCTGCGCATCGTCCACCCCGCAGTCGTCCAGCAGCAGATACTCACAGCTTGCCAGATACGGAATCACCCGGCGCAGCCGGGGGAGGCCCTCGTTTCCGATGTCCACATTTTTATATTCGATTCTCTGGTCCTCGGAGGTGACAAATTGGCCGAACAGGTCAAAGCCGCACCGGAACCGGGCCTGGGGGGCCGCCTGGCGGAGAAGGTCCAGCTCCTCCACATCCCAGCGGCAGATTCCCCGCCGGGTGATCAGGTTGATGGTTTCCAGCTGGGGCAGCTTTTCCAGGGCCTGGGCGATGACCGCGGCCTGACCGGGGTTCTCCTCAGACAGGTCCAGCTCCCGGGCTGATGGGTAGATCCGGCGGTTTCCAATGGCCACCGCCTCCTGGCTGTCCAGGGCCCGGGCCGTGCCCCAGGGCAGAAGCATCAGGAGCAAGGCCAGCACCGCCAGGTGTTTGCCGTATTTTATCATGTTCCTCTTCCTTCTTGCCAAATCGTGTAACCCCAGTTTACCACAGGCGGTTCGGTTTGTCCAGCCGGAAAACACGTCCGGCTGGGCGATCCCCCCCCTTCCACGAAAATGAAAACCGCCGTCCATTGGAGACGGTGGTCTTGGGTAAAACCAGATGGTCCTTTCCAAAGAAATACCCGGCGGTTTTCACCGCCGGGTCATTTCATTAGGATTTTGAGTTTCTCAAAGGGTCCTTAGCGGGCAGCGCGCTTCTTCTCGAAGAAGTAGACGGCAGCCAGAGCCGCGGCGGACATGCCCAGAACGGTAACAGCCACGTAGATGGAGTCGCCGGTCTTGGGGTTGGAGGTGTCCACATTGCCGTTGGAAGAGGAGGAGGAGGAACCGCCGTTGCTGCCGGTGTAAGTCGCGTTGGACAGCAGGACATGGACCTTTAGGATCTTGCCGTCGGAGGGGACGGTGAGGGCGTTGGCAGCGGTGGGCTTACCGCCGTTGCGCAGCTGGGTGAAGCTCTCGTCGTCGTACAGGCCCTGAATCTTCATGTTGGAGCCGGTGTAGTTCTTCTTGATGACGGCAGCCACATCGTCCCGGGTAACCAGGTCCTTGGGCAGGTAGCCGGGCATCTCAAACACGTGGCCGGCGCTCTCGATGCCAGCGTGGACATAGAGCATGACGTTGGACTTGACGGAGTCCTTGGCGTAGAGCTTAATGAATACGTACTGGTCACCGTTGACGGTCAGATCCTGAGAAGTCAGCTTGGCACCGGTGTTGTAATCGTAGTAGTAGGTGTCTCTCCACTCGTACAGGCCGTCGCCGTCGTGGTAGGGCAGGGCGTCGCGGGTCTCAGCCTCATGGGTCTTCAGCAGGTCCAGCACATTGGTGCCCTTCTGGATGTCGCTCAGGTCGTACAGGTGGGCCTCATAGCGGAAGGTAGTACCAACATAGTAGCGGGCAAAGATCTTGATGGCACCTCTGGTGTTGTTAGGATCAGAGTCGTCCTTGAACAGGGCCCAGTAGGTGGTAGGCGTCTGACCAGGCACAAACTTGGTATAGGGGTCAAGTCTGCCAGCGGTGTTACCCTGGGGATACCACTTCTGGAAGGAGTAGCCCGTCTTGGTGGGATTTTCGGGCATGGGGATGTCCTCGCCTTCCGTAACGGTGACCGTCTGATCATCACGGCCTTCCACTTTGAACGTGATGGTGTAGGTGGTGGGAGGAGTGGTGGGAGGA
>DETX01000052.1:5577-7103 GCA_002362145.1 Clostridiales bacterium UBA3277
GAGGAGTGGTGGGAGGAGTGGTGGTAGGAGTCGTCGCCTTGGGGATGACATTCACAGTGATGGTCTGGCTCTCAGCGATGGTCTTGGTGCCGTCGCTCACGGTAAAGCCCTCATAGTTGTCCTTCTTGTCCCAATTGCTGAAGGCATAAATACCAACACCGGCTGCGGTCTCGTCAGGGTTAGCAGTGCCAGACCAGGTGCCCACAGTGACGCCATCGGCAACAAAGTTGGCGGTGACGTTCAACGCAGTAAGAGGGGCGGGCTTAGCCTCACAGGTCAGATGCAGTTCATCGCCCTCATTAAGGGTGACAGTCGCCCAGCGAGCCATCAGCTCTTCCGCAGTCTTAAAATCACTGGTGACAGTCCCGTTGTTCTTAATGGTAGCCGCAACAACGCTATAGCCGTCGCAGTCAACGACCGTCTGGATTGCAGCTTCCAGGGTCTGACCGACCGCAGCGCTGTTGCTCGTCAAACCTATATTGGCAAAGACCGGAACAGGGTCCTCCGCCGCAAATGCCTGGAAAGGAATGACGGAAACCAGCATCACTGCCACCAGCATGAAGGTGAGCAGCTTCTTACATACTGTTTTCATTGTTTCTAACCTCCTAATGAAAAAACATTTTTAGAAATCTGTGCCGGAGCCGGAGGCCGGGATTCCAGGGTCCGCCGGGTGTGGCATCTCTTTCATGTCTGCATGATATCACACCCCGGCAAGGATGTCAATAGGGAAATTACAAAAAATTACAAAGTAACTACATTTTTTAATAAGTTCTTAAATCTTGCCGCCGGATATGACACCAGTCTCAGAAATTTCTTTAATTTCCTCTGAATTCTCTCGGGAAAAAGGTGACAAAACTGAGATTTTTTATGGCAGATTGGAAACAGCCATTCCTTGGCTTTCTGTTACTTTTTCCCCCGGAGACACCTTCTTGAGGGAAGGCTTTTCTATGCCAGGGACCAAAGAGGCCCTCCCGGGAGGGAGGGCCTCTTTTTTAGGACACTTACCTCAGCTCCAGTTCGCCGCCGGAGGCGTCCACGGTGACGGTCTGGCCGGGCAGGATGTCGCCCTTCAGCAGACGCTTGCTGAGCATGGTCTCCACGGTGTGCTGGACATACCGGCGCAGGGGCCGGGCGCCGTACTGGGGATCATAGGCCGCGTCCACAATGGCCGACTTGGCCGCCTGGGTCAGGACCAGCCGGATCTGCTGATCCTCCAGCCGGCGGTTGAGCTTCTCAATCTGCAGGTCGATGATCTTCGTCACATTCTCCTTGGTCAGGGGCTTGTAGAACACGATCTCGTCCAGACGGTTCAGGAATTCCGGCCGGAAGGACCGGCGCAGAAGGGCGTCCACCTGGGCTCTCGCGCTCTCCTGAATGGTGCCGTCCTCGTTGATGCCGCCCAGCAGATACTCCGAGCCAAGATTGGAGGTCAGAATCAGGATGGTATTCTTAAAGTCCACGGTGCGGCCCTGGGAATCGGTGATCCGGCCGTCGTCCAGAACCTGCAGCAGCACGTTGAACACGTC
>DETX01000052.1:7436-8875 GCA_002362145.1 Clostridiales bacterium UBA3277
TGGGCCTTCTCCACCTCGTCGAAGAGGACCACGGAGTAGGGCTTGCGGCGGACGGCCTCGGTGAGCTGGCCGCCTTCCTCATAACCCACATATCCTGGAGGCGCGCCGATGAGCCGGGAGACGGAGAATTTCTCCATATACTCGGACATATCGATGCGGACCAGGTTGTTTTCGTCGTCGAACAGAGCCTCGGCCAGGGTCTTGGCCA
Source organism: Clostridiales bacterium UBA3277 (assembly GCA_002362145.1). GTDB lineage: Bacteria > Bacillota > Clostridia > Oscillospirales > Oscillospiraceae > Faecousia. The sequence continues at coordinate 7,645 of DETX01000052.1, forward strand.
GCTCCGTCTTGCCCACGCCCGTGGGGCCCAGGAACAGGAAGGAGCCGATGGGCCGGTTGGGGTCCTGGATACCGGCCCGGCTGCGCTGGATGGCCTCGGTGACGGCGGTGACGGCCTCATCCTGGCCAACCACCCGTTTGTGGAGGGTTTCATCCAGGTGCAGCAGCTTCTCCCGCTCCCCCTGGACCAGCCGGGATACGGGAATTCCCGTCCAGCGCTCCACAATCCTGGCGATTTCCTCGTCGGTGACCCGGTCCCGGAGGATGTTGCTCTCCTTGGCCTCCTGGGCCCGGCGCTCTTCCTCTTCCAGGCGGCGCTGAGCCTCAGGCAGACGGCCGTATTTTAACTCCGCCGCCTTTTCCAGATCGTAGCTCTGCTCGGCGGCCTCAATCTGCCGGTTCAGGTCCTCGATCTGCTCCCGGAGCTGCTGGACCTTGCCGATGGCGTTTTTCTCATTTTCCCACTGGGCCTTCATGGCGTTGAACTTATCCCGGGCCTCGGCCAGCTCCTTTTGCAGCTCCGCCAGGCGTCCCTTGGACAGCTCGTCCTCTTCCTTTTTCAGGGCCGCCTCCTCAATCTCCATCTGAATGATCTTCCGGGACACCTCGTCCAGCTCCGTGGGCATGGAGTCCATCTCCGTGCGGATCTGGGCGCAGGCCTCGTCGATGAGGTCGATGGCCTTATCCGGCAGGAACCGGTCGGTGATATAGCGGTGGGACAGTGTCGCCGCCGCGATGATGGCGGAATCGGCGATTTTCACGCCGTGGAACACCTCATAGCGCTCCTTCAGGCCCCGGAGGATGGCGATGGTGTCCTCCACCGTGGGCTCATCCACCTGGACCGGCTGGAACCGGCGCTCCAGGGCCGCGTCCTTTTCAATATACTGACGGTATTCGTCCAGGGTCGTGGCGCCGATGCAGTGCAGCTCGCCCCGGGCCAGCATGGGCTTTAAGAGGTTGCCCGCATCCATGCTGCCCTCGGTCTTGCCCGCGCCCACAATGGTGTGCAGCTCGTCGATGAAGAGGATGATCTTGCCCTCGGACTGCTTGACCTCGTTCAGAACGGCTTTCAGCCGCTCCTCGAACTCCCCCCGGTACTTGGCGCCGGCAATGAGGGCGCCCATATCCAGGGAGAAAATGGTCTTATCCTGGAGGCTCTTGGGCACGTCCTTTTTCACAATCCGCTGGGCCAGACCCTCGGCGATGGCGGTTTTGCCCACGCCGGGCTCGCC
>DETX01000052.1:9191-11471 GCA_002362145.1 Clostridiales bacterium UBA3277
GGGCTCGCCGATGAGGACGGGGTTATTCTTGGTCTTGCGGGACAGAATCCGGATGACGTTTCGAATCTCCTCGTCCCGGCCGATGACCGGGTCCATTTTCTGCTCCCGGGCCCGTTTGACCAGGTCCGTGCCGTACTTTTCCAGGGCGTCATAGGTGCCCTCCGGGTTGTCGGTGGTGACCCGCTGGTTGCCCCGGACGGCCTGCAGCGACTTCAGGGCGTTTTCTTTTGTAATGCGGTAGGTCTCGAAGAGCTTTTTCACGCCCCCCTGGGCCGTATCCAGCAGACCCAGCAGCAGATGCTCCACAGAGACATAGTCATCGTGCATGGTCTTGGCCTGGGCCTCGGCGGCATTGAAGGCGGCGTCCACGTCGGCGGAAATGTAGAACCGATCCGCCTCCCGGCTGGCCTTCACCGAGGGGAGCTTCCGAAGCTCCGCCTCCGCCGCCGCGTCCAGACTCTCCACGGTGACATCCATTTTCTTAAGAAGCTGCGGGATCAGCCCACCCTCCTGGCGCAGCAGGGCCAGGAGCAGATGGACCTGCTCTAACTGCTGATGACCGTTCTCCCGGGCCAAATTCTGGGCGCTCTGGACCGCCTCCAGAGACTTCTGAGTATAGTTCTGAAAGTTCATAGCGTTCCTTCCTTTCGTCTTTTAGCACTCTAGCTAAAAGAGTGCTAAATTCTTTTGTCCTTACTATACCCCAATTTTTCGAAAAGTCAAGGGCTGCCACAAATTGTTTACATTTGACGTTTTGCATAAAAACCAGCCCTTGTTTTTTCTTTGCTTAATACTCTTTTAATAATTTATCTCTTTAAATCTTAATACTCCCGGGGTATACTAGTGCCATAAGAAAGATTTCTTCATTCTTTTCATTTTCTTACCTCTCTTTTTCTCTGAAAAATCCCCGATGTGATCTGGTCAATCACACCGGGGATTTTTCATATCCTATTTTAAAGACAGTGTAAAGTCGGGGTTCTCATCCAGCAGATAGGGCGGGTTTTCCGGGTCGGTATAGCACAGCTCATCGCCCGCAAACCACAGGGCATTGCCCCCCTGCTCTCTCAAATCGCTCAGTTCCTCCTGGCGGAAGTCATCTGAGACGAAGCAGTTCGCCGCCAGCACTGCCAGCTCCCCGCAGCTCAGCTCCCGGGCGTAGACCGTCAGCTCCGGCAGGGCGCTTTTGCTGCGGCAGTCAGCACTGTCCAGGAAGAGGGAGACAGTGTCCCCATTCTGGTAGGCATAGCAGCGCCACTGGTCCCGGTCGGTCAGGGGATAGTTCCGGAAGGTCACAATGCTCATGGGGCCGGTATAGCGCAGCCGGGCGGGCTGGGAAATCTTTGTTTCCTCCCGGTGGAAGAGATTCTGCTCGAAACTCCCCTCCCTGGGGTCCAGGTTCCGGGTATAGCCATCGGTACTCGCCAGATATCCGTACAGGAAGCCCTCTGACGCAAGGCGGTCCGCCAGGTAGTCTGTCTGGAAGGCATTGAGCAGGAAACCAAAGTCCAGCAGCGTTTCAATTCCACACTCCTGGGCGAACCGCAGATACGCCTGGGAGACGGACAGGCGCACCTTCCCTTCTCCCTTCAGCTCCAGGCGGATATGCTGGGGGTCTGCGGTGTATTCCGAAAGCTCCCTGAGCCAATCGGCGGACTCCCCATTTTTGCCGGGGTCCAGGAGGGCGGCCTCCACGTCGTCGCCGCAGGAAAATACGGGCATATACTCCGCTGCGGCGGGGGCCAGGAAAATATGCCGGTCCCCGGAGCGGGCTGCCAGCTCCAGGGCCTGGTACAGCCCCGCCTCCACCGCCACGTCCTCATTGGGGTGACTGTTCAGGTAGCCGATGTTGTAGAAGCCCTCCTCCCGGACCTCCGGGGCGAACAGGCGGTAGGCCGTCTCCAGGGCGTCGCTGTAAACTCTGGTGAGCTGCCGCTTGGCGGCAGTGGCGTTCTTCCCGGCGCTGCCAAAGTCATATCGGAGCACAAAGTCCTCCGCCCAGGTGGGCCCCTTGGTATTTTCCTCCACCACCTGCCAGGTGGGCTCGGTGGATAAAAGCGAATGCAGTCCCGTGCCGAAGGCCACCAGGGCGATGGCCAAAAAACCGGCCATCAAAATGATCCGAAGCACGGTATGCTCCCCGGAAAGCTCCACCCGCTGGACAGGGGGCAGATGGGGCCGGTTGTCCCTTCCCGTTTTTTTCATAGAATCTCCTTAACGCAGACTGCGGAGCGGCGCTGCCGCCGCTCCGCAGAAAACCATGAACCTATATGACCGCCAAAA
>DETX01000052.1:11725-12053 GCA_002362145.1 Clostridiales bacterium UBA3277
GAACCTATATGACCGCCAAAATCAGCAGCAGGCAGAAGATCAGAATGATCACCGCCCGGGTACCCAGGCCGATCCAGGCGCCCTTCATGCAGGATTTGTAGTTGCGGATATAATTATGCTTCCGGAAAATCAATCCCACAAAAATACCGATGATCGGCAGGAAGAAGCAGAGGATCTTGTACCACAGGCTTCCGGTATCGTGGACAGGTCTGTCCAAGATGCTCTCGTCACTGGGGATGGGGGTCTCCACGGCCTTCCTCTCCTCCGGGGGCGCGTTGGGGTCCAGAATGGTGATGGACTTCACCGGGATTCCGGTTTCCCGCTGCTG
>DETX01000052.1:12394-12546 GCA_002362145.1 Clostridiales bacterium UBA3277
CCGTAGACATAGTGGTTGTGGCCGATATCCGTCAGCTCCGGCTGCTCCACGCTGTAGTCGTGGACAGAGGGGTCGTAGGTGAAGAGGACCTTGTTCTTCTCCAGAATGGGGTCCGGAATGGGGATGGCGGAAATCAGGCTCCGGGTGTAGGG
>DETX01000053.1:0-220 GCA_002362145.1 Clostridiales bacterium UBA3277
CGGGCTCGCCCAGCTCCATGCGGACGCACTTGATGCCGCAGGCCCGGCCATTTTCGTCGCCCAGGATCTCCACGGGGTTGCACAGGGTCTTGAACTCGATGCCCTCTTCCTTGGCGTGGTGCTGCTCCTCCAGACGAGCGGGCATTTCCGCCTCGCCCCGGCGGTAGACGATGTACACGTGCTCAGCACCCAGACGCATGGCGCACCGGGCGGCGTCCAT
>DETX01000053.1:541-1593 GCA_002362145.1 Clostridiales bacterium UBA3277
TGGAGCGGATGACGGGGGTGTCGGCGTCGGGGTTGTAGGCCTTCATCAGGTTGGTCCGGGTCAGATATTCGTTGGCGGACATGACGCCCTTCAGGCTCTCGCCGGGGATGTTCATGAACATGGGAAGGCCAGCGCCGGAGCCCACGAATACGGCCTTGAAGCCCATCTCAAACAGCTCGTCGATGGTCAGCACCCGGCCGATGACCATGTTGGTCATGACCTTCACGCCCTGGGCCTCCAGCTTGGTGACCTCGTTGGCAACAATGGCCTTGGGCAGACGGAACTCGGGGATGCCGTAGACCAGCACGCCGCCGGCGGTGTGCAGCGCCTCAAAAACGGAGACCTCGTAGCCCTTCTTGGCCAGATCGCTGGCGCAGGTCAGACCGGCAGGGCCGGAGCCCACCACGGCCACCTGGATGCCGTTGGAGGGCACCTTCTCAGGCATGGCGTTGACGTTTTCCCGATACCAGTCGGCCACGAACCGCTCCAGACGGCCGATGGCCACGGGCTCGCCCTTAATGCCCCGGATGCACTTACTTTCGCACTGGGTCTCCTGGGGGCAGACCCGGCCGGACAGGGCGGGCAGGGCGTTGGTGGAGGTGATGATCTCATAGGCGGCCTTGAAGTCGCCCTCGCCCACCTTGGCGATGAACTCGGGGATGCGGACATTGACTGGGCAGCCCTCCACGCACTTGGGGTTCTTGCAGTGCAGGCAGCGCTTGGCCTCTTCCATGGCCATCTCGGCGGTGTAGCCCAGGGTGACCTCTTTGAAATTCCGGGCACGGACCTTGGGGTCCTGCTCAGGCATAGGAGTCTTAACTAAAGTCATATTTGCCATTTCCGCGTCCTCCTTACTTGATCAGGGCCTTGCCCATGGCTTCCATGCGGCAGGTGTGCTTCTCGGCGACTTCTTTTTCACGCTCCACGTAGGTGCCGTTGCGGCTCATGAGCTCGGCGAAATCCACCTGATGGCCGTCAAACTCGGGGCCGTCCACGCAGGCGAACTTGGTCTGGCCGCCCACAGTGACCCGGCAGCCGCCGCACATGCCGGT
>DETX01000053.1:1908-3639 GCA_002362145.1 Clostridiales bacterium UBA3277
TGCCGTCGATCATGATGGGGTTCAGGGACACCATGGTGTGGACGCCGAAGGGCTCGGTGGTCTTGCAGACGAACTTCATCATGGGCACGGGGCCGATGGCCAGGACCTCGTCATAGGCAACGCCGCTCTCCAGCAGGGCCTGGAGCTTCACGGTGCCGAAGCCCTTCTCGCCGTAGGAGCCGTCGTCGGTCATGAGGTAGAGGTTGTCGGAGCATTCCCGGAACTCCTCCTCCAAGATGACGATGTCCTTGGTGCGGAAGCCGATGATCACGTCCACAATGGCGCCGGCCTCCTTAAAGGCCCGGGCAGCGGGCAGGGCGATGGCGCAGCCCACGCCGCCGCCGACCACGCACACTCTCTTCTTGCCCTCGACCTCGGTGGGACGGCCCAGGGGGCCCACAAAGTCCTGGATGTAGTCGCCCTCGTTCAGAGCGCCCAGGGCCTTGGTGGAGAAGCCCACCTTCTGGAAAATGATGGAAACGGTGCCCTTCTCCCGGTCATAGCCGGCAATGGTCAGGGGGACCCGCTCGCCCATCTCGTCGATGCGGAAAATGATGAACTGACCGGCCTTGGCCTTCCGGGCAACGAAGGGGGCTTCGATGTCCATGAGGGTGACGGCGGAATTCAGCTCTTTCTTGCGAACGATCTTATACATGTTCTGATCCGTCCTTTTCAGAATTTTCTTTAAAGCAGGGACAAAAATGCCCGTACTCTTTTATTATAAGGTACTTGGTTGTATTTGTCAAATAGGAATCGGTATTTTTGTGACGATTTCACAGCTTTTTGAAAAGGGGACTGCCGAAAAGCAGTCCCCCGGAGATTATTTGTTTTTCAGCAGATCCCGGATCTCGGTCAGCAGCACTTCCTCAGCGCTGGGGGCGGGGGGCTCGGGCTCCTTAACGGCTTCCTCTTCCTTCTTCTTGCCGATGGCGGCCAGCTTGTTCAGGCCCTTCACCAGGAAGAACACCACCAGAGCCAGAATCAGGAAGTTGATGACGGCGGAGATGAAGTTGCCGTAGTTGAGGGTATTGAGGATGACGTTTCCGGCCTCGTCCACCACGGGCTCGGAGAAAAGCCGGGGCAGGGTCAGCTTCAGCTCGGAAAAATCGATGCCGCCCATGAAGATGGCGATGATGGGCATGATCACGTCGTCGGTCAGACTCTTGGTGATGCCGGAGAAGGCGGCGCCGATGATGGTGCCCACGGCCAGAGCCATGGCGTTGCCCTTCACGGCGAAGGCCAGAAACTCGTCCCACCACTTGGGCTTGTGAATGTTTTTCTCCATGCCTGTTTCTCCTTTTTTACTTCTTGGGGGCGATGACTTCCATGCCGCCCATGTATTTTCTCAGGGCCTCGGGGATGACCACGCTGCCGTCGGCGCGTTGGTTCTGCTCCACGATGGCGGGGAAAATCCGGGAGGTGGCGAGGCCGGAGCCGTTCAGGGTGTGGACGAAGTCCAGCTTGCCGTCGGCACGGCGGAAGCGGATGTTGCCCCGGCGGGCCTGATAGTCCCGGGCGTTACTGACAGAGGAGACCTCCTTGTAGCCGTTCATGGAGGGAATGAGAATTTCAATGTCGTAGGTCCGGGCCATGGAGGCGGAGCAGTCGCCTGCCGCCAGCTTCACGGTGCGGAAGTGGAGACCCAGACCGGCTACCAGGTTTTCCGCCTTGTGGACCAGCTCCTCGAAGGCCTCGTCGGAGCCCTCGGGGGTGGTGTACTGGAACATCTCC
>DETX01000026.1 GCA_002362145.1 Clostridiales bacterium UBA3277
AGGCCCAGGACCTTGGGATGCTGCCGCAGGAACCAGGTGTCGGCCTTGCCGCCGGCAAGCCGGGTGCAGTGAATCCGGGACTGCTGGCCGGCGCCCACGCCGATGGCCTGACCATCGTAGGCGAAGCACACGGAGTTAGACTGGGTGTACTTGAGGGTGATCAGGGAGACGATGAGGTCAATCCTGGCGCTCTCGGGCAGGTCCTTCTTGGCGGTGACCAGATTGTTCAGCAGCGCCTCGTCAATCTTAAAGTTGTTGCGGCCCTGCTGGAAGGTGACGCCGAAAACCTGCTTGTGCTCCTGCTCGGCAGGGACATAGTCCGGGTCAATGGCGACGATGTTGTAGCTGCCCTTGCGCTTGGTTTTCAGGATGGCCAGGGCCTCGTCGGTGTAGCCGGGGGCGATGATGCCGTCGGAGACCTCCTTGGCAATCAGGGAGGCGGTCATGGCGTCGCACTCGTCGGACAGGGCCACCCAGTCGCCGAAGGAGCACAGCCGGTCGGTGCCCCGGGCCCGGGCATAGGCACAGGCCAGAGGATTTTCATCCAGCTCAGCCACATCGTCTACGAAGCAGGCCTTCTTCAGCGCCTCCGGCAGGGGCTTGCCCACGGCGGCGGAGGTGGGGGAGACGTGCTTAAAGGAGGTGGCGGCGGCCATGCCGGTGGCGGCCTTCAGCTCCTTGACCAGCTGCCAGGAGTTCAGGGCGTCCAGGAAGTTGATATAGCCGGGACGGCCGTTCAAGATGGTGATGGGAAGCTCAGACCCGTCGGCCATGTAGATCTTCGCGGGCTTCTGATTGGGGTTACAGCCATATTTTAGCTCAAATTCCTTCATGGGGCACCTCACATATTTTTATTGATCAGGCGGTTTTCCTCCCGGCCGGTGGCGAGATTGACATACCGGACGTAGAGGGAAATCTTATTGTTTTCATCCAGGGCGTTCCAAATCTCCTGGGTGAACGCGTCGATGTCGTTGGGGATGGCCACCCGCTCGGGCTCTCCCTGGAAGGTGGGGATGGGGTTTCCGTCGCAGACATAGGTGTGGATAAAGTGGCCCAGGCCCGCCTTGGAAGCGTAGTTGTAGGTGAAGCGGTTGCAGAAGGAGCCAGCCTCGTCGCCGGACTTGAGAATGCTCATCTGGTAGGAGAAATCCCCGTTTTCGAAGGTCATCAGTCCGCTGATTCTGGGGGTGAAGTTGGGGGGGTCGGGCTCAAAGCAGCGGGAGGCCAGGGCGTCGCTGAAGCTCATGCCTCCGGCCAGGCCCTTGTAAATGGTGTCGGTCTGGTCGCCGTTGGTGACGATGAGATGCTTGCCCATCTTCCGGATGGCGGCGTAGATGATGAGGCTGGGGTCCTCCACCTTAGAGACATCGAAGGGCTCGGTGTAGACCGCTCCGTTCTTTTCCGTAAAGACCCGGTTGCGGGAGTTGGCGCTGCGGCCCATGATGAAGTAGGCGGTGACGGCGGACGTTCCGTCCGCGCTTTTGCCGATGACAATTCCCCGGCCGGGGTAGGTGTTCCCCGTCAGGCGCTGGGCCATCGTCTTGACTTCGTAAACGTTCATTGGTTACTCCTCTCTGATCATGACGGTGCGGCCCCGGACAGACAGCCTGCCCTGACAGAACAGGGCCACGGCCTGGGGCAGCAGTTTCCATTCGGCCTCCTCCATAATGCGCTTTTGGAGGGTCTGGGGGGTGTCGTCCTCCCGGACGGCCACGGCCTTTTGGGCGATGATGGGCCCGCCGTCGCACTCCTCACTGACGAAGTGGACGGTGGCGCCGGAGAGCTTCACGCCGTAGCCCAGGGCGGCCTCGTGGACGTGGAGCCCGTAGAACCCGGGCCCGCAGAAGGCGGGAATGAGGGCCGGATGGACGTTCATCACGGCGTTGGGGTAGGCGTCCACCAGCTCCCGGGTGAAGATGACCATGCACCCGGCGAGAACCACCAGATCGATGGCCAGCTCCCGGAGCTTTTCAACCAAAGCCACGGTCATGGCCTGGTTGGAGGGAAAGGCCTTTCTCGGCAGCACATAGCCGGGGATTCCGGCTTTTTCGGCCCGTTCCAGGGCATAGGCCCCGGGGGCGGAGGAGATGACGGCCACGATCTCGCCGCCGCCCAGTTCGCCCCGGCTCTGTGCATTGATGAGGGCCTGCAGATTGGTGCCGCCGCCGGAGACCAGAACCGCGATCCGGGTGCTCACTTCAGGATCACCTTTTCCTCTCCGGCCTCGATGACGCCCATGACGTAGGCGTCCTGACCGTTTTCCCGGAGAATGGCCAGGGAGCGCTCCACCTGGTCGGCGGGGACGACGATGCTCATGCCCACGCCCATGTTGAAGGTGTTGAACATATCCCGCTGGGGAATGTCGCCAAACTTCGCGATGAGGTCGAAGATGGGCAGGACCTTCACGGAGGCAAGGTCAATTCTGGCGCAGAGGCCGTCGGGGATGGAGCGGGGGATATTCTCGTAGAAGCCGCCGCCGGTGATGTGGCTGATGCCTTTCACATCCACCTGTTCCAGCAAGGCCAGCACGGGCTTAACGTAGATTTTGGTGGGGGTCAGCAGGGTTTCGGCAATGGTCTTGCCGCCCAGCTCCTCCCGGGGCTCATAGAGCAGGGGGGCGTTGTCGTCAATGTGAAAGACCTTCCGGCACAGGGAGAAGCCGTTACTGTGGATGCCGGTGGAGGGCAGGGCGATGACGACGTCGCCGGCTTCCATGCGCTCCTTATTGAGAATCTTCTTCTTGTCCACAATGCCCACGGCGAAGCCCGCCAGGTCATATTCGTCCACGGGCATGAGGCCCGGATGCTCGGCGGTCTCGCCGCCAATGAGGGCGGCGCCGGACTGGACACAGCCCTCGGCCACGCCGGAGACGATGGAGGCAATCTTCTCGGGCACATTCTTGCCGCAGGCGATGTAGTCCAGGAAGAACAGGGGCTTCGCACCCACGCAGATGATGTCGTTGACGCACATGGCCACGGCGTCGATGCCGATGGTGTCGTGCTTGTCCATGAGAATGGCGAGCTTTACCTTGGTGCCGCAGCCGTCGGTGCCGGAGACCAGGACGGGCTCCTCCATTCCGGCGATGGGCAGGCCATAGCAGCCGCCGAAGCCGCCCACATCGTCCAGGCAGCCGGCGTTGCGGGTCCGGGCGACGTGCTTTTTCATCAGCTCCACAGCTTTATAGCCGGCGGTGATGTCCACACCCGCGGCGGCGTAGCTGGCGGAAAAAGAATTTTGATGCTCCATAGAGTGGCTCCTTATCTTAATAAGTATTTACGCGGCTTATTCTTCGCCGGTCCAGCAGTAGGTACAGACCTTGTCCCGGTCCAGACCGATGGCCTCCAGCAGGCCGTCCAGGGACTG
>DETX01000102.1:0-3332 GCA_002362145.1 Clostridiales bacterium UBA3277
GAGAAGGCTCAGAACTGGATCAAGAACGGCGCACAGCCCACCGATACCGTCCGCGGCCTGCTCAAGAGCGCCGGCGTGCTGTAAGAGCCCCAAAGGAGAATCCCACAATGAAAGAACTCTTGCTGTATATGGCAAAGAATCTGGTGGATGATCCTGAGGCAGTCACCGTAACCGAAATCGAGGACGAGGACGGCAAGGTGCTGGAGCTGCGTGTCGCCGAAGGCGACATGGGCAAGGTGATCGGCCGCCAGGGACGAATCGCGAAAGAGATTCGCACCATTATTAAGACTGTAGCCCAGCGCACCGGCGAGAAGGTCACGGTCGAGATCGTGGATTAAACGAGGATGCGTGACGTTTCGTCACGCATTTTTCGTATCTATACGGGGAAGAATGGAAGAAGAAACGGGGGGATGGGTGTGAAAGGAAAGCTGGTGCTGCTTATCCTGCTGCTGAGTCTGGCCGCCTGCGCCCGGAATCCGGCGTCCCCGGCGGCCCCCGCCCCGGCGACGGAACAGACCCCGGAAACAACCATCCAGGCGGCCCCGGAGATGACAGAGCCCCCCACGGAGCCTCCGACAGAGCCCCAGACGCAGCCGCCCGAGGCGGAACCCATCACTGCGGGGATCACCTTCACGGTGGCGGGGGCCGGTCCCGTGTCGCTCTTGGACGACGGCGCCTATGAGACCCTGGTCAGCTGCTCCCCGGAGCGGCCGATTCTCATCGACTGCGAGATTCCCTTTGCCGCCCTGGTGATCAAGTGGGAGCAGGTCCCGCCGGAGGGGACCCTCTTCTGGGCAGGCGGGGAGGAAAAAATCGGCGGCGGCTTTCTGCATGAGGCGGTTATCCTGCCCCAGGGCGTATCCACTGCGCTGCTGAAACCCTCCGGAGAGGCCTCCATCTGTGAGATTGCGCTCTTCACCGAGGGGAAACTCCCCAGGCAGGCCCAGCAGTGGCTGCCGCCCTGGGAAACGGCGGATCTGCTGGTGTTTCCCACCCACGCCGATGACGACGTGCTGTTTTTCGGCGCGGCCATGAGCACTTACGCCCTGGACCGGGGGCTGGAGGTCCAGACCGCCTTTATGACGGAACACTATGACGAGCCCGTCCGGAAGCACGAGCGGCTGGACGGATTGTGGGAGCTGGGGCTGCGCCGCTATCCTGTGGTGGGCACCGCCCGGGATTTTTACACCAAGCAGCTGAAAGAGGCGGAGTATTTTCACAGGGACGACGGCATTTTAGCCTGGCAGGTGGAACAGATCCGCCGCTTTCGGCCCCTGGTGATCCTGGGCCACGACCTGAACGGAGAATACGGCCACGGCCAGCATAAGCTCAACGCCCACTGCCTGACCCAGGCGGTGGAGGCCGCCGGAGATCCGGAGCAGTTCCCGGACTCCGCCGGGCGCTTCGGGGTTTGGGACACGCCGAAGCTCTACCTCCATCTGTACCAGGAGGGGGAGATCGTGCTGGATGTCAACACGCCTCTGCTTCAAGACGACCAGGGCAGAACGCCCTTTGAAATGGCCCAGAGCGCCTACAGCCTCCATAAGAGCCAGGCCTACACCTGGTTCCGGGTGCAGCAGGGGGAGGGCTACGGGGGTCTGGACTGCCGCCGTTTCGGCCTCTACCGCAGTCTGGTGGGGTCGGATACCGCCGCGGATTTGCTGGAAAATATCGACGAAACCCTATGGAGAGCGTCGGAAAAATAGAGAACACCATGACTTTCCGGAGGAAATACTATGAAACTGCCTTTTATTGAAGCCGGTGAAATTGTCACCACCCACGGCGTCCGGGGGGAGGTCAAGCTCCTGCCCTGGCTGGACGGCCCGGAGGAAATGCTGGAATTAACACGCTGCCGTATTGGTGGACGGGACTATGAAATCCAGTCCGCCCGCGTCCAGAAAACCTGCAATCTGCTGAAGCTGGCCGGCATCGACACCCCGGAAGCAGCCCAGGCCCTCCGGGGCAAGACGGTGGAGCTGTACCGGGAGGACCTGGACCCAGAGGCGATTTTCGCGGCGGAGCTCATCGGCATGGAGGTCTTTGCCGAGGGAAAAAGCATCGGCAGGCTCGCGGAGGTGCTGGACTATCCCGGAAACGCCGTGTATGTGGTCCGGGGGGAGGAGGAGTATCTCATCCCGGCGGTGAAGCAGTTCATCCTCTCCACAGACCTGGAGAAAAATGAGATGCGGGTCGTGCTTTTGGAGGGAATGGGCAGCCATGAGGATTGACATTTTGACCCTGTTTCCCGATACGGTGGGAGATGTCCTGTCCGAGAGCATCCTGGGCCGGGCCCAGGAGCGGGGCTACATCACCATCAACACCCGCCAAATCCGGGACTACACCGCCAATAAGCAGAACCAGGTGGATGACTACCCCTACGGCGGGGGCCGGGGGGCGGTTATGACGGCGGACCCGCTGTACCGCTGCTGGGAGAGCGCCTGTGACGACGCCCAGGGTCCGGTGCACACCATCTACCTGTCTCCCTGCGGCCACACCTTCTGCCAGGCCGACGCCATCCGCTTAAGCAAGCTGGATAATCTCATTTTGGTCTGCGGCCACTACGAGGGCATCGACCAGCGCTTTATTGACGAGTGCGTGGATGAGGAGATTTCCCTGGGGGATTTCGTACTTACCGGCGGGGAAATTGCGGCCATGGCGGTGACAGACGCCGTCTGCCGGATGGTCCCCGGGGTCCTGGCGGACCCGGAGTGCTTTGAGGACGAGAGCCATTTTAACGGGCTGCTGGAATACCCCCAGTACAGCCGCCCTGCGGTTTGGCACGGCCGTGCCGTGCCGGAGATTCTGCTGTCCGGCAACCATGAAAACGTGAGAAAATGGCGCCGAAAGCAGTCCCTCCGCCGCACCAGAGCCAGACGCCCGGATATGTATGAAAAGCTGGACCTCTCCTCCAAGCAGGATAAAAAGCTCCTGGCCGAGCTTGAAAAAGAGGGCTGGGACGAGAAGTGTCTGTAAAATCGGTTTGACAAAAGAAACTGTCGGGAGGCGGCAATATGGAAAACCTGGAAACCTTCAAGCAATGGGTGGCCGAGAGCAATCGGATCGTTTTCTTCGGCGGTGCGGGGGTATCCACTGAAAGCGGAATCAAAGACTTTCGCAGCGTGGACGGCCTTTACAACCAGAAATTCGAGTATCCGCCGGAGAGCATCATCAGCCACAGTTTTTTTGAGAGCAGGCCGGAGTACTTTTTCCGATTCTATCGGGAGAAAATGCTGCCCCTGGGCTTTGAACCGAACGTCACCCACAGGGTCCTGGCCCGCTGGGAGACGGAGGGGAAGCTCAATGCCGTTGTGACCCAGAACATCGACGGCCTG
>DETX01000102.1:3648-16633 GCA_002362145.1 Clostridiales bacterium UBA3277
ATCGACGGCCTGCACCAGAAGGCGAGCAGCAAAACGGTCTATGAGCTCCACGGCTCCGCCATGAGAAACTACTGTACCCGGTGCAGGAAGAGCTACTCCGCCGAATTTGTGCGGGATTGTGACGGCGTTCCCCGGTGCAGCTGCGGCGGCATCGTCAAGCCCGATGTGGTTCTCTACGAGGAGAGCCTGGACCAGCAGACCATGGAAAAGAGCATTATGGCCATCCGGTCTGCGGATATGCTCATTGTGGCGGGCACCAGCCTGACGGTCTATCCGGCGGCGGGGCTGATCCGCTACTACCGGGGGCGCCGCCTGGTGCTCATCAACCGGGACGAGACTCCCTGTGACGATCTGGCGGACCTTGTCCTCCACACCAGATTGGGCGACGTGTTTTCTCAGCTTTAAAGACGCTGAAAATCGAAAACCCACGGGCACATTTTCCCCCTCCGGCATACAATGGCCCGAGGTGATGCAAATGGAGCGGGGGAGACCAAAGGCTCTTGCCTGCGTCCGGGGGGAAGGGACGCTTTGCGGCTGTGTAAAATTCTATGCCATCCCCGGGGGCAGCCTGGTGGTTGCGGAGGTGGCGGGACTGCCGGAGGAAGGCCCGGGGTTCTTTGCCGTGCACATCCATGAGGGGGGGAGCTGCTGCGGAGAGGGCTTTCCCGAAACCGGAGGACACTATGACACGACGGGGGCGGAGCACCCGGGGCACGCAGGAGACCTGCCGCCGCTGATGTCCTGCCATGGCCGGGCGTACCTGGCGGTCAAGACCTGCCGGTTTACGCCGGAGGAGGTGGTGGGCAGAACCGTGGTCATTCACAGCCATCCTGACGATTTTCACACCCAGCCGGCTGGCAATTCCGGCAGAAAAATCGCCTGCGGGGTGATTCGGGCTGTGTAAAATGCGCAAATTTGGAAAAAGGATTGACAGCAAAAAAAAACGGTGCTATACTCGGCTTATCAAACTTAAAAACGTGGATCGATAGAGGCGCAGCGCGCATCAGTACCTCCCGAAATTTCGGAACGGGCTTCCGGCGGAGGGAAAGGGCAAGCTGCCGAAGCATTTGAGCCGCCCGGGCGAAAAATGCTGGGCCAGGGGAGAATATGTCCTGGACTGTCACGAAAGTGGAGCGCTATCATTCTGTGGACAGAGCCTTTGCGCCTGAACCGTGAATGTTGGACTTACTCCAAGATTCACGGTTTTTTTGCGGAAAGGAAGAAAGAATATGAGAAAACTGATCCCCGTTTTGACCCTGCTTCTGGTCATGATTCTGACCATGGGCGCCCTGATCCCCACGGCTGCCGCCGCGGAAATGCCTGAGGAGGAGGCCTTCGCCTACCTGGACGAATACTCCGACAACATGGGCTCCGACCCCTCCTTCACGGAAAACGTATCCGCCGCCCTGGCCACCGCCCGCCAGAGCATCGCCCCCTACGCTACCTTCTGGTCCCTGCTGCCCCCCATCATCGCCATCGCCCTGGCCCTGATCACCAAGGAGGTCTACTCCTCCCTGTTCGTGGGAATCCTCTCCGGCGCTCTGCTGTACGCCAACTGGAACCCCTGGACCATGGTCACCACCACCTTTGACACCATGATGGGCAAGATCTCCGGGAATGTGGGCATCCTGATTTTCCTGGTCATGCTGGGTATGCTGGTGGCCCTGATCAACAAGGCCGGCGGCTCTGCGGCCTACGGACGCTGGGCCAGCAAGAAGATCAAGAGCCGCAGCGGCGCCATCCTCTCCACCTGCGTTCTCGGCGTGCTGATTTTCATCGACGACTATTTTAACTGCCTTACCGTCGGCTCTGTCATGCGGCCTGTTACGGATAAGCACAAGGTCTCCCGGGAAAAGCTGGCCTATCTCATCGACGCCACTGCCGCTCCCGTGTGCATCATCGCCCCCATCTCCTCCTGGGCCGCCGCCGTATCCAGCGTGGCCCCCGAGGGCCAAGGCCTGAGCCTGTTCATCCGCTCCATCCCCTATAACCTCTACGCCCTGCTGACCCTCTTTACGGTGGTGTTCATGGCCATCATCGGCCTGGACTACGGCAAAATGCGCCAGGCGGAGCTGGAGGCCCAGAACCTCCAGGCCTCCGACAGCGAAGTGGATGTCAACCCCAAGGGCACGGTTCTGGATCTGATCCTGCCCATCGCCGTGCTGATCGTCTCCTGCATCATCACCATGATCTACACCGGCGGCTTCTTTGACGCTGCCAGCGGCTCCTATCACAATCTGGTGGATGCCTTCGGCAATTCCGACGCCTCCGTGGGCCTGGTCCTGGGCGCGTTCATCACCATGGCCTTCACCTTCCTGCTGTACATGATCCGCCGGGTGATCACCTTCACAGAGTTCACCGATTCCTTCGCGGAGGGCTTCCGGGCCATGGTTCCGGCCATTCTGATTCTGACCTTCGCCTGGACCCTCTCCGGCATCACAAACCAGCTGGGCGCCAAGGTGTTCGTGGCGGAGAACGTCCGCCAGGCTGCCAGCGGACTGCAGAACCTGCTGCCCGCCATCGTGTTCCTCATCGGCGTGGGTCTGGCCTTTGCCACCGGCACTTCCTGGGGCACCTTCGGCGTGCTGCTGCCCATTGTCTGCGCCGTGTTCCCCAGCGGCGAGCTGATGACCATTTCCGTCTCCGCCTGCCTGGCCGGCGCGGTCTGCGGCGACCACTGCTCTCCCATTTCCGATACCACCATCATGGCCTCCGCCGGCGCCGAGTGCAACCACATCAGCCACGTCAACACCCAGCTGCCCTACGCCCTGACGGTGGCGGGCGTGTCCTTTGTCGGCTTTGTGCTGGCGGGCTTTGTCCAGAATGTGTGGATTGTCCTGCCGGTGAGCCTTGCCGCCATGGCCGTGGTGCTGCTTGTTATCAAGAGCGCTCAGAAGAAAAAGGCCGCCTGATCTGCCAAATCTGCAAAAGAGGGTCCCACTGAGGGACCCTCTTTTCCCATCAAAACAGAGCGCATACCATCGAATGAAAACGAATTTTATGGAAAAATGGCGGTCTTGTCTGTTTTGCCAGTTGTAAATTATGGGAAGCTGTAGTATAATAAAATGAACTTCGGGCCGAAAACCCGATTTTTTAAGCAGACCGGTTCCTGCCAGGATTTCTGCGTCGGGAAGAAAGTCTGCTTTTGCATGACACGAAGTTTTTCAGCGGGGGTTATGACCTGTATGTTTAATAGTAAGAGCAAAAAGATCGCAAAATATCTTCAGCCGGGCCACCATGTCCATCTGGTGGGCATTGGCGGCGTATCCATGCGGCCCCTGGGTCTGGTGCTCAAGGGCATGGGTATGACGGTGACCGGCTCCGATATGAGCTCCTCCGTATCCACGGAGGAATTGGAGCAGCACGGCATCCCGGTGGCCATCGGCCATCGGGCGGAGAACATCCGGGAGGCGGAGTGCATCATCCGCACCGCCGCCGCCCACAATGACAACCCCGAAATCGCCGCCGCCCGGGCAGCCGGAATCCCCGTCTTTGAGCGGGCCCAGGCCTGGGGCGAGATCATGAAGTCCTACAAAAACGCCATCTGCATCTCCGGCACCCACGGCAAGACCACCACCACCTCCATGATGACCCACATCCTGATGGAGGCCAATATGGACCCCACCGTGATGATCGGCGGCTACCTGCCTCTGCTCCACGCGGGGCACCGGGTGGGCCATGGGGACACCATCGTGCTGGAGAGCTGTGAATACTGCGATTCCTTCCTGAATTTCTTCCCCACCCTGGCGGTGGTGCTGAATGTGGAGGCAGACCATCTGGACTACTTCAAGGACCTGGCGGATATCCAGAAATCCTTCCACAAGTTCGCGTCCCTGGCTACCTTCGGCGTCATTGCCAACGGCGACGATCCCCATACCGTCCAGGCCATGGAGGGGATTGAGTACCTTTCCTTCGGCCAGGGGGAGCACAACCGCATCCACCCGGAGAATATGGCCCCGGACTGGCGGCATTTTGATGTGGTCTGCGACGGAGAATTCTACTGCCATCTGGATCTGGGAGTCCTGGGCAAGCACAACGCCTTCAACGCCCTGGCCGCGGCGGCCACTTCCTGGATGATGGGCATTCCCGGGGAGGCGGTGACCGAGGGCATCCGGGCCTTCCACGGAGCGGGCCGCCGGATGGAATTCAAGGGGCAGTTCCACGGCGTCGACGTCTACGACGACTATGCCCACCACCCCGACGAGGTGAGGGCCACCCTGGCGGCGGTGCGCACCATGAACTACAAGCGGATTCTCCTGGCCTTCCAGCCCCATACATACAGCCGTACCCAGGCCCTGTTTGAGGACTTTGTCCGGGAGCTGGGGGCGGCGGACCAGGTGGTTCTGGCGGAGATCTACGCCGCCCGGGAGAGTAATACCGTGGGTATTTCCTCGGCGGATTTGGCGCAGCGGATTCCAGGAGCGGTGTACTGCGAGACCCTTCCCGAGGTGACGGCCTATCTCCGGGAGAACGCCCGGGAGGGGGACGTGATTCTCACCATGGGCGCCGGAGACATTTTCCGGGCAGGAGAAGCCCTGCTCAAGGAGCCCTCCTGAACATAAAAAATGTGCCGGATCACCGGCAAATTTCAACATGTAAAAAGCCTCGCAGAGTTCGCCGCCGCAGCGGCGAATAAAGTCAGATTATTTTTTGCCGCGACATGCGCGTGGCAAAAAATACCTCTCAGGCTGCGTGTGTGCGAGTTGCGCGCCACAGGCGCGCAAGGAGTGCGCTAAGCAGACTGCCATCTTCCCGTCGGAAAGCCCCAAAGGGGATTTTCGACGGCCTGAAAAATGTGCCGGTTCACCGGCACATTTTCTTCCGTCAATCCTCCAGCACCAGGTGGTCCACACCGGAGGCTTCAAATTCCGACATATAGTCATCCATCCGGCCGACGATCTCGTCATAGTTGTCGTCGGTGATCTCCGGGTAGTCCATGTCCCGGCGGGATAGCTCCTCGGCCAGGATCTCGTAGAAAACATTGTCCTCGTAGCAGGCGATGGCCTCGTGGATGCCGCCCTCGGCATAGGCCCGGGAGGGGACCACGGTGCCTTCCCAGATTTCCGATAGCGCCGGGGACAGGGAAAATATCTTGCTTTCCAGGTCGTCATACTCCTGGAAGCGGTCCTCGCCCCGGGTGGAATTGAGAACCCAATTTCCGATGTACACCAGATCCAGCAGCAGCCGGAACTCTTTTGGGGTCAGATCAATCTGCATGATAACCCTCCTTGCCCAGTTGATTGTATTCCATTATAGCACGCTGATCCGATTTTTCCAGATGAAAAATGTAAAACTTATGAAACCATTCGAAAATTTCCAGACAATGAGGCGATGACATGAAGAAACTGAACGTATGTATCCTGTTTGGCGGCATCAGCCCGGAGCATGAGGTCTCTCTGCGCTCGGCGGAGTCCGTCCTGGTGAACATTGATAAGCAGAAGTATAATCTCTTCCCCGTGGGCATCACCAAGGAGGGCCGCTGGATTCTCTACGGCGGCACGGATTATGGGACCCTTCCCAAGGGAACCTGGGTGAACTGCCCCGAAAACCGGCCTGCGGCCATTTCCCCCGTCCGGGGTCAGGGCCTACTGTGCTTTGAGGGGGACTGCGTTGTGCGCATTGGCATCGACGTGGTGTTCCCGGTGCTCCACGGCGAAAACGGAGAGGACGGAGCCATGCAGGGCCTGCTTCAGATGGCGGGCATTCCCTATGTAGGACCCAACGTCTCCGCCTCTGCTGTGGCCATGGATAAGACTCTGACGAAGCTGGTGGTGGACAATGCGGGGGTGACCCAGGCGGCGTGGCAGCTTGTCCGCCGGGGCGCCGTGAATAAGCATATGGAGGCCGTGGTGGCTTCTCTGGAGGCGCGTTTCCAGTATCCCATGTTCGTAAAGCCCGCGGGCACCGGCTCCTCTGTGGGCGTCTCCAAGGCCGGGGACCGGGAGAGCCTTCAAAAGGCCCTGGTGACCGCCGCTGCCTTCGACGACAAGATTCTGGTGGAGGAGTTCATTCACGGCCGGGAGATTGAGGTGGCCGTCCTTGGGGGCGACGATCCGGTGGCCTCCATCTGCGGCGAGATCGACTCCGGCGTGGAATTCTATGACTACGACGCCAAATATCTGGCCAATACCTCCACGGCTTATATCCCCGCCCGCATCTCCGAGGAGGCGGCGGAGCAGGTGCGGGAGACTGCGGTGAAGGTGTTCAAGGCCATAGGCTGCCGGGGCTTGAGCCGGGTGGATTTCTTCGTGACCTATGAGGGGGAACGGGTGGTGTTCAACGAGATCAACACCATTCCCGGCTTTACCTCCATTTCCATGTACCCGAAGCTCTTTGCCGCCAGCGGCATTCCCTATCCCCAGCTCATCGACGAGCTTCTCCGCCTTGCAGTGGAGGACCGGCTATGAAGCAGAACGTGCTCCTGTCCATCCGGGGCACCCAGCGCTACGCCGACCAGGAGCCGGAGACCATTGAGCTGGTTACCGACGGCACCATGGAGTTTACCGGCGGCGGCTGGGACATCTCCTACGAGGAGAGCGCCGTCACCGGCATGGAGGGCGTCACCACCACTTTTCGGGTGGAGCCGGAGAAGGTGACCCTGACCCGCCGGGGAAACCTCAATTCCCAGATGGTTTTTCAGGAGGGAGTCTCCCACGATTCCCTCTACCAGATGGAATTCGGGGCGTTGATGCTGACCATCCAGGCCAGCCGGGTTGTATACGACCTGGTTTCCGACGGCGGTTCCATTGACCTGGTCTACCACATCAACATTGAAAATACCGAAGCCGGGGAGATTGATTACCACCTGGACATTCGGGCAAGAGAATAAGAAAGCCGCATCCGTTTTGATTACGGATGCGGCTTTCTTGCGCTTTTCGGAGGGACAGCTCCCCCAAATTCACCTGGGGGGCAGCTTATGCGGCCTCCAGGTTTTCGTCGCTTTTAGGAGTGTCTGCCGGGGTGTCCGGCTTGAAATCCTCCGGAACGGAGGGGTCCGAGGCGGGGGGATTCGTCGCCGGCGGCTCGGTGGCAGGAGGCTCTGTTGCCGGGGGTTCCGTGGTCGGCGGTTCTGTGGCGGGGGGCTGGGTGGGCGCTTCGGTAGGAGGCTCTGTGGGTGCCTCAGTGGGGGGCTCTGTGGGCGCCTCCTCCACCCGGGCAATGACCTGATTCACGGTTTTATACTGGGAGTAGCCGATGAGCTCCCGGGAAAGCTGGGCGCCGGTTGCCTTATCGGTTTTGATCTTGTAGGTCTCCACGCTGTAGCCGGTGACGCCATCCCGAATGATATCGCCGTCCTGATAGCCTTCGTCGTTGTCGTAAGCGTAGTCCTCAAATTCCACTTCCGGGGCGATGGCCTTGACGGTTTTCGATTCCAGCTTGACGCTGTAGTCCCGGCTGTCCGCGCCGAGGATTCGCACCGTCACGTATCCCTCCGCCGCCCGGGCTTCCAGCCTTACGGGCAGGGTGCCGTTGTTGCGGAAGGTAAAGTCCGGAGAGCCCCAGCTCACCGTGGCGTCGAAGCCCTTTTCAATATAGCTGGAGGGGTAGGAGTGGGGGGTCCGGGACAGAATCTCCATGTCCGAGAGCAGCGCGGCATAGTAGAGGGTGGAGGACACCTGGCAGATGCCGCCGCCCACCACGTCCACCAGCTCCCCGCTCTCGTAGCCGGGAGCGGCCAGGTAGCCCTTGTCGGCGGTGCGCTTACCCAGGGTATCGTTGAAGGAGAAGGTCTTGCCGGGGTAGACGATCACACCGTCGAGAGCCTGGCAGGCAAGCTGCAAATTGGTGGTCCGGTTGCCGTTTCCGGAGTAGGGGGTCCGGCCCTCTCCCAGCACATCCCGGTAGAGCTTGCTCTCATCGAGGATGTCCGGCTCTATGGTCCGCATGGGGATACGGACCGTCTCGCCGTAATCGGCCCTGGCCACGGCCTCCGCAGCCTGCTCCAAATCGAAGTCGTAGCCATAGGAGCCGGGGATAACCCGGGTATTGGTGGAGTCCATACCGGCGTTTACGGGGGCGACATAGAATTCATCATAGACCTTTTGCAGATCCAGGGCCTCGGGCTCGGATTCGTGGCGCACATCGGTGACCTCCACGGTGAACCGGCTGTGGCAGTAGGCGTCCAGAACCAGGGCGTGGATCTGGTCGGCGTCGATGCCGATGCCGGGCTGGCCCATGGTGATGACCAGGGTCTGGCAGGGGGCGGCGGGGTCAAACTTGTCGGCGGAAAGCTCCGGCCTCGTTCCCTCCAGGCCGTAGGCGGTCTGGGTCAGGGTGTTTCCGGTGTCCAGGAGGAAGGTGTTCAATACCTCCCGGATATACTGGTCGTTCAGGGACAGGTAGCTGCCTAGCTCCACCACATAGGGATTTTCCAGACTGTTCTGATAGGCCTGGTCCCGCTCTGCCTGGGAACCGGTGCGGCCGTAGTCGTAGGCCGCCTGGACGGCGCTTTTTGCGTCGACCGTGGCATTGACGTTGGCGGCGGAGAGGCTGAGGGTGGTGGTGTCCAGATCGATGACCATGTTCTCCCGGTCAAACCGGTCGTTGGTGGCGGCGTTGACGGCGGAGACCGCCTCGCCCTTTTTCATACCGCCCACATAGGTATCGCCCACATAGACCCCAGAAAGGATCTTTCCGCCGTAGGGGTCGGCGGTGCTGACGAGGATCAGGGCGATGATACCCGCGATCAGCAGCAGCGCGGCGGCGCAGGCGGTCACCATGACCACTTTCTGATTCTTCGCGCAGAAATCCATGGCCCTGCGGCCCCAGGCCAGGGCCCGGTCCAGGAAGCCGTCAGGCTCCTCGTCGTCCTCGTCTTCCGGAAGCTCTCCGGCGGAGAACTGCAAATCGGGCTGAACCTTCGGCGCCCCGGGGGAAGGAATGTACCCGTCACGTTCCGGGGAGCGGAAACCGGCATCCGCCGTCGGCCCTTGTTCTACGCCGCCGGGAAGGGGCGCTTCGGGGGCTTTCGGGGACGGGGTGGGAATTTCGGAGGGCGGCTCCGGGGGAGCCAAGGGGTCCGGTATTGGGAGACTCTCCAGGTCCCGATGGGGCCGGGGGTCGGAAAATTTGCCTTTTGACATGGGGTACCTCCTGTGCAGGAAATTGGTTTACAATAATCAGTCTGCCCAATAGTATATCAGGTTTCCCCGGGAAAAGCAATGTTTCTTAAGAGTTTTTAAAGAACTGTTCACGAAATCCCGCAGCAGCTGCGGTATCTTGCGATAAAAATTTTGCTTTGTTTCAGGCTGTCCACACCGGAGGAGAGCCGCAGCCGCAGCGTGGGCTCCTTGGCGCTGGCCAGGAAGGTGACCCGGGCCTTGTAGTCCGGGTCGGCGCAGAGCTGGCCCACGGCGTCGAAGTTGAGATTCGACAGGGTGAACAGCACGTCCCCGGCCTTCTGCCGGATGTCCTTGACACCGGCGGCCCGGGCCTGGGCCCGGAGCAGGGCAATGTCGATGAGGTTCAGCACGCCCTTGGGGGGCTCGCCGTACCGGTCCACGATCTCGTCCAGCAGATCGTCGGCGTCCTCCTGGCTGCGGATGGCCGCCATCCGGCGGTACAGGTCCATCCGCTCCTCCCCCCGGGAGACGTAGTCCTTCTCCACATTGGCGGTGACATTGAGGTCGGCGGTGCACTCGGGGGCCTTGGGCGCCTCTCCCCGTTCCTCCAGAACGGCCTCGTCCAGCAGCTTCAAATACATATCGTAGCCCACGCTGGACATATGACCCGACTGCTCGGAGCCCAGCAGATTTCCCGCGCCCCGGATTTCCAGGTCCCGCATGGCAATCTTGAAGCCGGAGCCGAACTCGGCAAAGTCCCGGATGGCGGACAGCCGCTTTTCGGCGATTTCCGTCAGGTTTTTATCCGGCTTGTAGGTAAAGTAGGCGTAGGCGTGGCGGGTGGAGCGGCCCACCCGGCCCCGAAGCTGGTGGAGCTGGCTCAGGCCAAAGCGGTCGGCGTTTTCGATGATGAGGGTGTTGGCGTTGGGGATGTCCAGACCGGTTTCGATGATGGTGGTGCAGACCAGCACCTGGATTTCCCCCTCGGCCATGGACTGCATCACGTCCCCCAGAGCGTCCTCGCCCATCTGCCCGTGGGCCACGGCCACGGAAATGCCGGGGATGCGCCGTTTGATGGCGGAGGCGCACTGGTCAATGGTCTCCGTCCGGTTGTGGAGGTAGTAGACCTGGCCGCCCCGCTCCACCTCCCGGCGGATGGCGTCGTCGATGACGGCGTCGTTGTGCTCCATGACGAAGGTCTGGACCGGGTAGCGGTCCGCAGGGGGCTCCTCGATGGTGGACATATCCCGCAGGCCGGAAAGGGCCATATTCAGGGTCCGGGGGATGGGGGTGGCGGACAGGGTCAGCACGTCCACGCCCTTGGACATTTCCTTTAAGCGCTCCTTATGGGTGACACCGAAGCGCTGCTCCTCGTCGATGATGAGCAGGCCCAGGTCCTTGAAGGTGATGTTCTTTTGCAGCAGCTTGTGGGTGCCGATGATCAAATCCACGTTGCCGGAGGCCAGATTTTTCTGGGTCTGCTGCTGCATTTTCGGCGTCCGGAACCGGCTGAGAACGTCGATATTTACGGGGAAGCCCCGGAACCGGGCCACGGCGGTTTGATAGTGCTGCTGAGCAAGCACCGTGGTGGGCACCAGAATCGCCGCCTGCTTTCCGTCCATGACGGCCTTCATAACCGCCCGGAGGGCCACCTCGGTTTTGCCGAAGCCCACGTCGCCGCAGAGCAGCCGGTCCATGGGGGTGGGGGACTCCATATCCCGCTTGATGTCGGCGATGCAGCGCAGCTGGTCGTCGGTCTCGGGGTAGGGGAAGTTGTCCTCAAATTCCCGCTGCCAGGGGGCGTCGGCGGAGAAGGCGTAGCCCGGCTGCCGCTTCCGGGCGGCGTAAAGCTGGATGAGCTCCCCGGCCATATCCTTGGCGGCCTTCCGGGCCCGGGCCTTGGTTTTCTGCCAGGCGTCGGAGCCGATCTTGTTGAGCTTGACATTGCTGTCCTCGCCGCCGCCTCCGATGTATTTGCCCACCAGGTCCAGCTGGGTGGCGGGGACGAAAAGGGTGTCGCTGCCCTGATAGGCAATCTTAATGTAGTCCTTGACGCTGCCGTCCACCTTGATCTGCTCCATGGCCACAAACCGGCCGATGCCGTAGTTTTCGTGGACCACCAGGTCTCCCGGGGCCAGGTCCGTAAAGGAGTTGAGCTTCTGCCGGTTGGTGGCGGCGGTCTTCTTGGCGGCCCGCTTTTTCGGCTGGGACCGGGCCACAAGCTGGCCCTCGGTGAGGACGGCCAGCTTGGACAGCGGATACTCCATGCCGAAGGGCAGGGACCCGTCGGCGAGGAGAATCTGTCCGGGGCTGGGCATGGTGGTCAGGGGGATGCAGAGAAAGGCCGACAGTCCCCGCTCCCGGAGCATCTGCTGCAGCAGCTCCGCCCGGTGGCGGGAGCCGCAGAGCACCAGAGAGCCGAACTCCATTTTCTGATAATGCTGCAAATCTGAGACGGCGGTGTCCAGATTGCCGCCGTAGCCGGGAAGCTGCTTGGCGGTCATGGGCAGCAGGGCCTTAGGGGGGCAGTCCTCCGGGTAGGAGGTGCCGCCGAAGGCGTCAAAATACACGGCGGTGCGGCCCCGCAGAGAAGCGCAGAAGGCCTCCCAGGAGAGAAGATAATCGCACAGCTCCCCGGCCACCAGCCCGCCCTGAAGCAGGCTGTCCAGCTGCATCCCCATTTCCTCCTCCCGGGTTCTGGCGGCCCGGTGGAGATTTCCGTGGTCGCAGATGACAACAACGGCGTTTTCCGGGAGGTAATCGGCGGCGGTGGCAATCTCGGGATAGATGAGGGCCATATACCGGTCGGAGGCGGGGAGATTCACCCCGTTTTCGTATTTTTCAAGATCCTTTTCCAAGGTGGAAACCAGGGCGGCGTTCACGTTTTTCCGCCGCTTCTGTCGGGCAATCAGGCTGGATAGGTCCCTGCACAGTCCGGCAAGCCCCTTTGGATGGAGGCTCGGCTGGGTCTCCGCCACAGGAAGAATGGTGACAGACTCCACGTTTTCGTTGCGGCGCTGGGTGTCCGGGTCAAAAAAGCCCATGGTGTCCAGCTCGTCGCCGAAGAACTCCGCCCGGATGGGCTGATCGGCGGCGGGGGAGAAGATGTCCAGAATGCCGCCCCGGAGGGCAAACTGGCCGCTGCCCTCCACCATGCCGCACCGGCTGTAGCCCGCGGCGGTGAGCCGCCGGAGCAGCTCCTCCATGGGGTATTCCTGCCCCACGCTCAAGGTAAACGCCGCCCCCAGAAGCACATCCCTGGGCATGGTTCGAAGACTCAGGGATTCCCAGGTGACGATTTGCAGTTTTGTCCGGCCCTGGGAAAGATCATATAGCTGCCGCAGGCGCTTCTGTTCCCAGGCCCGGCTCACCACCGCCGCGTCATACAGCGTCAGATCCCGGCCGGGGAGGATGGGTACCTCGTCTCCGAGAAAGCCCTTCAGCTCCTCCTGGAGCCGCCGGGCGGCCATGTCGTCCTGGCAGAGCACCACCAGGGGGCTGTTCAGATCCCGGTTCAGTCCGGCGATGAGATGGCTGCGGTTGATTTGGCCGATGCCCGTGACGGCAGCGCTCTGCCGTTCCCGAAGGGAGGCCAGGGCGGAGGCGTATTCAGGGATGGCGTGAAGCATGTTTAAAAGCTGTTCCATAGATTACCTCAAAAGCAAGACAACATGGCAACGCGGAAAGGGGGATAATACCCCCTTTCCGTGGCAATCAGACAAGATATGACATTACATGAAAGGCCAGGCCCTTTAGGGGTGGCTTCCGTTAAAGCGGTTGGCGGCCTCCGGTACGCCGCAGTCGATGACCGCCAGGGCGGCGTCGGCGGCGTTTTTCAGGGACACGGCCATGGCCTTTTCCTCCAGAGAGGAGAAGCTCCCCAGCACCCAGTCCGCCAGATCGTAGTCCGGACGGGGCTTGGC
>DETX01000102.1:16979-18940 GCA_002362145.1 Clostridiales bacterium UBA3277
ATGCCGTTGTGGCCTCCGGCGGAGCCCTCCGCGCGGATGCGGATGCGGCCGGGGTCCAGAGAAATGTCGTCGAACATCACCAGAATCCGCTGGGGCGGGATGTGAAAATAGGCGGACAGCTGCAGCACGGACCGGCCCGACAGATTCATAAAGGTCTGGGGCTTTAAAAGAAAGAGCCTGCGGCCATGGTACAGGGTCTGCCCGTAGAGCCCCTGAAATTTGAGCCTGTCAACCTTGCAGGAGAGGTTCTCCGCCAGAAGATCCAAAGCCCGGAAGCCGGTATTGTGGCGGGAGCGCTCGTATTCCCGGCCGGGGTTGCCAAGGCCGGCAATGAGCCAGCTCTCGTCAGTTCCTTTTTGAAACACGGCTTAGAACAGGTCCGCGATGGAGGTGCCGCCGTGGATGTGGTTGATGGCCCGGGCAAAGACAGGGGCCACATCCAGGAACTTAATCTTGCCGCTGGGGGTGTTGCCGGTTTCGGGGATGGTGTTCAGGAAGAGCATCTCCTTGATGGGGCTCTCCTCCAGCCGTTCATAGGCGGGGCCGGAGAGAACGCCGTGGGTGGCGCAGGCGTAGACCTCCTTGGCGCCGCCCACATCGATCAGAGCCCTGGCGGCGTTGCACAGGGAGCCGGCGGTGTCCACCATGTCGTCGTACAGGATGCAGGTCTTGTCCCGAACGTCGCCGATGATGTTCATGACCTCGGAGACGTTGGCCTTGGGACGGCGCTTATCCACGATGGCCAGGCCCATGTGAACCTTGGCGGCAAAGTTCCGGGCGCGGCCCACGGAGCCCACATCGGGGGAGACCACAACGAAATCGTCGTGGTTGAATTCGGTTTCAGGGAACTTATTGAGATAGTATTCCACAAAAGAGACGTTGCCCAGCAGATGATCCAGAGGAATGTCGAAGAAGCCCTGAATCTGGGGGGCGTGGAGGTCCATGGTCAGGATGCGGTCAGCGCCGGAAGCGGTGAGCATATTGGCCACCAGCTTGGCGGAAATGGGGTCGCGGGACTTGGCCTTGCGGTCCTGACGGGCGTAGCCAAAGTAGGGGATGACGGCGGTGATCCGGCCGGCGGAGGCCCGGCGGCAGGCGTCGATCATTACCAGCAGCTCCATGAGATGGTCATTGACAGGTTTGCAGGTGGACTGGACAAGAAACACGTCCGCGCCGCGGACAGTCTCTTCCAGGGAGACAGAGGCTTCGCCGTCGGCGAAATGCTTAACAACAGCCTTTCCCATGGGAATGCCCAGCTCCTTGCAGATGGTCTCCGCAAACTTGGGGTTGGAATTGCCGCAGAAGATCCGGATGTTCTCGCTGTAAGCAATCATCAGATGAATCCCTCGCTCTATTAGTATATTTCTTTTCTGCCGCCGGGAAGGCCGGTGGACAGATTCGGCATTATTATAGCATTGCTGCCCGGGAAAATGCAACCATGGAAGCGCTGAAATCCCGCCAAAAAAAAGAGACAAAAACCGTGCAAAACTGGCAAAGCGGACAGAATTTGGAGGGACGGGGGAAAACGAAATTATGTTTGAAAAATGGACTTGTACATTAAAATAAACTGTGATATACTGGTGGATACAGATTCTTTTGCGGCGGCGTTTTGGCAGCGGAACGCCGAAAAAACCTAGGGCAGGCTTCCATTATGCGGTATTGCCCAAGATTAAGGGAGAAACTATGAACGACACCATTCGCATTCGCGGCGCCAGAGAGAACAATCTGAAAAACGTGAATTTGACCATTCCCCGGGACAAGCTGGTGGTTTTCACCGGGCTCAGCGGCTCGGGAAAATCCAGCCTGGCCTTTGATACCATCTATGCCGAGGGCCAGCGGCGGTATGTGGAGAGCCTCTCCTCCTATGCCCGGCAGTTTTTGGGCCAGATGGATAAGCCCGACGTGGATTCCATCGACGGATTGTCCCCGGCCATCTCCATCGACCAAAAGACCACCTCCAA
>DETX01000102.1:19274-21650 GCA_002362145.1 Clostridiales bacterium UBA3277
GGTGACGGAAATTTACGACTATC
Organism: Clostridiales bacterium UBA3277; assembly: GCA_002362145.1. GTDB lineage: Bacteria > Bacillota > Clostridia > Oscillospirales > Oscillospiraceae > Faecousia. The sequence continues at coordinate 19,298 of DETX01000102.1, forward strand.
TGCGGCTGCTCTGGGCCCGGGTGGGCGTCCCCCACTGCCCAAAGTGCGGCCGGGAGATCCGCCGGCAGACCATCGACCAGATTGTGGACCGGGTGGAGCACATGGGGGAGGGGGCCCGGTTCGTCATCCTCTCCCCGGTGGTCCGGGGCAAGAAGGGCGAGCATAAGAAGGTCTTTGAGGACGCCCGGAAGTCCGGCTTTGCCCGGGTCCGGGTGGACGGAATCCTCTACGATCTGACCGAGGAAATCCCCTGCGAAAAAAATAAGAAACACACCATTGAGCTGGTGGTAGACCGGCTGGTGTTGAAGGAGGGTATCCGCCGCCGCCTGACGGACTCCATTGAAACGGCCTGCTCCCACGCGGGAGGGCTTGTGACCATCCAGCTTCCCCAGACCGGGGAGGAGCTGAGCTTTTCCCAGAACTACGCCTGCGAGGACTGCGGCGTCAGCCTGACGGAGTTGGAGCCGAGAATGTTCTCCTTCAACAACCCCAGCGGCGCCTGCCCCAGCTGCACCGGCCTGGGCTTCCGGCTCATTGCCGACGAGGATCTGGTAATCCCCGATAAGAGCAAGTCCATTTTCGACGGGGCCATCCAGGCCTCCGGCTGGCAGAGCGCCCGGACGGACTCCATTTTCCGGATGTATTTTGAGGCCCTGGCCCAGAAATACCAGTTTTCCCTGACGGTTCCCGTGAAGGAGCTGAGCCGGGAGGTCATGGACATCATCCTCTACGGCACCAAGGGGGAGAAGCTGCGGATGACCTACAACCGGGGCAACGGAATGGGGGTGCTGGAGCAGCCCTTTGAGGGAATCCTCAACAATATCACCCGCCGCTTCCGGGAGACCCAGTCTGACGCCGTCCGCAAGGAGCTGGAGGAGTGTATGGCCACCGCGCCCTGCCCCCAGTGCGGCGGCGACCGGCTGTCGGACATCGCCCGGGCGGTTACCGTGGGCGGCATTGGCATCATGGACTTCTGCCGCATGAGCGTCATCGACGAGCTCCGGTTTATGAAGGAGCTGAAGCTGGAGGGCAATATGGCCATCATCGCCGGGCAGATCGTCAAGGAGATCCGCTCCCGGCTGCAATTTCTCACGGATGTGGGCCTGGGCTACCTGACCCTCTCCCGGTCCGCCGGGACCCTCTCCGGCGGCGAGAGCCAGCGAATCCGGCTGGCCACCCAGATCGGCTCCTCCCTGATGGGGGTGCTGTATATCCTGGACGAGCCCTCCATCGGCCTTCACCAGCGGGACAACGACAAGCTGCTATTAACGCTGAAGCATCTGCGGGATCTGGGCAACACCCTCATCGTGGTGGAACACGACGAGGACACCATGCGCGCCGCGGACTTCATTGTGGACGTGGGCCCCGGGGCGGGCAGCCACGGCGGCGAGATCGTGGCGGCGGGCGCCCTGGAGGATATCATCGGCTGCCCCCGCTCCGTCACGGGACAGTATCTGTCCGGTGTTAAAAAGGTTCCCCTGCCCCAGAGCCGCCGCCCGGGAAATGGGAAATTCCTCCGGGTTCTGGGGGCGTCGGAAAACAACCTCAAAAATGTGGACGTGGACATCCCCCTGGGAACCCTGACCGTGGTCACCGGCGTCTCCGGCTCGGGAAAGTCCAGCCTTGTCAACGAGGTGCTGAATAAGACCCTTCTGGGCAGACTCAACCATGCCCGGACCCATCCCGGAGCCTGTCTGGGGGTGGAAGGCGTGGAAAACCTGGATAAGGTTATTGACATCGACCAGAGCCCCATTGGCCGGACGCCCCGGTCAAATCCCGCCACTTATACGGGACTTTTTAACGACATCCGGGACCTCTTTGCCGCCACCAACGACGCGAAAATCCGGGGCTATGGCCCTGGCCGCTTCTCCTTCAACGTCAAGGGCGGCCGGTGCGAGGCCTGCTGCGGCGACGGCCTGGTGAAGATCGAAATGCACTTTCTGGCGGACGTGTACGTTCCCTGCGAGGTCTGCCACGGCGCCCGGTACAACCGGGAGACTCTGGAGGTCCAGTACAAGGAAAAGAACATCTCCCAGGTTCTGGACATGACCGCGGAGGAAGCCCTGGACTTCTTTGAAAACCTGCCGAAAATCCGCCGGAAGGTCCAAGCCCTGGTGGAAGTGGGCCTGGGGTATGTGAAGCTGGGCCAGTCCAGCACCACCCTCTCCGGCGGCGAGGCCCAGCGGGTGAAGCTTGCCACGGAGCTGGCCCGGGTTTCCACTGGCAATACCATCTATATTCTCGACGAGCCCACCACGGGCCTCCACGCCGCCGACGTTCACAAGCTCATTGAGGTTTTGCAGCGGCTGGTGGACGCGGGGAACACGGTGCTGGTCATCGAGCACAACCTGGA
>DETX01000102.1:21967-25653 GCA_002362145.1 Clostridiales bacterium UBA3277
GAGCACAACCTGGACGTCATCAAGACGGCGGATTACCTGATTGATCTGGGCCCCGAAGGGGGCGACGGCGGCGGTGAGATCGTGGCCGTGGGCACCCCGGAGGAGGTGGCCCAGGTGGCGGGCAGCTACACGGGCCAGTACCTCAAGCCATACCTTAAAAGAGACTAAAAAAGCGCCCGGCCTGAAAAGGCCGGGACGCGCAAAAAATGTTTAGGAAGCCGGGCTGCTCAGCCGCGGACAATGGATTCCTTAAAGCTCCTGTTCGTAGACGCTGACAGGCAGGATATCCGCCAGCTCAATGAGCCCCGGGTCCCGGCCGCCGGTGAGGGCCACATGGGCCGAGCGGACGGTGGTCTCCGAAGGCTGCCGGACCTTCATAGTCAGCGTCACCCGGGTGCCGGAGATTTCCCCTTTGTCCACCAGCACCGTGCCTCCGTGGCTGGCGGCGGCCTGCCGGACGATCACCAGTCCCAGACCCAGGCCCCGGCGGCGGTCCTCCAGGGCGGGGGTGCGCAGATACTGCTGGAACAGATTCCCCAGAATCGCGTCCGGGATTCCGGAGCCGTTGTCCTGGACGGTCAGCACCAGCATATCCCCCCGGCGGCTGAGCTTTGCCGCCAGGATTCCCCCGGTTTCCGGCAAAAAGCGCAGGGCATTGGACAAAAGGTTCAAAACAGCCCGTTCCATCAAATCTTCATCAAAAAGGCCGATCAAATCTTCCCCCAGCCCTTCATAGTGCAGCTGGGCCCCGGCATAGGCCAGGAGCTTATCCGCCCGGCTGAAAATGGCATCAAATACCCGGGGGATATTCCGGAGCTGCAGCTGGGCGGCGGGGCTGTGGACCCCGGCGTCGGCCATATTGCCCAGGACCCGCTGCATCCGGTGCAGGGAGCGGCTCATGCGGGCCAAAAGCTCTTTGGACCGGGGGTCCTCCTTGAGATAGGGGGAGAGGAGATTTTCGGAGATGGCAGTCATGCTGCTCAGGGGCTCCCGCAGCTCCCGGGCGGCCAGAGCCAGGGCGTTGAGGGCCTGGACATCCTCCTCCGCTTCCAGGAGAAAGACATCCTCATCCTCCAGCCGGGTGACGGAGGCCATCAGTTCCCGCCCGCCGAGCTTGAGGTCCAGGTAGAGACATCCGCCGGTAAAGGCGGCGTATTCCTCCGCCCCGGTGGAGAGCATGGGGGCCACTTCCATTCCGGAGGCCAGCAGCATTCCCTCAGCCCCGCGGCTGACCTGGGTGATGATGCCATCTTTTACGCAGAAGGCCGGACGCAGCAGCAGATCCAGCATTTGCCCGCGTTCTTTCTTTGTATCCATGACGACCCTCCTTATGCCTGACTAGCATATGCAAAAGCGGGAAAATCAATCCCGGTGTGTTTCGACGGATACCTACAGTTTAACGTTTTTTACTGGGAAAAGCAAGGGTAATCCTGCATAATGGGGCAAGGATTTTCGGCGAGAAATTTTGTTCCAGGCGAAAGTGTGAAAAAAACGGGAATACTGGATATATTTCCCATTTTTCACACTTTCGATTGGGGCTAAAGATCCGCCGAAAACCGCGGCGCCATTGTGCGGGATTGCTCAAGATTAAAATGGAAAAGAGGGACATTTATGGCAGACACCACTCCCCACCAGGGCCATCGGGGCCGGTTAAAGCGCCGGTTTTTGGAGCACGGTCTGGATTCCTTCACGGATATCCAGGCGTTGGAGCTGCTGCTTTTCTTCGCGATCCCTCAGAAGGACACCAACCCCATCGCCCACGCCCTGCTCAGCCGGTTCGGCAGCATCTCCCGGGTGCTGGAAGCGGACCCGCAGGAGCTGAAGAAAGTGGAGGGCATCAGCGACCACGCGGCCACACTGCTGCATCTGGTTACGGAGCTGAGCCGCTTTTATCAGGTGGACTGCGCCCGCCGGGCGGAGTGCCTGACGACCTTGGATGCCTGCGGCGCGTATATGGAACCCTTCTTTGTGGGAAGAACCCTGGAAACGGTGTTCCTGCTGAGCCTGGACGCCAAGTGTAAGGTTCTCTCCTGCCGGGAGCTGGGGGAGGGAAGCGTGAACAGCGCCAGCGTCTCCGTCCGCAAGGTGGTGGAGACGGCCCTGCGGGAGGGGGCTTCCACGGTGGTATTGGCCCACAACCATCCCAGCGGCATCGCCCTGCCTTCGGAGGAGGATATCGAGACCACCCGCCGGGTGGCCGCGGCCCTGGCCGCCGTGGAGATCCGGCTGATCGACCACATCATCGTGGCCGACGGAGACTATGTGTCCATGGCCCAGTCGGGCTTTCCCTTCCGGGACATAGGATTTGGAGGCTGAGGGTATGAAACACCGGGACCTGCAAGACGTCCTTTCCGGCAGCCGGACCTTTCTCATGGGCGCGGCCATGGCGTGGATTGTCCTTGCCCACCTCTTTGCCCATCTGGAGCTTCCCCAGGGAGGCGTGGCGGCCGCCCTCTATGGCTGCATCGCCGACGGCTACGGCGGCTGTGACATTTTTCTGTTCCTCTCAGGATTTGGCCTGGCCCATTCCCTCAAGGGCGACCCATCGCCCCGGAATTTCCTGAAGCGCCGGGCCCGGAAGCTGCTGCCGTCCTATTATCCCTTCATCCTTTTGTATCTTGCCATCATGGCGGCCACCTCCGGCATCACCGCCTGGGAGGTTTTCGGCGACCTGACCTTTACTGGCTTCTGGTTTCACTGGCGTCATCAGTTCAATTGGTATATCCAGGCCCTGCCTGCCTTCTACCTGCTGGCTCTGCTGAGCGGGAGGGTCCTAGAGAAACTGGGCTCCCCCCGGGCAGCGGCTGCCCTGGGCGCGGGATACCTGGCCCTTCTGGCGGTGAGCTTCGGCCGCTACCAGATGGTGGCGGTGACCCGAATCCCTGTGTTTCTTCTGGGCTTTTTCCTGGCCCGGTGGGAAAAAGCCGTCCCCTGGGGCCGGGGTACGGTCCTTCTCAGTGCCGCCGCTCTGATTCTGGGCGTGGCGGTGCTGAGGCTGACCGCCCCGGTGACCACCTGGGAAAACGGCCTCTACTGGTATCCCTTCCTGCTGATCGCGCCGGCGCTGTGCGTGCTGCTGACGTGGCTGCGGCCCTGCCTGCCGAAGGCGGTGGATCGTTTCTTCTGCCTTTTCGGAAAATGCTCCCTGGAAATTTATCTCATCCATGATCTGGCGATGGAGTGGCTTTTCCAGGATATGACCGGGAACACAAAATGGTTCGCCCTGGCGGCGATCTCCTGCGGCCTGGGCATTGGCTATCATCACCTGGTGAACGTATGTAGAAATAAGTGGACGGGCGCTGCCCGCTGATGGGAGAATGTATGGATCAATTTAAGCTCGTATCCGAATATAAGCCCTCCGGCGACCAGCCGGAGGCCATCACCGCCCTGGCAAACGGCGTGGATTGGGGATTGCGGGAGCAGACGCTGCTGGGCGTCACCGGTTCCGGCAAGACCTTCACCATGGCCTCCATCATCGAAAAGCTGAACCGCCCCACCCTGGTTCTGGCCCACAACAAAACCCTGGCGGCCCAGCTTTGCAGCGAGTTCCGGGAGTTCTTCCCCAACAACGCCGTGGAATATTTTGTCTCCTATTACGATTACTACCAGCCCGAGGCCTACATTGCCCACACCGATACCTACATCGAGAAGGACGCCGCCGTCAACGAGGAGATCGACCGCCTGCG
>DETX01000102.1:25953-26828 GCA_002362145.1 Clostridiales bacterium UBA3277
CACAGCGCCACCTCGGCGCTGTTCGAGCGGCGGGACGTGATCGTAGTGTCCTCGGTGAGCTGCCTGTACGGCCTGGGCGACCCCATCGACTATAAAAGCATGGTCATCTCCCTCCGGGTGGGCCAGGAGTATCCCCCGGACGATGTGCTCAGAAAGCTGGCGGAGATCCGCTATGAGCGCAACGACATCGACTTCTCCCGGAATAAGTTCCGCCTCCGGGGGGACACCCTGGAAATTTACCCCGCCTATTGGTCCGGCAGGGCCATCCGGGTGGAGTTTTTCGGCGACGAGGTGGACAGAATCAGCGAGATCAACGCCGTCTCCGGCATTGCCGAGCGGTATTTGGACCATGTGGCCATCTACCCCGCCAGCCACTATGTGGCCTCCAAGGAGAAGCTTAACCGGGCCATGCGGGAGATCCGCCAGGAGTGCGATGCCCAGGTGGAAAAATTCCGGGCGGAGAACAAGCTCATTGAGGCCCAGCGCATCGCCCAGCGGACGGCCTACGATTTGGAGATGATGACGGAGATTGGCTTCTGCAACGGCATCGAAAACTACTCCCGGGTCATCCAGGGCCGGGCCCCCGGCACCCCGCCCACCACGCTCCTGGACTATTTCCCAGAGGATTTTCTCATGTTCATTGACGAGAGCCACGTGACGCTGCCTCAGTGCCGGGCCATGTATGCCGGGGACCGGAGCCGGAAGGACGCTTTGGTAAATTACGGCTTCCGCCTGCCCTCGGCCTACGATAACCGCCCCCTGACCTTCTCGGAATTCGACGAGAAAATCAATCAGGTCATCTACGTCTCCGCCACCCCCGGAGAGTATGAGTCCACCCGTTCCGGGCAGATTGTGGAGCAGGTCATCCGGCCCAC
>DETX01000005.1:0-11869 GCA_002362145.1 Clostridiales bacterium UBA3277
CCGCGGCTGCAACGCCGACGAGGTCTACAAGATGGCCATCATCACCGCCGCTCTGGTGTAAGCAGCTACATAAGCATCCTAACCACCGATCCGGCAGGCACGAAAGTGTCTGCCGGATCTTTTTATCCCCGCCGCCTCAGCCTTTTGGGGGATTCCCCCAAGAGCCTTCTCTTCCCGGCGGGAAAAGTTGTCGATTTCCCCACTCTTTTCTTGCAATTTGCCCCCGGGCATATTATAATAACAGGGTGTAATACACGGGAAGGAGGGCACCTATGGAACCCGATTATATCATCGAAATGCTCCATATTCGAAAAGAGTTCCCCGGCATTGTCGCCAACGACGATATCACGCTCCAGCTCCGGCAGGGCGAGATCCACGCCCTGCTGGGCGAGAACGGCGCCGGTAAATCCACGCTGATGAGCGTTCTGTTCGGCCTGTATCAGCCGGAACAGGGCGTCATCAAGAAAAACGGCCAGGAAGTAAAAATCCACAACCCCAACGACGCCACCGCCCTGCACATCGGCATGGTGCACCAGCACTTTAAGCTGGTGGACGTGTTCACCGTGCTGGACAACATCATCCTCGGCGCCGAGGACACCAAGCTGGGCTTCCTCCAGAGAAGCATCGCCCGGCAGAAGGTCCAGGCTCTCTCCGAAAAGTACCATCTGGCCGTAGATCTGGACGCCAAGGTGGAGGACATCACCGTGGGTATGCAGCAGCGGACGGAGATTCTCAAGATGCTCTACCGGGACAACGAGATTCTCATTTTTGACGAGCCCACCGCCGTGCTGACCCCCCAGGAGATCGACGAGCTGATGGAGATCATGCGGGGCTTTGCCAAAGAGGGCAAGTCCATTCTCTTCATCACCCACAAGCTCAACGAAATCATGGCCGTGGCCGACCGGTGCACGGTATTGCGCAAGGGCAAGTGCATCGGCACCGTGAACATCGCCGACACCAACCAACAGGAGCTGTCCAACATGATGGTGGGCCGGCCCGTGCAGCTGCAAATCCAGAAGGGCCCCAGCCATCCCGAGGACGTCATTTTGGAGGTGGAGGGCCTCACCGTTCCCTCCAAGACCAGCAAGAAAAATGCCGTCCACGACGTGTCCTTCCAGGTCCGCGCCGGGGAGATCGTGTGCGTGGCCGGTATCGACGGCAACGGCCAGTCGGATCTGGTCTACGGCCTGACGGGCCTGGAAAAGGCCTCCGCCGGTACCGTAAAGCTCTGCGGGAAGGACATTTCCAAAGCCAGCATCCACCGCCGGAGCCAGGCGGGCATCAGCCACATCCCCGAGGACCGGCACAAGTACGGCCTGGTACTGGACGACACCCTGGCCAATAACATCGTCCTCCAATCCTTCCGGGAGGCCCGGTTCCAGCACCTGGGCTTTATCAAGCGGGAGGCCGTCAGCAGCTACGCCGACGAGATCATCGCCCAGTACGATGTCCGCAGCGGTCAGGGCGGGGCCACCATCACCCGGAGTATGTCCGGCGGCAACCAGCAGAAGGCCATCATCGGCCGGGAGCTGGACCGGGAAAATCCCCTGCTCATCGCCGTCCAGCCCACCCGGGGCCTGGACGTGGGCGCCATCGAATACATCCATAAGCAGCTTGTCGCCCAGCGGGACTCCGGCAAGGCGGTGCTCCTCATCTCTCTGGAGCTGGACGAGGTCATGAATCTGGCGGACCGGATTCTCGTCATGTATGAAGGCGAGATTGTGGGCGAGCTGGACCCCAAGACCACCACCCCCCAGGAGCTGGGCCTCTACATGGCCGGTGCCAAACGGAATCAGAAAGGAGGGGCCACGGCATGAAAAACAGTCTGCTGAACCTCTACCACAGGGACGCCACGAAAAAAGTGCTCTCCTCCCTCATCTCCATTCTGGTGGGCCTGTTCGTGGGCATCATTGTGGTAATCATCGTAGGCCTGACCAAGAATACCATCTCCGCCTCCGGCATCTGGGACGGCGTCCGGCTGATTTTCATTGGCATTCTCTCCACCGGCCGCAACGCCGCGGGCCAGCTGACCTGGGGCTACAACGCCCAGTCCCTGGGCAATATGTTCTTCCGGGCCACCCCGCTGATTATGACGGGTCTTTCCGTGGCCGTGGCCTACAAAACAGGCCTGTTCAACATCGGCGCGCCGGGCCAGTACCTCATGGGCACCCTGGCCAGCCTGATGATCGCTCTGGGCATCCCCAGCAGCCAGGTTCCCGCAGGGATCATCTGGGTGCTGGCGTTTTTGGGAGGCTGCCTGGCGGGGGCCGCCTGGGGCGCCATTCCGGGAGCCCTGAAGGCCTTCCTCAACATCAACGAAGTCCTGGCCTCCATCATGACCAACTGGCTGGCGGCCAACATCGTCACCTGGGCCTTCGATGCCAGCAGCTTTAAAAACACGGTGGAAAACACCAAGGCCGGTTACATCTTCAAGACCACCTACAACGGCGTCGCCACCCCCAAGCTGGGCCTGGACAAGCTGTTCCCCGGTTCCCAGATCAACGCCGGCATTCTGCTTGCCATTGCCATCGCCATCGCCATGTACATTCTGCTCAACAAGACCACCCTGGGCTATGAGCTCAAGGCCTGCGGCTCCAACCGCCACGCCGCCCGGTACGCGGGCATCAACGACAAGCGCAACATCGTCCTCTCCATGGCCATCGCCGGTTCTCTGGCCGGGGGCGGCGCCGCACTGTACTGGCTCTCCGGCAACACCGAGTTCTACTGGTCCACCTACCAGTCCCTCCCCGCGGCGGGCTTTAACGGCATCCCCGTGGCGCTGCTGGCCGTGAGCAACCCCATCGGCGTCATCTTCACCGCCACCTTCATGGCCATGCTGGACATCGTGGGCCAGCAGCTCACCGGCTACACCGCCTACAATGAGTACATCACTGACGTCATCATCTCCGTCATTGTCTACCTGAGCGCCTTCTCCCTGGTCATCCGGATGTGGCTGAACGGGAAGCAGAAGTCCGGCGCTGCCAACGCCAACGCGGAGCCCCCAAAGCCTGACGTCAAACCCGAGAAAGGAGGCGAGACGGCATGACGTTCCTCATCCAGCAGACCCTTCTGTACGCCGTGCCTCTGATGATCGTGGCCCTGGCCGGTGTCTTTGCCGAGCGCAGCGGCATCATCAACCTGGCCCTGGAGGGCATTATGATCTTCGGCGCCTTCATCGGCGTGCTGTTCGTGCGCAGTATGCAGTCTGTCTCCCTGTTCACCCAGGCCGCCATGCGGGGAAACTGGCTCACCTTGCAGGGCCTGGAGCTTCTTGCCATGCTGGCGGCGGCGGTCATGGGCGCGGTCTTTTCGCTGCTGCTGTCCTTCGCCTCCATCAACCTGAAGGCGGACCAGACCATCGGCGGCACCGCCCTGAACCTCATGGCCCCCGCCCTGGTTTTGTTCCTGGTCCGGGTTCTTGCCAACCAGAACACCCTGCAAATGACCACCGGCGACGCCGCCTCCTGGTTCATGCTGAAAAAATCCACCTTCGGCATCGACAAGAACACCCAGCTGGGCTTCCTCGGGGAGACCTTCCTCAACAAGGTCTATCTGGCCACCTATGTCTGCATCCTCATTTTCATTCTTCTGTCCGTCCTGCTCTACAAAACCCGCTTCGGCCTGCGGCTCCGCTCCTGCGGTGAAAATCCCCAGGCGGCGGACAGTCTGGGCATCAACGTCTACAAAATGCGCTACGCCGGCACCACCATCTCCGGCGCTCTGGCAGGCATGGGCGGCTTCGTCTATTCCCTGACCACCGCCAACTGCACCGCCAACGGCGATGTGGCAGGCTTTGGCTTCCTGGCGCTGGCCGTCATGATCTTCGGCAACTGGAAGCCCGGCAACATTGCCGCCGCCTCCTTGCTGTTCGGTCTCTTCAAGTGCATCTCCGCCGCCTACGCCACCCTGGACCTCAACGGCGACGGGGTGTATCTGCTGGCAGAGCTGGGCATCAGCTCCCACCTCTACCGGATGCTTCCGTACCTGGTCACCCTGGCCGTCCTGGCCTTCACGTCGAAAAAGTCCCGGGCCCCCAAGGCCGAGGGCATTCCCTACGACCAGGGCAGCCGGTAACCATCCCCGCATAAGCAAAGCCGCCGGGCAAATGCCCGGCGGCTTCGTTATTTCTTTTACCCCGCCTGCTCGTCGCTGGCGTATTTTTCCACCATCTGGCGCAGGCTCTTTTCCAGATAGATCTTCTGGACCGCCGCCACCACGCAGGTGTAGCACAGCCGCTTCTCCGGAGAAGTCTCCTCTCCGTCGCTGTCCATCAGGTCCCGGACCTCAAAGGTGAACTGGAGCACCTTTTCATATTCCCGGCAGAAATAGTCGTAGGCCTGCTCCAAAGCGTAGGTCTTTTTCTGGATCTCCATGAAATCCCCCAGGGCGTCCAGGGACAATACGCTCTTGCCGATGGCCACAAAGAGAAGATAGGCAAGCCGGTCCCGGTCGTAGCGCTTTTTTACCGGGCTGGGAATCAGCCCTTTTTTCACATAGTTGCTGATCATGGACGGCGTCAGGGAGTAGCCCTCCAGGGGGTCCAGAAAGCCGCCGATGTATTTGGCCGCCTGCTCCAGGTACAGCCCCACGTCGGGAATCTCCTGATACCGGGGCAGACGGAAGGCGCGGACCACCTCTTCAAAGGAACGTTCCGGTTCCTGTTTCATATGCATCACCTGGTAGCATTATAGCGAATTTCTCCCCAAAAGTCAACACTGAAAACTTATTTTAAGATATTCTTGACTTCTTATCGGGTTGCTGATATAATATCATCGGATATTAAAAAACCGATGTAACCGATCATAGAAACTCAGGAGGGTTCGAAATGGCTTATCGGATCGTGACAGACTCTTCCTCCAACGTCCTGGCGCTGGAAAATGAAAATTATGCCTCCGTTCCCATGAAGATCATGGTGGAGAAGGAATATGTGGACAACGCGGCCCTGGACGTGGCCGCCATGGTGGAGGATCTGCGCGGCCACAAGGGCAAGTCCGGCTCCTCCTGCCCCAATGTGGGGGAGTGGCTGGATGCCTTCGGCGACGCCGAAGAGGTTTTTGCCATCACCATCACCAAGCATCTGTCCGGCAGCTATAACGCCGCCTTCCAGGCCGCCCAGGACTACATGGAGGCCCACCCTGAGCGCAGGGTCTGCGTCATAGATTCCCTGTCCGCCGGGCCTCAGCTCATGCTGCTGGCGGAGAAGATCCGCGCCTGCGAGGCCGCCGGGGATGATTTTGAGACCACCCGGGACAAGGTCCTGGCCTATCAGAACACCCTGCACACCCTTTTCTGCCTGGAATCCGTGATGAACCTGGCCCGGAACGGCCGCTTAAACCCCGCCGTGGCCAAAATCGCCGGGATGCTGGGCATCCGGGTGGCAGGCGACGCCGAGGGCGGAGAGCTGGCCCTGTGCCACAAGCCCCGGGGCCACCGCAGAACCACCCGGCTCCTGGTGGACATGATCCGGGAGCGGGGCTTCCAGGACGGGAACATCATCCGGGTATCCCACTGCTTTGCCGACGAGGCGGCGGAGAGCTTCCGGGAGGCGCTGCTGGCGGAATTCCCCAATGCCAGGTTCCGTCTGGAGCCCACCACGGCGCTGTGCAGCTTCTACGCCGAGTCCGGCGGACTGATCATCGCCTTTGAAGGCAGCTTCAACGAGAAAAATGACAATCGAAAATTTTAAAAAGCAGCAGCCCGCCGAATTTCTTCGGCGGGCTGTTTGTCTGGGTTGGGGTTTTCGGCACCCCGGACTGCAAAAGCTCCCCGCCTGGCGGGGAGCTTTCGTTATTCCGTAATGTCCCGGATGATCTGGAGCACGTGGTCCGCCTGGCTGGGCGTGAGCTTCCGGGCCGCCTGGACAAGCTCCCCCATCTTCTCCGGAGCGGCGGTTCCGGTGTCAAAAAACTCCCGGGGGGTGATGCCGAAGTATTCGCAGATATACAAAAAGCCCATCATAGAGGGCAGGGCCCGGTGATTTTCGATTTTGTTGATATAGCTCTCGCTCTGCCCCAGGCTCAGGCTCATGTCCCGGGCGGACACGCCCTTGCCCAGCCGAAGCTGAGCCACCCGCTCGGGAATCCATTCCGCGTACTCCATTTCGTCACACCTCCGCTTTCTATATAGTATAATGCTATGGATGGCGATTATTACGGAATTTAATGCTCTATTTCTATTGACGTTGGGAAAATAAAGATATATAATCAAGGAAGCTATTTCTTTAAATTCTCAAGAGAAAGAGGCGTGTATCTATGGACACCAACAAAAAGCCCAACACGGGCAAGGGAAAACTCGTACCGTGCAAATCCTGCGGGCAGACCATTGCGTCAAGCGCAAAGCGCTGCCCCCACTGCGGAGCCAAAAACAAAAAGCCCATTTTTAAGCGGGTATGGTTTTGGGTCGTGATTGTCATTTTGCTGCTGACAGCGATTGGCTCCTCTGGCGAAGCCAAGACGTCCAGTGGCCAGGTCAACGTCCCCACCAAAATTGAAAGCGAAACCGGCACAGTGACGGAAACCACTGCCACAGAGACAACCCCGCCCCAGAAGGAATTCTATCAGGTGGGCGACACGGTGAAATCCGGAGATCTGGAAATCACCTACCTTGCCAGCGGGGAGTACCAGAGCGGCAACCAGTTCATGCAGCCAGCCCAGGGGAATCGGTTTATCTTCCTGAAATTCGCTTTTGTGAACACTTCCACATTCTCCGATGCCAGCGTCTCCTTCTATAATTTTGAATGTTATGCCGATGGCTACAATGCGCAGATGAAGTATTTTGATGAGGACACCCTTTCTGCCACCCTGTCCGCCGGGCGTTCCACTTCCGGATGCGTCTACTTTGAGGTCCCCGCCGACGCCCAGGAGCTTGAGGTGGAGTATACCGAGAATGTTTTCTCCGACAAGAAAATCAAATTCGCCTACGAAGGCGAGCTGGATTCCGGGCTAACCCTGGCCCACGGTGCGGAAGCCACTGCCGACGCCTGTTCCGTGGGCCAGAGTGTGGAATCTCCCTATCTTCGCATTGCCTACCTCTCCTGCTTCCTGGACAGCAGCAACAACCAGTTTATCACAGCGAAGGAGGGCTGCCACTATGTGACCTGTGAATTCGAGTTTGAAAACCTGTTGACCTCTGATCAGAACGTCTCCTCCTTCAGTTTCGACTGCTATGCCGATGGCATTGCCTGCACGGATGCCTTCTTCCGGGAGGACAACCTCAGCGCCACCCTTTCTGCCGGGCGGAAAGCCAAGGGTACGGTGACCTTTGAAGTCCCCGACGGGGCCTCCGTGGTGGAAGTGGAATATCTGAGCAACTACTGGACCTCCAACCGGGTCGTCTTTGACGCCAGCAACCCCAGCGCATAACTCCCCGCTCTTCCCACAAAAACGCGCCTCCCAATCATTGGGAGACGCGTCGTTTGTTTTTCAGCTCCGTTCCCGGACCAGCAGAGGGGTGAACAGAGGGACGGAAAACCGTCTTTCAAACCGGGGACATTTGACTAAGAAGGCATAGTACACATTCAACCCGCAGCCGAGCATGGTCTCCACGTTGGCCATGCCTTTGGCCATGATGACGTCGGCGCCATAAAGCGCCTCCTTCGCCTCCGGGCTCAGCAGATCCAGCTGGGTGCCAGCCACAAGGTTACCGTTGTCAATCACCGGGAAGGGAATGCCCACGGCGGCGGCATCCTCCCGGGTGGCGTCGTTCTGGGTGATGCCGCCCCGGACGCAGAAGGTGATCTCCAAATCCGGGAAGAAATCCTGGATGGTCTCCGCCAGAACCCGGTCGAAGCCGATCTCCCCGGCGTTGTCCGTCAGATACAACAGCCTTCCGCCCTTTTTAAGATCCGCCCGGAGGGCGCGGTAGGTTTCCTCGTCCAGGACCATGTCCCGGGCCCCACTGAGCATCTCCTCCAGCTTCTCAAAGCTCACGTTTCCCCGGAGGGCGGAGAAATCCAGATAGTTTCCCAGAATGGAAAATTGCAGGGCGGCCAGCACCGGGTCCGGGGCCGCCGCCACCTTCTCTCGGATGAGGGGCAGCCTTGCCAGGACAAAGGCGTTGGAATCCAGCTTTTCCTGGCGGTAGCGGTCGATGGGCAGGCCGTAGCGGTCATGGAGCAGCGCCGCCGTCTGGGGACCGAACCAGGGAGAGCTGACCCCCTCCGGCGCGTCCAGGTACATTTTCATCAGGTCACGGGCAAACGCCATGGCCTCTTCTTCGGTGCCCAGGGTTCTCGCCAGCTCCAGGTTCCGCTCCATGTGGCACAGAAGGCAGCGGGTGTCAATGCCGATGCTCACAGCTTCAGCTTAAAGACCAGCTTCCGGGCGGGCTTTTCCTCATCCAGGGTCACGCCGGGCATGTGGGCATCCTCCGGGTAGGCCACATAGCAGGTGCCGGCGGGGATGCGAATGAACTGGGCCTGGCCTGTGTAGCGGCCAATGTCCTTCTCGGTGTTAAATTCCACCGTCGGGGTCACATTGTCCAGAGGGGCCCAGCCCACGGTCTCCTCGCCCTCGACGATGTACTGCACGTCCAGATAGTCCCGGTGGGCCTCAAACAGGGCCCCCTCGGTGGGCTTGAGGGTGATATCCTGGACCAGAATGCGGTTGCCGCTGGGCAGATGGATGGTGCCGGGGGTCCACTGCTTCATGGCCGCCACGGCCTGCATAGCCTCCTCCAGGCCGGGAATCACGGGGGCGTAACGGCCCAGGTCTTTGTAGGGGCAGAGAATCATGGTAAAAACTTCCTTTCATTTTGAAAATTGTATTTTTAATATGCCAACAGAGCAAATAACCCGCCCTAGGAAAGCAGGGTCAGCAGCTCCTGAAAATTCTGAATTTTCCCATCCCACCGGGCGGGATTTCCAAAGCCATAGGCCGCCCAGAGGAAGGGAATTCCCGCCTCCTCGGTGGCTTCCAGGTCCCCCTGGGTGTCTCCCACATAGGCACAGCTTTGGATGCCGTATTGCTCCATCAGGGCGCGGATGGTCTTTCCCTTGCTGGTGCCGGTGTCGCCGAAGCAGAGGTGCCCCCCGATATAGGGGCCGATGCCCAGCTTCTCCATGCACAGCTCCGGATAGCCCCGCTGGCTGTTGCTGACGATGAACAGGCGGTGGGTCTTGGAGAGCTCCCGGAGGGTCTCCGGAACCTGGGGATAGCCGATTCGGCAGGGATTCGCGTGCAGGTACCGGTTTTCCGTTTTCATGCACCGGTCCATCAGGGCGTACCGCTCCTGCTGCGGCAGGTCCGGGAAGAGACAGTCGGCAATCTCCGTCATGACCTTTCCGAAGAGGGGCCGCAGCTCCTGGGCGGTGACACAGTATTGCTCCTTCCCCTCCGCCCGAAGCTGGCGGTTATACCCCTCCGCCACCAGGGCCCGGGAATCCCAGAGGGTCCCGTCGATGTCGAAAATCAGGCTTTCAAACTTCATGTTTCCTCCAAATGCCGCCGGATGCGGCCCACGATCATGTCCAGGGCCACCAGGTTCTTGCCCCCCTCGGGGACCACAATGTCGGCGTATTTTTTGCTGGGCTCCACATACTGCTCGTGCATGGGCTTCACGGTCTGCTGGTACTGGGTCAGGACGCTCTCCAGGGTCCGGCCCCGCTTATTTACGTCCCGCTTGATCCGGCGGCAGAGCCGCACATCGGCGTCGGTGTCCACGAAAATCCGGATGTCCATCAGATCCCGGAGCTCCTTGTCGGTGAAAATCAGGATGCCCTCCACGATGATGACCTTTTTGGGCACCACCGTAATGGTCTGGTCGGACCGGTTGTGGATGGTGAAATCGTAAACCGGACACTCGATGCTCTCCCCCCGGCGCAGGGCCTCCAGGTGCCGGGCCATCAGATCCGTCTCCAGGGAGGCGGGCTCGTCGTAGTTTAGGGCGCAGCGCTGCTCGTAAGTAAGATCGTCGTGACGGCGGTAGTAGTTGTCGTGGCTGAGCACCGTGACCTCATCGGAAAAGGTTTCGATGAGACGCTTCATCAGGGTCGTCTTGCCGCTGCCGGTGCCTCCGGCGATGCCGATGACCAGAGTTTTCGGTTCCATAGCGTTTCCCTCCCGTTATAGTTCCAGCAGTTTTTGAGAAAGGGCCAGCCGCTCCGGGTCGCTGTTGAGCATGGTGACGCTGCCCCGGCCGTTTTCCAGCAGCCCGGAAAGCGCCAGACGCCGCCGGGTCTCCCGGGCAGTGCCCTCGCCGCCGTCCAGAAGGGCCGTCCCCGGCCCCAGAATCTCTCCGATGGTTTTCGACACGAAGGGATAGTGGGTGCAGCCCAAAACCAGGGCGTCCAGCTTCCCCACATAGGGGTCCAGGATGCCGTGCAGCAGCGCCTGGATTTGGGGCCCTTGGGTCTGCCCGGCCTCGATGCGCTCCACCAGGCCCGGGGCGGGAATCTTCGCCACGGTGCAGCCCCCTTCGAACCGGTGGAGCAGGTGGTCGAATTTTTCCTCCCGGAGGGTCACCGCCGTGGCCATGACCCCCACCCGGCCCCCGGGGAAGTGGTCCGCCGCCACCTTCAATGCCGGCTCGATGCCGATGACAATGAGCTCCGGCCAGCGCGCCCGCAAATCCTCCACCGCCGCCGCGGTGGCGGTGTTACAGGCCAAAACCAGGGCCTTCAGGGGGGCAATGGTCATGAGCTTTTCCGCCGCCGCCAGGGTCAGCGCCCGGACCTCCCCGGTGGAGCGGGTGCCGTAGGGGGCGTTGGCGGAGTCGCCGAAATAGAGAAAGCGCTCCCCGGGGAGCAGCCGCCGCAGATGCCGCAGGACGCTGATGCCTCCCACGCCGGAATCAAAGACGGCAATGGTATCTTCCTTTTCCATGACGGGCCTCCCCTCTTTTCTCTCTATTTTATCAAATCCCAACGGCATATGCAATGGGGTTTTTGATCTTTGGGCAAATAAAGCCCTCCGGGAAACCGGAGGGCTTTGGTGTTGGCTTATTTCAGGGCAATTCCACAGGATAGAGCTTGGCGCCGTCCATGAGGAGAATGTGATCCACCTGGTCCAGGTCCACGGGCTCGGCCAGCTCTATTTGCTGGTTGGACAGCTGCAACTTCTGCCGGCTCCCATCCTTCATGACGATATAGGAGTACTGGCCGTTCTGGGGAGAGTAGAAGTCACAGCTGGGGTGCCGGACCCTCCCGTTCTCCTCAATGCCCTCCGTGGTCAGATTGACGGTGTAGCGCCGGAGGCCCAGGGAGGTGACCGTCACATCTCCAATCACATCGTCGCCGGAGCCGTCGGCCGCCCAGCCTGTGCAGGCGGAGGTGGTCAGGGGCTCGGAGACGAACTGGAGCTCCCGGCAGTCGCTGTCACATCTTTCGAAGGGGATGTCAAAGGACCAGTTTCCTTCCTGTTCCCAGAGGTAGTCAAACTGGGCCAGCTTTTCATTCCACTGAATCACCTTGAGCCCATCGGCGGAGAAATTCCACACATCCCCGGGGCGGAAGCTCTCCCCGTCCTCGTATATGGTGCAGTCGGAGAGGATGTAATCGGCCGTGTTCCCTTTCCCGTCGCCGTCATTGACCACGTAACCGCTGCCGCCTCCCAGGAAGAGCTTTCGTTCTTCCGTGGGCCCAAAGCTGGACCCAAAGTCCGCCAAGCCAAAGGAAAGGTATTTTGCCTGGCCGGGGAGGATTTCCTGGGGAAGCTCCACCCCCTCCGAGGCGGTGATGCTCAGATGGAGGCGGACGGTGAGACCGTCGGTCTCCGCCTTTTTTAACTTCACCGTGACGCCGTTGCTGGTCTGGGTCCAGACAGAGGTATCCACATTGGCGGTTTCATCCAGCAGGGCCGGGTCGCCGGGCTTCGGCACCAGGCCAAAGTTGATGGCATCCGCCAGCTGCTCGATCTGCCGCTCGGTCATGGGG
>DETX01000005.1:12161-18941 GCA_002362145.1 Clostridiales bacterium UBA3277
GCCACCATAGCGTCGGACCGGTCGCAGAGAATCCAGCCGGCCCAATAGTCCTCCGAGCGCAGGATGAGGACCTGGTCTCCGGCAGCGGTCTCGTAGTTCCACTCCTTCCAGTCCACGGAGTCATCGATGTCCAGGGTCTGGGTGAAGAAGCAGTCCTTGGGCCGGATTTCATAGTCGCAGGGCACCCGGGTTTCCCAGCCGGTCTCCTCCCCCAGCTGCAAATCAAAGCTGGTGTAGAAGTGGCCCGCCTCCGTATACCACCCCAGGCCGGGCTCCCGGGCCTGGGCGGTGGTGCCGGGATTTAAGACGCTTTCGATGCCCAGATACCGGTAGGTGGCCCGGGGGGAGGAGCTGGCCAGGGCCGGACCATCCAGCTTCAAATGGTACTTTGTCACAATCTCGTCCACCTTGTCCACCATCTCCTGGCTGTAGAGGTTGTAGCCCTCGTAGCCGGGATACTCGGGGACATTTCCCCAGAGAGAGGCCAGAATCTTATGGTCCGGGTCGTAGCTCTGGGTGAAGTCGAACCACTCCTTGGCCGCCTGATAACCGGGAGAGCCGGTGATGCCGGTGAGGGAAAAGACGTTCTGGGTCACCGTCTCGGTTTTCGAGACTTGCTCCTCTTCGTTCCAGATGTCCACCTGAAATTCCCGGGTGCCCAGCCTCAAATCCTGCAAATGCAGGGCATAGGCCACGGCGCAGCCCGCCAGCAGGGCCGTCAGGGCCACAATGGCGGCGATGAGCAGCGGACGGCGGAGGCACTTGGGCTTTCGGGGTTTGGCCCGCTCCTCCTTCTCCGGCGTGAAGACCCCGAATTCCGCTTCCTCGACGTACTTTCCGTCGATATAGCTCAGGCCCAAAAAGATATCCCTGCCATTCATACGGCGATCCCCTCCATTTTTAAGTATTCCCGGAGCTTTTCCCGGGTCCGGTGGAGCCGGGTGTTCACGGCGTTCTCCGTAATGCCGTACCGGGCGGCAATCTCCGCCACGGTGTCCACGTACCAGTACCGGCGCAAAAAGACCATCCGGTTTTCTTTGGTCAGGGTGCCGAGAAAGGCGTTCATGAGCCGCCCCAGCTCCTGACTGGTCAGCTCCGCCTCCCGGCATCTGTCTGGGATGCACAATGCCATCTCCTCCGTCAGGCTCACCACCTCGGCCTTTCGCTTTTCAGCGCCGCGCCAGTCCAGCCTGCCCAGGGCGAAGTTCCGGCAGATTTTCGCAAGATAGGCGAAAAAGCGGCTGGGGCTCTGGGGCGGGATGGTCTGCCACGCCTTAAAGTAGGTATCGCTGACGCTCTCCTCTGCGTCCTCGGCGTTGTGCACGATCCGGTCCGCCAGCACGAACAGCCGCCGTCCGTAGCGCCGGTCGGTCTGGGTAATGGCCTCCTCGCTGCGCTGAAAGTACAGCTTGATAATTTCCTGGTCATCCATATCGGTCACCTCCTGAAATTGGTTCCTCACCCTAATAGAGGGATTTTGGGGAGAAATCTTTCTCCCTTTGAAAAAATTTTTTGAAAAAGCCCGCTTCCAGAGGGAAGCGGGCAAAAATTCAGGAAAGGGTTTTGAGAAAGGTCTCCATCCGGTCCAGGGCCGTTTTCAGCGTCTCGTCGGATACGCAGTAGGACAGCCGGAGATATCCCTCCGCCCCAAAGCAGCTCCCCGGGACGGCGGCCACCTTCCCCTCCCGGATCATCCGGGTGCAGAAATCGGCGGAGGTCATGCCGTATTGTTCGATGCCGGGAAATACATAGAAGGCCCCCCGGGGCTCGGGGAAGCTCAGCCCCATCTCCTTTAGGCGGCGGCAGACAAAGTCCCGGCGGCTTTCGTAGACCCGGCGCATGGGCTCCGGGTCCTCCTTCAAAGCCTCCACGGCCGCCTCCTGCAAAAAGGTGGGCACGGCGGTGATCTCCGCCGCGCTGAGCAGTAGCAGCCGCTCCATCACATAGTCCGGGCAGATCAGATACCCCACCCGCCAGCCGGTCATGGCGTAGGGCTTGGAGAAGCTCTGGCAGAGAATCACCTGGTCCCGGAGCTCCCCGTCCAGGCTCAGGTCCGGGCAGGTTCCGCAGTAGCTCAGCTGCTGGTAGACATTGTCGCAGATGACGAAAATGGGCCTGCCCATCACCGCCCGCTTCACAGCGGCCAGGCTCTCCCGGCTGAACACCACCCCGGTGGGGTTGCAGGGGGAATTGATCACGATGGCCTTCGTTCTGGGGGTGACGGCGGCCAGAAGGGCCTTTTCGTCGATCTGAAAGCCGGTCTTTGTCACGTCCAGGCGGACGGTCTTTGCCCCGGCGATGGTTGCGATGGTCTCATAGAGCCCAAAGCCCGGCGTGGGCACAATGACCTCCTCCCCGGGATTCAAAATGCCAAGCAGCGCCGTAAACAGCGCCTGGCAGGCCCCGATGGTGACCAGCACATTTTCCGGGGCCGTGGCCCGCCCCCGGCGGGTCTCGTAATCGGCAATGGCCCGGCGGAGCTTTTCCGTGCCCTGGTTGGGGGCATAGTGGGTCTGGCCCCGGGTAAGGGCCGCCGCCGCTGCGGCCTTGATGGCCTGGGGGGTGTCAAAGTCCGGCTCGCCGATGGTGAGCATGGCGCAGTCCGGAGTCTCCCGGGCCAGGTTGGTGTAGACCCGGATGGCGCTGCGCTGCAGGGAAGCCAAATTTCTGTTCAGTGGGATCATAGTTCCGCCTCCGCCAGTCGTTCAAAAAAGTCCGCTCCCTTTACAAGGAGCCCGTCGTCAAAATCAAAATCCGCCGTATGCAGGGCCGGGACATCCCCCAGGCCCAGGAAGAAAAACAGCCCCGGCAGCCGCCTCTGATACCAGGAAAAATCCTCGGCGGTCATGGAGGGCTCCGCCAGCTCCGAAAAGGACACTTTTTCCCGGACCCGGTCGTAGAGGTCCGGATGGTTCATGACGGCGGGATAGCCGAGGCTCTCCCCGATCTCCACCCGAACCCCATGACTTTCCCCAATCTCCCGGCCGATGTCCCGGAGGCCCCGGGCAAGCGATTCAAAGGTCTCGTCCTGGAAGGCCCGGAGGGACCCCTCCAGCCTGGTGTGGGCGGAGAGGGCGTTGCGGACGGTGCCGCTTTCAAACTTCCCGAATTTCAGCAGCCGGAATACGTTTTCCGGCAGAGCGGCCTCCATTTCCGCCGCCCGGCGGTAGAAGTCCACCCCGGCAGCCAGGGCGTCGATGCCCTGGGAGGCCTTGGCGATGTGGGCGGATCTGCCGAAAATGTCCACGTTCACCTCGCAGGACCGGGCCATGAGCTCGTTTTTCCGGCTGAAAACTTCCCCCGCCGGAAGCCCCGGCCAAAGGTGCAATCCGAAAATGGCCCGGACCTTGTATTTTTCAAAAATCCCGGTTTCGCACAAATCCTTCGCGCCGCCGGTGGTCTCCTCGGCAGGCTGGAACAGCAGCAGCACATTGTGGGCAAGATTCTTCTTCCCATTCAGCCGCCGGGCCAGCTCCAAAACAATGGCCATGTGGCCGTCATGGCCGCAGGCGTGCATCCGGCCGGGATGGGTGGAGGCGTAGGCCGCCCCGGAGGCTTCCTCTATGGGCAGGGCGTCGGCATCCGCCCGGAAGGCGATGGCATCCTCCCTGCCAAAATCGAACCAGGCGGCCAGGGCTCCCTCCATGGGGGAGAACACCCGGCAGTTCAGCCCGGCCAGGGCCCCTTCCAGATAGCCCATGGTCTCCGGCAGGACATTGTGAAGCTCCGGAACCGCGTGCAGCGCCCGGCGGTCAAGAACGATCTGCATGGATTTTTCCTCCTGAAAATTTTCTCCATGATACCACGCCTTTAGGGTCCTTGTCAATTTGTCCCTTGCGTTCCGGCCAAAAAGATGGTAGGATAGGGAAAAATCCATCCGAAGGAGAACAATCCATGAACGCTCAGCAGATCATCGAATACATCCGCACATCCGAAAAAAAGACCCCGGTGAAGGTCTACGTCTGGGAAAAGACCCCGGTGGCCTTCCCCAACTGCCATGAGTTTCCCGCCGGGGAGGGCTGCAAAATCATCTTTGGCGACTGGAAAGACGTGTCCCCCGTGCTGGCAGCCCACGAATTTTCCCATGTGGAAATCGAAAACGGCTGCCGCAACTCCGCCATTCCCCTGCTGGATCTGAAAGACATCCCCGCCCGCATCGAGCCCGGCGCCATTTTGCGGGAGCAGGTGGAAATCGGCAGGAACGCCGTCATCATGATGGGCGCCATTCTGAACATCGGCGCCGTGGTGGGCGAAGGCACCATGATCGACATGGGCGCGGTCCTGGGGGGCCGGGCCACGGTGGGCAAAAACTGCCACGTGGGCGCCGGCGCGGTTCTGGCCGGTGTGGTGGAGCCCGCCTCGGCCACACCGGTGGTCATTGAGGACGATGTGCTCATCGGGGCCAACGCCGTAATCATCGAGGGCTGCCGGGTGGGCCGGGGGGCCGTGGTGGCCGCCGGGGCCGTGGTGGTGGAGGACGTCCCGCCGGAGACCGTGGTGGCCGGCTGCCCCGCCCGGGTCATCAAGCGCAAGGATGAGAAAACCGCCGGAAAGACCGCCTTGGTTGACGCCCTGCGGACGCTGTAATTTGTTTCGAACCCATAAAAATTGGGCCCTCCCGGTTTCGGGAGGGCCCTTTGGCGTGGTGAAATTCTTCTGTCCAGTTTTTTTACTTTGGCACCGTGCCGTCGCTCTGGGCCAGGGTGAAGGTGAACGCATAGCTGACGTAGTTTTCCCTGGGCTCCTGGGTCAGCTCCAGGCCGGTAAAATAGCAGTACCGGATGCCCCAGACGGGATGCTTCAGATTGCCGGGGGTTCCCTCGGTAAACAGCGCCGTCATTCGCTTGTAGGCGTCAAAGGCTCCGGTGCCGTAGAAAATTCCCCTGCCGCTGATGGTCAGCCGCTGGGGCCCCATGGAATCGTAGGACCCGTCTACGTACTTGGGTTCCCTGGTAAACTTCTCCTGATACACCGTGGGGTTCTGGGGCCAGACGAAGGTCTTATAGCTCATCTTATCCAAGGGACTCCTCCTCCCGCAGCATGGCGACGCCCTCCCGAATCCGAAGCAGTCCCTTCCGGTCATACTCCCGCTTGATGCTGGTCCAGCGGCAGCCGTAGTAGTCCTCCCGTTTCAGGGCGGATACGATGCTCAGGATAAACAGGCCGTTGGGTTCCGTCGTCTCTCCGCCTCCGGAGGGGATGCGCTCCTCCAGCCGGATGGTCCAGGATTGGCTCCCGGGGGGCGCACCCACAGGCAGCGACTCCCCCATAACGTACTGAACCTGGGCCCCGCTGGTCTCCACGGCGGAGACCGTCTCCACAAAGGGCTGCCGCACCTCGTCGATCAACACCGTAAAGCCCGGGCCCACGGTGCAGCTGTCCGGCTCGGTGACGGCGGTGAAGGTGGCCAGAATGGCCACCACATACAGCTGTCCCACGCCGTCGTAGGTGCATCCGTTCTGGACGCACACGGCCCCCGCCAGCCGCAGCACCTCCGTGGCCCGCAGGGCCTCCATCTCGCACTCGGTTCCGCCCATGGCAGCCGGGCAGATGATGTTGACCTCCACCGTCACGGTCTGATTGGCCCTGTCCACCTTTTCAATGTGGACCGCCGCCACAGGACCCGCCACCTTGGGGAATTTCTGTCCGGGATAGGCCACGTCCGCCACGAAGTTCCGCTCCCGCAGACGCCGCAGCACCAGCTCTAGGATTGAGTACCCCATGTGTCGTTGACTCCCTTCTCTACGCACAGTCCCCACTGGTAGACCGGCTCATTTTCGAAATAGTACACTTCCGCCCGCCGAAGCAGGTAGTTTTTTCCGCCCAGGATCAGGGTATCCCCCTCCTGGGCGCCGCCGTCCACAGGACCTAAGTAGACGTACTGGCCCCGGGTCACCTCGCCTAAAAGGGAGGCCTCGCTTTCCAGGCTCTGCCAGCTGTGGGTATTCACCGCCCGGAAAAAGGCCCGGAGGGTGCTCTGCTGCTCCTCATGCTTGAGTGTCAGATCCGTGCCGTATTTTTTCAGCAGCCTTTCCACGGTTTTGCGCATATCACACCCCCTGAAACTGAAAGCGGTCCGTGAGATAGGGCGCCATGAGCGTCTCCGCCTCCCGGCGGAGGCACTTCGCGGCGCTGCCCCCGCCGGAGGCTTCCTTCACCGTCAGGTCTCCCGCCCGGAATTCCTGAATGGCCGCCTCCCCGTCCGCCCCGTCCAGGGCCGCCAGGGCAAAGAAGCTGGCCGCCGTCACGAAGCTCTCCCGGCAGTCCCCGGGCGTGATTCCCTCCCGGAGCCGGGCGGCCAGAGTGGCCGCCGCGGAGGTGCACAGAAGCCCCAGCAGGGTCTGCTTTCCTTCGGAGAGGTCCCCCGCCAGCTGGATGGCCTGGGCGTAGACCTGTTCACTTAAGTCCGTCATACCTTCAGCACCTTGGCCGCGCCGTCGCAGATCTTTCCGAAGCCGGAGATGGCGGTGATGGCGGCGCGCTCCAGCTGCCGGTCGATGAGCTTGTCATACTCCACCAGCACATCTCCCGCCCGGACCTGTTCCAGGGCGTAGCGGCTGTCCAGACCGATGATGGTGCCGTCGGCCACGGCCCCGGTGCGGTGCAGCTGGGCGCCCAGAGGGGTGGAGAGCTTGCCGGTGCCCTGGAAATTCAGGCCCGTCATGGGGTTCTGGAGCTCAGGGATTTTCAGCAGCTTCGTCATGGTGCCGGTGGAGCAGAGGATGGTGTTCATGGTGTAGGGGTCGAACTGGCCCCAGAACTCCACCAGCTGGTCATAGG
>DETX01000005.1:19307-25608 GCA_002362145.1 Clostridiales bacterium UBA3277
TCGTTGCCGTCACCCTCCAGGATGACCTTCACGGCGTCGGCGATCTGCTGCTTCTGAATGTGGGCACCGATCTGGCGCAGCATGACGCCGAACAGATCCAGCTTCTGGAAGCGAAGGGCCTCGTAGGAGGCCACCAGCATCCGGCCCCGCTTGCCCAGCTGTACCAGGTGCTCCTTGGTTTTCACCGCAGTCTCGGGGATGGCGGTGCCCTCCTCCACGTCCTTGAGCTTCAGATCATCCTCCGTAGGCTGGGAGTAGATGGAGCGGTAGTCCATGGCGTCGATGACGGTGGTGGTGGCGGTGATGGCGGGCAGGATGTCGTTTTCCTCCATGCCCTGGCGGACGGTCCGGGCGATGTACTCCGGGAACAGCACCGCGGAATCCATGGTGCGGAAGAACTTTTCCACAGGAGAGGAACCCGCCCCCTTGGCCCGGATGCCGAAACGCTTGAGCTGCCGCTGGAAGGCGTCGGTTCCCTCCAGCGCGGTGCCCCGGTAGTTTTCGCTGGGGTCCAGGGACTCCAGCACCTGGGTAAAGCTCATGCCCTCCTGACGGTACATACCCTTTTCCAGTTTCAGATTGTCATAACCCATTTGTAATTCCTCCTAAAAATGATTTGACCGCCGAAAACCGGCTGGCCTGCTTAGGAAACTCTGAATAAATCGTCTGCGGCTGGACGGCGGATCTTTTCCTCCAGCCGTGCAGTTCCAAAAGTGAGAAATACATCCAGTATTCCTTCACTTTCTGAACTTTCTCCTGGAGAAAAATCTCTCGTTGCCAGCTCTTGCCGATTTCATCAGAGCTTCCCTTATTCTGATATCCAAGCCCAAACTTCCGGCCCGCCAGAATTTCCGTTTGGATTTGGAGATCATCCTCAGACGGGACCCGGCGCTCCTCCCTGGGGCCGCCGGATCGTTGGTCCCCCGGCGGGGATCAAATCATAAATCCGCTGTCCAGGCTCTCCTTTTCCTGGTCGGCGGCCAGCTGGTACACCGGGGGCAGCAGCTGAGCCAGCTTCTCATCCCAGGCCCTTTTCAGGGCCGCCAGCTCCTCATCCCCGGCGGTCCTGGCGATGCTTCTCAGCACCGGCGCGTCAATGCCCAGCTCCAGGCTCAGCCCCAGACGGACCACCGCCTCCTCCAGCTCCCGGCGGTACTGCCTTCCCAGCTCCGCCAGCTTTGCCAGCTCCCGGTATTCCCCCTGGGCCCCGTGCTCCCAGGCCAGGTCCTTGAGGGATACCCTTCCGCCGCCCAGGGCCTTCATTACTCCCGCCTCCCTCTGGGCGGGCACCGCCACAAAGGAGAATTCGTAGGCGTCCATGGGCTCCCGCAAAATGGCGCAGCAGACCTGGCCGTCATAGCTGTGGCCCTTTTGGTGGCCGCAGGTGCCGTAGTCCCCGCCGCAGATGGAGCACACCGCCCGGCCCATGGCGCAGCCCACGCTGACCTCCTTGCGGATTCCGGCCTCAATGTCGGCAATGATCTCGTCGCCCCGGCCGCCCCGGCGGATATAGGCCCAGGCCTTGATAAAGCTCACGTCCTTCTCCCGGATCACCTGGGTCTCAAAAATCCGGGCCACCTGGCCCTCGGCGCTCCACCGGTGGTCCAGGATGCCGGTCTTGCCGAGAAAGAGCCGGGAGAGCTCCGGCAGCGCCTCCGTGTCGAATTTTTCCCCGTCCCGGTCCACCTGATCGTCGCACAGCCGCAGGGAGAACACATACACCTGCTCCGCCGTCAGCTCGGCCTTCGCCAGGGCGTTGATCTTTTCCAGCTGCTCCTCAGTGGGCGCGCCGCTGCGCTGCGCCCCGGCTTCCTTATTTACCTTCATGTCATTTCCTCCTCACGCCCGGGCCTCCGCCCGGTACTTTTCCGCCTGGGCCCGGTACAGCTCCGCCTGGGCCTCCTGGGTGATGTCCTGCAAAGAAATGTCGTCCCATTGCAGCTCCACCCGGTCATCCAGTCCCTCCAGAGCCAGGAAGGTCCGGCAGATTCTGCCCATGGCCGGCTCCACCGCCCGCCGCAGGGCCCACAGCTCGCTGGTGAGCAGATCCGCCTGCTGGGCGCTCATTCGCTCTGTGGTGCTCCAATTGAGCCCCAGCAGGAAGGGCGGCAGCCCGGTCTTGGCAATAAGCTGCTCTAAGATCTGTCGCACCGGCACCTGGGAATCCAGAATGGGCGCCTCCCCGCCGATGACCCGGATGTCCACATCCCCCACGGCCACGAAATCCCGGACGGTGCCGTTTTTCCCGTCCTCCATGGCCCGGGACCACTGTTCCGCTACAGCCTTTCCCCGCTCCCGGGCGGTGACCGGGTCCAGATTTTCCCCGCCCTTGCAGATGACGCTGTAGCGGATATTCCCCGCCCGTTCCCAGTTCAGGCCCAGGGTGTGGTAGATTTTCATGAGAATGTCCGCCAAAAAGGGCATCCCCCGGAACATGCTCACCCCGTAGGGATGGGCCGGTTCCGGATTCAGCGCGGTAAACAGCAGCAGATGCTGATAGGGCAGGGGCCGCATGACCCCGTTTTTATCCCGGCCCCAGATCACCGTCTCCAGGGGTCCTTCCCTCTCCTGGATTTCCAGGGCCGTCACATCTCCCCAGCACACCGCCCGGAGCCGCCCGCCGGAGACCACCAGCTCCCCCACGGCCCGGCCGTAGGTCAGAAGGCTGTCCAGGTAGCCGCTTAAAAAGCTCTCGATGCCGTGCTGGCCCCGGCCGCAGGGCATATTGGCAAGAAAATCGTTGAGCTTCTGCTGGGCCTCCGCGTTTTTGCAGCGGACCTCAAAGCCGCCGCACAGCCGCACCATCTTTCCCACCGCCGCGTCCAGCACCGGGATGGCCTCCCGGACCTGGCGGTACACCCGTTCCTCTCCGCCGCCCAGGGGCGTGCAGTTTTTCAGCAGGCCGAAGGGATGGCTCTCCCCGCCCCGGAGCTGGCAGACCGCCGTCGGCGTCCCCGCCCCCTCCTTCCGTTTCCAACGTTTCATGTTTACTCCTTCCTCCTCATAGACCTCTGCGCTCCACGGCCCAGGCCCCGAAGCCCTCCCCGGAAGCCCCCAGCACCGTGGAGACAAAGTAGCGCATATCGTCCATGGCATGATCGTTTTCCTTCTTCACCCTGTCCCGTCCCGGACTGCCCAGGTCCCAGACGTACTCCTCCAGCTCCCGCAGGCAGTCGGCGCAGCCCCGGCAGATGACGATCCTGCCGGATTTCAGGCAGTCCGAGGTCAACCGGATTCCGGCGAGGACGTCGTTGTCGGCCTTGCGCACCCGCCACCCCTTCCGGCGGAGCAGCTCCAGGAAGCTGGCCGCCGAGGGGTCCACAATGACGCCCCGGATCTCCCGTCCTCCGGCCAGGGTCTGCAATGCCCCGGCGTATTCCTCGTCGGTCATCTGCCGTTTTTCCCGCCGGGAGTCGAAGTAGAATTCCTTCACCCGGTACCACACCCCCGCCTTTCTCCCCCACAGTCCCATGGAGGTGGGATTCACCGTGCCGTAGTCGCAGGAGATATACCACTGGTCGCAGCCCTCCGGAGCAGTGCCCACCATGGCCTCGCTGAAGAAGTCGTAGACCCGCCCCTCGGCCTGGGCCCACTGGCCCAGAATGTAGCGCTGGTAAAATACGCCGGTGTACAGCCGTTCGTAGCGTCTGCGGATTTCCTCGGTGAGACTGGGGTTATCCTCCATGGTGAAGTGAAGCCGCAGGCAGTTCCGCTTCTCCGCCTCCTGAATCCAGGTTTTCAAGAACCAGTGCCCCGGCCCGGCGGGGTTGCAGTTGAACCAGAGCCTGCTTCCCGCCACGGAGCACCGGGCGCAGGCCTGGTCCACGAAGGACCTGGGCATCAGCGCCACCTCGTCCAGCAGCAGCCCCGCGAAGGTGATGCCTTGGATCAGATCCGCCGACCGCTCGTCCAGGCCGCCGAAGATGTAAAATTCATTCTCCCGCCCCCGGAAGCGCACCGTCACCAGATTCTCAGACCTCTTTTCCATCCAGCGAAAGCCCAGCTCCTCCAGCTTCGGCCGGATCTCCGACAATACATTTCGCCGGAGGGAGCCGATGGTCTTTCCGCAGACGCCGAATTTTTTCCCCTGGAAACAGGTCTGGGCCCACAGGAAAAAGCTCAGTCCCATGGCCAGGGTCTTTCCCGACCGCACGGCCCCGTCGCAGACGATGGCCTCCCGCCCCTCGTGGGGGGACCCGGGCATCCACCAGGTGAGGACCTGCCGCTGCTTTGGGGAGAACTTCAGTCCCTTCATTCCTCCCTGCCCATGGACCGGAGGAATTCCTCCAGATCATCCCCTTCCGTCTCCGTCAGGGCCGCCAACTGTTCCAGGACCTTCAGCCGGTCCAGCAGCTTCAGCTCCACGCCGCCCTTTTCCGTACAGCGGATTTCGCTGAGCAGGCTCAGATCCAGCTTTGCGATGTCCGTGTCCGGCTTCAGCGTCAGCCGGACGCAGTCGCCCACGGAACCAAAGGCCAGCTCCGCCAGCCGCCGCAGCACATCCTGCCGCCGGATGTCCCCGGTGCGAATCCGGGCTTTTAAGGATTCTCCCTTTCGATCTTCCATAGCACCCTCCTTTCACTCCTGCCCCCGAAAGTGAAAAAGGTTGCACCCTGGGGTGCAACCTTTTTGAATCAGGCATATTTTTTCCGGGAGCCGTTTTTTCATCTCTTCCAATTTTGTTCGGATTTTTCTAGAAAGAATCTGGTTGTTTTCAATCTTTTCCCTACAGTTCCAAGAGAATTTCGAATACTAACCCAGCAATTATTCCCGATTCTCCTGCAACTCTATAATTTTCTCAAGAATACCCTCTTAAAAATCAAAATCATGTTTTTAAAATAAAAAGCTGGAAATTTTCATTTTTCTCTGCTATAATATTTTTGTAGCAACCCTGCCGTGAGAGTGCATTCAGCCCGGTATCCTCCGGATATCAAGCCTCGGCTTCGCTCGAACACCTCTGCGCATACGGTCCCTTATTCAAGCCGGAATGTATCTGGAAACTCTGATAAAATCGGCTACCGATTTCATCAGAGCTTCCTCAAGGAGGAAACAGGATGATCACCCAGGAGCAAATTCGTACCCGGATTTCCAATCTCTACCGGACCTCCCCCATGGTCCACATGGAGGTCACACTAAAAAGCGCCAGGCCCCCCATTCCCAGTGGGGAAATGAAGATTGTGGGCGTCTACCCCCACATTTTCCAGGTGGAAGAGGCCGCCGGCAGCCCGCCCAGGCGGCACAGTCTGCAATATTCCGATGTGCTGGTGGGCCACGTGGTAATCTCAGAGCTGAATCTACAGACCCCATGAAAAAGGCGGCGAAAGCAATGCTTTCGCCGCTTTTTATGGCAATCCCGCATAATGGAGCAAAAGATCCGTCGAAAACCGCAGTTCCCATTGTGCGGTGCCGCCTTAGAACTTTTTCCGGATTTCTTCGATCCCCGCCTCCAAAATCCGGTCCCGGTCCTCCCCCAGGGCATAACCCAGAAGATCATACTCCGTCATGCTCCCATGGGGCACCGCCCAGGCCCCGGCATCGGTCCCCGGCGCGATTTTCCCTCCCAGAGCGGCAAAGGCCCGGACATTTTCCAGGGCGCTTTCCAAAATCTGCTCCACCGCCCGCTGATCGAACCGGCCCTTTCCCCGGAGATTTCCAATGGTGGACAGGGTGGGCACCCAGACCGTTCCGGCCTCCGCCATGGCGGCAAGAGCCTCCCCATCCAGATAGGCCCCGTGCTCCACGGAGTCCACCCCCGCCCGGGCCGCCGCCTCCACACATCGGGCCCCGTTGGCATGGGCCATGACGGAAAACCCCTCTTCATGGGCGATGTGGATGAGCTCTCCAATCTCTCCCGGCTCCAATCCTCCTTCGGTCAGGACCTCAAAGCGGTCAAAGTCCATGAGGCCGGAGATCATAATCTTGATAAAATCCGCCCCCCGCTGCCGGGCACCGGCCACCAGCGCGGCATACTCCCCCAGATTTTCCCACCGGGTTCCAATGAAGCCTCCGTAGTGCCCGGCCTTGCACAGCGGCGCCAGGGGCGTCCGATACACGATGCCGTATTCCCCCGCCAGGTCCCGGGCCTTTTTCCCCGCGCCCCAGCGGTCCCCTCCGTCCCGGAGGTAGGAAAAGCCCAGCTTTTGGTATCTTTCCAGGATTCCCCGAATCCAGATTTCGTCCACCGCCGCGGAATGCCTGCCGATGGCACGTTTCCAGTCCACACCATCCAGGACCATGTGGATATGGCAGTCACAGACCACAAAATCCCCTCCTTTTTGCTAATACTAAAATCTAATAAAAC
>DETX01000014.1:0-286 GCA_002362145.1 Clostridiales bacterium UBA3277
GGGGATGACGTGCATCCCGATGCCGTCGCCTCCGGGAGGGATCATCTGGGTGATGCCCGCCAGGGGGATGAAGGTCATCCGCTCAAAGAAGGAGGCCACGGCGGGATTCTTCTCGATCCGCTCCACGGTGGAGTTGAACAGCTCCGCCGAGCCGGGAACGAAGAAGGGCAGACGGTAACGCTTGATCCGGGGCCGGTCTTTCAGCTCCCCGTCGTGGTCGTAGTTGTCGCCGTAATCGTATTCCAGGATGCCGATGACGGACATTTCCTCCAGAAGCTCCCGCAGG
>DETX01000014.1:584-12151 GCA_002362145.1 Clostridiales bacterium UBA3277
GGGTGGGCTCCACCTCCGGATTCATCTTCACAAGCTGCTCAAAGGTATAGAACTTGCGCAGCTTCATCTTGTTGCCGATGTCGCACATCTCCGGGGTCAGCACCTCTCGGAGGCCCCAATATTCCGGGTCGTCGCTGGTAATGCCCAGGATCTTGTGGGGGGCCGCGTCGGTAATTTTCCGGCCCAGCTTTAAGTAGCGCTTGTCGGGATTTTCTTCTCCCTGAAATTTGCTCAGAATTTTGTTGTTCTGTTTTGGCATTTCCGATCCTCCTTTAAGTGATTCGCTGCCCTGCGGAAGTAATCCGCCGCGGAAGCCATGTTTTCCCCGGTCTTTGCGGAGATGGGAATGATCTGCGCGTGGGGATTTCTTGCGAGGATGCTTCGCCGGCAGCGCTCTATGTCAAAATCAAACCAGGCCAGGGTGTCTGTCTTACTGATCAGCACCAAGCCGCATTTTTCGTAGATCAGGGGGTATTTAAGGGGTTTGTCATCCCCCTCAGGTACGGACAATATGGTCATATTCAGCTGCGCCCCGGTGTCGTATTCCGCGGGACACACCAGATTTCCCACGTTTTCCAGAAAAACAATGTCGAAATTCTCCGCCCCCAGCTCCTTAAGACCCTGCCATGTCATGGCCGCGTCCAGATGGCACATCCCGCCGGTGTGGAGCTGAATGGCAGGGCAGTGGGTCTGCTCCGCCACCGTCACCGCGTCCACGTTGGAATCGATGTCCGCTTCCATGACCCCGATTCGGTACTGTCCCGCAAGATGCCGGATCAGGGAAACCAGGGCGGTGGTTTTCCCCGCGCCGGGGGAGGACATCACGTTGACCAGCAGCACGCCCTTTTCACTTAACCAGTCCCGGAGCGTTTGCGCGTCCCGGTCATTGTCCGCGAATACGCTTTTGGCGAGAACGATGGTCCTGACCTTTTCCACGGTTTCACATCCTTTTGCGGGGCGGGACCGTCCGGCCCCGCTCCGGTTTCACTTGCTGTACGTATATTACTGGAAGAATCTGCGGATGAGGTCCCGGCTGTATTCTACCGTCTCCTCCATGTCGCCGAAGGACATGATTTCGCCGGCGTAGTAGGTATTGTCCTTGCCCTGCATGGCTTCCACCTTGTCGTACCAGCCGTCGGCATAGTCCTTGCAGGACACGTGGGGGAAGTAGTACCAGTCGTCGATCCGCTCCACCTTCTCGACCTTTTTGCCGCAGATTTCCATATCCTTCAGGGTGGTGTCCCGGGCCAGCTCGAAGGGAACGTCCTCCATGCCCTCGTGGTTGCGCAGGGTGAAGGTCACCAGAGGCTGGTCGTCGGCATCGGGCCAGCGGTGGTAGAACACCATCAGGTGTCCCCGGGTCTCGTTGGTCATGTTCTCGAAGAAGTAGTAGGAAATATCAGGGCAGTTGCCCTCCTCGGTCCGGACGGCCATGGTGAAGTATTCCTTGTGCTGAATCCGGGAGAACAGCTCCTTTTCCTCCTCCCGGGGATCGCCGTAGCCCAGGAATAGCTCCAGGGGCGTGCAGATGATCAGCTTGTCAAACTCCTCCACCTTCCCGTTCACGGTGATGTAAACCTTGTCGTCCTTCCGCTCAATGCCCGTGACCTCACTGTTAAGAAGCGCGGGGTGCTTTAAGTGGGCGTTCACGCCCTCCCAGATGGACTGAGTGCCGTCCTTCCAGGTCCACAGCTTCCCCGTGGACAGGAACTGCCGGACGGTGAAGGCATCCAAGTACTTGACCACATAGGCGGCGGGGATCTCGTCAAAGTAGCCGTAGCCGAAGGAGGTGAAGGGGCCCTTCCAAACCAGGGTGGCGTCCTCGCACTTGTTCAGCTTCAAAAATTCGGAGAAGGGCATGGAAAGATCCTTCAGATTGGGGTTTTCGCCCTCGATGTGCTGCAGGCGCAGCTCGGGAGAGGGGCAGGGACCTTCGTAGCGGCCCTGGGCGACGCCCCGGTGGCCGTTGACGTCGTAGCCCTTGTACTTGGTGTTCAGCAGGCGGGAGAGCTTATTCATTTTGATGACCTTTTTCAGCAGGGCCAGCTTGGAAGATTTCTGGGGCGTGCCGTCGGTTTCCATGAACCGGCGTCCCATGGCGGGGCCGCCGATGTGGGTGGTGCCGCCGAACTGCTCGCACTCCGCCACGGCGAAGTAGGTTTCGCAGCCCATGACCGCGCCCATTTCGATGGTGCGGTCCTCCCATTTGCCGTCCTTACCCTTCACCGCCATCATGGGGGACAGGCACTTGCCGCCTACCCGTCCGCTCTTCTCGTAGATGACGTAGTTGTCATAGCCTGCCTTTTCCAGATACATGGCCGCGCTGGTTCCGGCAGGGCCTGCGCCGATGATACAGATGCGTGCGTTTTTATCCATAGCTTTCTTCCTCCAATTTTGGATTCTCCGAACAAAGCAGAGGGGAGAGTTTGTTCCGAGTTTCCTGTATAATTTGCCTGTTTTCAGGCATTTTTCACTTCTTCAATTTTTTCACGGAGATATTCCACCAGCGCCCCGATTCCCTCCCCTGTGCGGGCAGAGGTAAAAAACACCGGCGCAGAAGGGTTTCTCTTCCGGACGTTCTCCACGGCCCGTTCCCGGGAGAAGTCAAAGACGGGGGATACGTCGGTTTTGGTCACCGCCACCGCCGAGGCAACCTCAAACATGAGGGGATATTTTAAGGGCTTGTCGTCCCCCTCGGGCAGGGACAGCAGCACCAGATTGACGGCAGCTCCGGTGTCAAATTCCGCCGGGCAGACCAGATTTCCGATGTTTTCCAGAATCACCACATCCAGATCCTCCAGCCCCAGGGCATCCAGCGCCTCCCGGGACATCTGGGAGGTGATGTGGCAGGCCCCGGCGGTGTGCATCTGAATGACCTTGACGCCGGTCTGGGCGATGGTTCTGGCGTCCACATCGGAGTCGAGATCCGCCTCAATGACGCCGATCCGGTAGCGGTCCTTCAAATCCGCAAGGATTTTCGTCAGCAGGGTTGTCTTGCCGCTGCCGGGGGAGGACATAAGGTTGAGGTAGAAGATTTTCCTGCTTTTCAGCGCCTGGCGCAGGGCCTCCGCCTGGGCATTGCTGCGGGAGGTGATGTCCTCCTTGATCTCCACCGTGAGAAGATTCTTAGAACCGTTTCGAAACTCCATGACTTCCCGCTCCACAATAATCAGAATGAATGTGCAGGCTGCACAAATTCCAGAAGGAATATCTACATGAATTGTACCATTTCGCGATAAAGAAATCAACCATTTTCGACAATTTTTCCAAAAACTTACATCCCGGCACAAAGGGCCGCCCCATAAGCCCAATTGTTTCTCTGTATTCCTTGGGAAGATAACCAGAAATCTGGCATTTGCCAGATATCACTTTAACCATGCGCAGAGGCGCGGCGGAGGTGAGACTGCGGTTGTCCTGGACGAAATAGCGGAAATTGTGTCGGATACCCATGACGTGGAACAAGCCGTGGACAA
The DNA here is from genome assembly GCA_002362145.1 of Clostridiales bacterium UBA3277. Classification (GTDB taxonomy): domain Bacteria; phylum Bacillota; class Clostridia; order Oscillospirales; family Oscillospiraceae; genus Faecousia. The sequence goes on from DETX01000014.1 coordinate 4,058, forward strand.
CAAGGAGCTGGCCCGGGCAATCAATGAATTTCTGTCTGAGCTGCCCGCGGACATTCAGGCTTTGATGGAATAAAGAACCAGCGCTCTTTTTGAACTTCAAAAAGAGCGCTGGCTGTTTTCTTGATATCGTTTTCAAGGGCTGGTGTCGGTCTGCTCAACTGCTCTGAAACCGTGCCGGATATCGTCTGCCGCAGCTGCAAATTTTTGCATAAAATTTCCCTGAAACGGTTGATGTCACTGGCGCAAAGCCAGTGACATCAACCGTTTCGCTTTTATGGTGCGGGCATGGGGATTTGAACCCCAACGCATCGCTGCACAAGAACCTAAATCTTGCATGTCTGCCAATTCCATCATGCCCGCGTATTTAGTTTCCCCCTATTTTTACACGGCGAGAGAGCCGAGGTGGAGCGTTATGCTTAACCCACATTTATCAAAACAGACTATTCCTGCTTTTAGAGAATCCATTTGCATCACGCTTACCGTGTTGCCCATAAAATGAAATCAATCTTCTTTACATCAGTAATATTGGTATCGGGGAATTGCTGATTGAAGAAAGCCAGCTTTTGAAGTGCCTCTTCCGTTGTATACCACTCATAAATTTTCTGATACAACTGTACTGCCTTTTGGAGCCTGTCTTTTTCATAGGAGTAAGGCGCACAAAGTCCCAGGTTTTGCAAGACAAACTTGTCCCAGATGGGCATATTGGGATTTACAGTTGCCAGTAGCTTGCTGCTAAAGGACGCATGGATAGAGCCGGTTTACTGATAAAGATAAGTTACAACATCCTGAAAAGTCAAATTCTCATTATTCTTATTTCTTTCCAGATATGTATAATAGCTTGCGTAAAAGCTGGCGGGTCTTTGGCGTATTCGGTAGAATCCATTGAAAAATTTCTGAAACTCAGCGTCAGATGAAACATCGGTTTCGTGAACTCGCTGCATGATCCAGTTGTATTTCTCTAGCCCAATTTCTACTCTGTCTAAAATCATTTCCATAGGAAAAACCTTCCCTAAGGGGACATCACCTAAATCCACCGAGTCTACCAATTCCACCATGCCCGCATGATTTCTCATTTTACCATAACCCGGGGCGGTTGTCAATTCACAGCCGCCCCGGGCTACACTCAATTTTTCCACTTCTCCGTCAGCGCCCGGATCTGGGCGGTGAGCTTGGCGTTTTCCTTGTTGGTGCGGCCCTTCCGGGACTTTGCCAGGGCCAGCAGCTCCTCCGCCGCGGCCACCAGCTCCTGGTACACCTGCCGGGCCCGCTGGCTGCCCCTAAAGACCGACAGCCGGTCGATCTTCACACCCTCGGTATACACCGTGAGCCTGCCGGAGAGCAGGTCGTATTCCGTGCCGCTGTAGGGCGCCTGGGCGTGGTATCCCAGGGAATCCAGGGTGGCGCGGAAGGCTTCGCAGCTTCCCTCGTCTCCGTGGTTTACAAAAACCATTTTGGGCTTTTCCCGGAATCCGGACAGCCAGTGCAGCAGGCCCTCCCGGTCGGCGTGGCCGGAGGTGCCATGCAGGGTGGCGATCTCCGCGTTGACGGCAATGTCCTCCCCGAAGAGCCGGACGGACCGGGCGCCGTTTTGAAGCCGGCTGCCAAGGGACCCCTCCGCCTGATAGCCTACAAACAGGATAACGCTCTCCTTGCGCCACAGGTTGTGCTTCAGGTGGTGCCGAATCCGGCCCGCTTCGCACATACCGCTGGCAGAGAGAATCACCTTGGGCTGGCGGTCGTCGTTGATCCCCTTGGAATCCTCCGAGGTAACGCTTAAGCGCAAATCATCAAACCAGATTGGGTTGATGCCCTGGCGGATGAGGGCCAGGGTCTGCTCGTCAAAGCTCTCCTGGCTGCACTGGAGGAAAATGCCTGTGGCCTCCACAGCCAAGGGAGAGTCCACATATACCGGGAAGTGGTCGTGGCCGGTGACCAGACCCTGATGCTTTATCTCCCGGATGGCATAGAGAATCTCCTGGGTCCGGCCCACCGCGAAGGAGGGGATGACCAGATTGCCTCCCCGGTCCAGGGCCCGCTGGATGGCGTCCGCCAGCTGGGAAAGGGCGTTGCCCGGGGCCTTCTCGTGGAGCCGGTCACCGTAGGTGGACTCGATGACCAGATAATCCGCCTCCTCCACAGCCTGGGGGTCCTGCAGAAGGGGCTGATTGCTGTTTCCCACATCGCCGCTGAATACGATCTTTCGGGTGGTTCCGTTTTCCGTCAGCCACAGCTCGATGAAGGCGGAGCCCAGGAGGTGTCCGGCGTCGGTCAGGCGCAGGACCACGTCCTCCGAAACCTGGTAAGGCGTCCCGTAGGCGCAGGGATGGAACAGCCGGATGGCGGCCATGGCGTCGTTTACGGTGTAGGCGGGGACGACGGGAGTCTCACCGGCCCGCTCTGCCTTCCTGGACTGCCACTGGGCCTCCGACTCCTGAATGTGGGCGGAGTCCCGGAGCATGATGTTACACAGGTCGCAGGTGGCCTCCGTGGCATAGATGGGGCCGGAAAAGCCGTCCTTGACCAGCTTTGGCAGCATGCCCGAGTGGTCGATGTGGGCGTGGGTGAGAAACACCGCTTCAATCTGGCTGGGGGCCACAGGCAGGGGCATATTCTGGAATACGTCCACCCCCTGTTCCATGCCGCAGTCCACCAGGTAGAATCTGCCGCCTACGGTCAGAAGGGTGCAGCTTCCCGTGACCTCGTGGGCCGCGCCGATGAATTGAATCTTCATTGTCAACACCTCCGGGATAGAATCCTTTTTTCCTATTATAGCACATTCGGAGGGTCGGAGGAAAGGGGGACGTGAATTTTTCGGGGAACTTTCCGAAAAAGACCCTAGGAAAATCAAAACAAATGTGCTATGATATCCCCAGAGGTGAATGGTATGGAAGAAGAAAAGAAGGAAACCCAGGAAGGGTATGAGCCCCGGCCCGCCTGGGAGGTCTGGGCTGCCAGGGTCGGCCTGGTGCTGATGATCCTGTTCGTGATCTATCAGATCGTCAGCATTGCCGGAGGAGGTCTGTAATGCGGATTCTGGGCATTGACCCCGGTTATGGCATCACCGGCTTCGGCCTGATCGATGCCCAGAGGGGGAAATACACCCTCCTCAACTGCGGAGCCATTACCACGCCGCCCAACTCGGACTTCTCCTGGCGGCTGGGGGTCATTTACAACGACATGACCCAGCTTTTACAGACGGCCCAGCCCGAGGCCGTGGCCATTGAAGAACTGTTTTTCGGCCACAACGTCACCACCGGCATCAATGTGGCCCAGGCCAGAGGGGTCATTCTGCTGGCCATCCAGCAGACGGGAGTGCCTGTCTATGAATACAAACCCATGCAGGTGAAGCAGTCGGTGGTGGGCTATGGAAACGCCACCAAACACCAGGTCCAGGATATGACCCGGCGGCTGCTGAACCTTTCTGCCATGCCCAAGCCCGACGACGCCGCCGACGCCGTGGCCATTGCGTTGTGCCACGCCCGGTCCAGCACTTCCATGCTGGCCAGAGTCCGGGGCGGGCAGCCGGGTTAAACATTTGGAGGATTACGTATGCTGTACTATGTTTCCGGGCCGGTGACGGTTCTGGAGCCGGGACTGGCCGTCATTGACTGCGGCGGCGTGGGCTACGGCTGCCGCGTCACCGCCTACACCGCCGGCCAGCTGAAGCTGAACCAGACTGCCCGGCTCTATATCACCGAGTCCATCCGGGAGGACGCCTTCGACCTCTACGGCTTCATCAGCCGGGAGGAGCAGACGTGCTATGAGCTGCTGACCTCCGTCAACGGGGTGGGGCCCAAGGCCGCCATGGCCATTTTGTCCTCCGGCGGGCCCCAGAACTTCACCCTGGCGGTGATGACCGGGGACGAGAAGATGCTCACCGCCGCCCAGGGCGTGGGCAAGAAGATCGCCCAGCGCATCATTCTGGAGCTCAAGGACAAGCTGGGGGGCAGCAGCCTGGAGCTGGATTTCTCCGGCCCCACCGCAGCGGTTCCCGCCCAGAGCGGCTCCGCCGCCGCCCTGGCCAATGCCGCCCTGCAGGAGCTGGGCTACTCTCCCGCCGAGATTTCCGCCGCCCTCAAGGGCGTGGACCCCGGTGCCACCACCGAGGAAATGGTCCGCTATGCCCTGCGGGCCATGGTGATGAAGGGGTAAGGACCCCCATTGCAGGAGGCTAACATTATGAGTATCGAATTTTCCCAAGAAATGAACGAGCCCATCGTCTCCCCGGTCTTTGCGCCCCAGGACGCCGGGGAGATCGGCCTGCGGCCCAAGCTCCTCTCCGACTATACCGGCCAGGAGAAGGCCAAGGGGAATCTGGCCGTGTACATTGAGGCCGCCCGCCGCCGGGGGGAGCCTTTGGACCACACTCTGCTCTACGGCCCTCCGGGCCTGGGCAAGACCACCCTGGCCGGGGTCATTGCCAATGAGATGGGAGTGAACATCCGGGTCACCTCCGGCCCTGCCATCGAAAAGCCCGGGGACCTGGCGGCCCTGCTGACCAACCTAAACCCCGGGGACATTCTGTTTATCGACGAAATTCACCGCTTAAACCGGGTGGTGGAGGAGATTCTGTACCCGGCCATGGAGGACTTTGCCATCGACATCATCGTGGGCAAGGGTCCCAGCGCCAACTCCATCCGCCTGGACCTGCCGAAATTCACCCTGGTGGGGGCCACCACCCGGGCGGGCCAGCTCTCGGCCCCCCTCCGGGACCGGTTTGGGGTGAATCTGCGCCTGGAGCTGTATACGCCGGAGGAGCTGGCGAAAATCGTCACCCGCAGCGCCGCCATTCTGGGAATGCCCATCGCCCCGGAGGGGGCCATGGAGATCGCCTCCCGGAGCCGGGGCACCCCCCGAATCGCCAACCGATTTCTGCGCCGGGTCCGGGACTTTGCCGAGATCATGGGCGACGGCACCATCACCAAGGAGGCCGCCGACCTGGCCCTGAAGCGGCTGGAGGTGGACAAGCTGGGTCTTGACAACATCGACCGGCTGATGCTCACCGCCATCATCCAGAATTACGGCGGCGGCCCCGTGGGCCTGGAGACCCTGGCCGCCACCATCGGCGAGGAGGCAGTGACGCTGGAAGATGTGTATGAGCCGTATCTGATGCAGCTGGGCTTTCTCACCCGGACCCCCCGGGGCCGGTGCGTCACGGCGCTTGCTTACGACCATCTGCACATCCCCTACGAGGGCCAGAGCCAATTTTCCATCTGAGCCCGGAAAAGTACGAAATTTTTCTCAAAAGCGATGGACTTTTCCAAACCAGGCCCCGGATATCCTGTACAGGGTGCATAAACGGAAGGAATATCCGGAAATTTTTTTGGAAATTTTATGGGGAAGCCATTGACAAAATTCCGGCGAATGTGTATAATCGATTTTGTGACATCTGATGTCACAAATTATTCTGACCCTGGGTTATAACATTGATCGGGTGGTATTTCACGGGGCATTTTCTAACCGAAGAGAGGTATTTTCCAATGTACGAAGACAAGACTTTAGTCTGCAAGGAGTGCGGCAAGGAATTCGTGTTCACTGCCGGTGAGCAGGAGTTCTACGCAGAGCGCGGCTTCCAGAACGAGCCCCAGCGCTGCAAGGCTTGCCGTGACGCTCGCAAGAACGCCACCCGTGGCCCCCGTGAGTTCTTCACTGCCACCTGCGCCCGTTGCGGCGGCGAAGCCAAGGTTCCCTTCCAGCCCAAGTCCGACCGTCCCGTCTACTGCAGCGAGTGCTTCGCTCAGATGCGGGGCAACGGCTAAGCGCCAAACAGACGAAAAACAGGACCGAAGAAATTCGGCCCTGTTTTTTTATTGAGAAAACCACCAGCTGAGCTGGTGGTTAGGATTTTGGCCTGCTGCCGGGAAGAGGGCCAGGCTCTCTTCCCGGTTTTTTCTGCTCATTCCAGCTCGAAGGCGCCGGTGTAGAGCTGATAGTAGGTGCCCTTCTGGGCGATCAGGTCCTCGTGGGTGCCCCGCTCGATGATACGGCCGTGGTCCAGGACCATGATGCAGTTGGAATTCTGGACCGTGGAGAGCCGGTGGGCGATGACAAACACCGTCCGGCCCTTCATCAGGGCGTCCATGCCGTCCTGGACCAGTTTTTCCGTCCGGGTGTCGATGGAGGAGGTGGCCTCGTCCAGGATCATCACCGGCGGGTCCGCCACCGCCGCCCGGGCAATGGCAATGAGCTGCCGCTGGCCCTGGGACAGGCTGGCGCCGTTGCCGGTGAGCACCGTGTCGTAGCCCTGGGGCAGCCGGGTGATGAAGTCGTGGGCGTTGCTCAGCTTCGCCGCGTGGATGCACGCTTCATCGGAGGCTTCCAGATTGCCGTAACGGATGTTGTCCATCACCGTGCCGGTGAAGAGGTTGGTGTCCTGCAAGACGACGCCCAGGGACCGGCGCAGGTCGGGCTTGCGGATTTTGTTGATGTTGATGCCGTCGTAGCGGATTTTGCCGTCGGCGATGTCGTAGAAGCGGTTGATGAGGTTGGTGATAGTGGTCTTGCCCGCGCCGGTGGCGCCGACGAAGGCAATCTTCTGGCCGGGGTTGGCGTAGAGCGTCACGTCGTGGAGCACCGTCTTTTCCGGCACATAGCCAAAGTCCACGTCCCCCATGGTGATGTCGCCCTTGAGCTCGGTGTAGGTGACGGTGCCGTCGGCCTGATGGGGATGCCGCCAGGCCCAGTGGCCGGTTCGCTCCTTGCTCTCCGTAATGGTGCCGTCGGGGGCGATGGAAGCGTTGACCAGGGTCACATAGCCGTTATCTTCCTCGGAGGGCTCGTCCATCAGCTCAAAGATCCGCTCCGCGCCGGCCAGAGCCATGACGATGGAGTTGATCTGGTTGCTGATCTGGGAGATGGGCTGGTTGAAGGACCGGGACAGGGTCAAGAAGGCGATGAGGCTGCCCAGGGTGATGAACTTGCCGCCGCTGACAACAGCCATGACGCCGCCCACAATGGCGAGAATGGCGTACTGGATGTAGCCCAGGTTGTTGTTCACCGGGCCCATGGCGTTGGAGTAGGCGCCGGCCTGGAAGGCGTTGGCCCGGAGGCTTTCGTTGAGACGGTCGAATTCCTCCTTGCAGGTGTCCTCGTGGTTGAAAACCTTCACCACCCGCTGGCCGTTGATCATTTCCTCCACATAACTGTTGACACTGCCCAGGGACTTCTGCTGGCCGATGAAGAAGCCGGCGGACCGGCCCACCACGAACTTGGTCACGAAGATGATGCCCGTGACGGTGAGCAGCAGCACCAGGGTCAGGATGGGAGACTGCATGAGCATGGCGATGAACACCACAATGAGGGTCACCGCCGAGGAGATGCTCTGGGGGATGGACTGGGAGATCATCTGCCGCAGGGTATCGATGTCGCTGGTGTAGCGGCTCATGATATCGCCTGCGGGGTGGGTATCGAAATACCGGATGGGAAGGGTCTGCATATGGATGAACATTTCATCCCGGATGGTCTTTTGGGTTCCCTGGGTCACCTTGACCATGAGCCTCTGCTGGAAGAAGGAGGCGAGGATACCCGCCAGGAAGAGGCAGGCCAGCCGGACGAGGAAAGCGATCATGGGTCCGAAATCCGGCGTCTCCTGGGCAAGCATGGGGGTGATGTAGTCGTCCACCAGGGTGCCCAGGGCCGCGGAGCTGCTGGCCATGGCCACGGCGGTGATGACGATGCACACCATCACCACGGCCATGGTGAACTTGTATTTTTCCATATAGCGCAACAGGCGCTGGAAGGTTTTCTTGGGGTTTTTGGCTTTGCGGCCGTCGCCGCGCATTTTCACGGGGGGCATTACGCCTCGCCTCCTTTCGTCTGGGAAGCATAGACTTCCTGATAGATGGGGGAGGTGGAAAGCAGCTCTTCGTGGGTGCCCTGGGCAACCACCGCGCCGCCGTCCAGAACCAGAATCAGGTCCGCGTCCTCCACGGAGGCTACCCGTTGGGCGATGATGAGCTTGGTGGTGTCGGGAATCTCCTCCCGGAAGGCCTTGCGGATCATGGCGTCGGTGTGGGTGTCCACGGCGGAGGTGGAGTCGTCGAGAATGAGAATCTTCGGCTTTTTCAGCAGGGCCCGGGCGATGCACAGCCGCTG
>DETX01000014.1:12435-15814 GCA_002362145.1 Clostridiales bacterium UBA3277
GGCGATGCACAGCCGCTGCTTCTGACCGCCGGAGACGTTGGTGCCGCCCTGCTCGATGTGGGTATCATAGCCGTCGGGGAAGGCGCGGATGAATTCGTCGGCGCAGGAGAGCTGGCAGGCGTGGACGAGCTGCTCATCGGTGGCGTTGGGGTCGCCCCAGCGGAGGTTCTCCTTGATGGAGCCGGAGAAGAGGACGTTCTTTTGCAGCACCATGGACACCGCGTCCCGGAGGGTGCGGATGTCGTAGTCCCGAACGTCCACGCCGCCCACCTTCACGCTGCCCTCGGTGACGTCGTAGAGCCGGGGGATGAGCTGGACCAGGGTGGATTTGCTGGAGCCGGTGCCGCCCAGGATGCCCACGGTCATGCCGGGCCGGATGTGCAGGCTCACATGGTCCAGGGCGTTGCGGCTGGCTTCCTTGGAATAGCGGAAGGACACGTTTTCAAAGTCAATGGAGCCGTCCTTCACTTCGGTGACGGGGGCCTGGGGATTGTGCAGAGCGGGCTCCTCTCCCAGAATCTCGCTGGCCCGGCGAAGGGGCGCTCTGGACATGGTCAGCATGACCACCACCATGGCTACCATCATCAGAGAGTTTAGAATCTGGCCGGTGTAGGTGAACATGGAGGTGAGGTTACCCGTGGTCAGGCCCATGGCGGCCCGGTTGCCTGAGGCCACCACCATGGTGGCGCCCAGATAGGAGATGGCGATGATACAGATATAGACCGCCAGCATCATCAGGGGATTGACAAAGGCCATGGTTCCTTCGGCCTTGCAGAAGTCCTTGTAGATCGCCTCGGAGACGGAGGTAAACTTCTCGCTCTCCCGGTCCTCCCGGACGAAGGATTTGACCACCCGGATGCCGTGGAGGTTCTCCTGGACCACGTTGTTGAGTTGGTCGTAAGTTTTGAACACCCGGTCAAAGATGGGCATGACGGTTCTGATGAACAGGAAGATGCCAAGGCCCATCAGCGGCAGCACCACGCAGTAGATGACACACAGCCGGGGGCTGATGCTGTAGGCGTTGTAGGTGGCCAGAATCAGCATCATGGGGCAGCGGATGGCCATGCGGATGGTCATCTGAAAGGCCATCTGGATGTTTGCCACATCCGAGGTCAGCCGGGTCACGATGGAGGCGGTGGAGAACTTGTCGATGTTGGAAAAGTCGAAGGTCTGGACCTTATAGAACATATCGTGGCGGAGGTTTTTGGAGAAGCCCGTGGCCGCGTAGGCCGCCGCCACAGCCGAGCCCAGGCCAAAAATCAGAGAACACAGGGCGTAGCCCACCAGCACCAGACCCCAGTGGACCACGGCGTTCATGTCGCCCATCTCCACGCCCAGGTCCACGATCTTTGCCAGGACCAGGGGGATTTTTACTTCCATATACACCTCGCCCACCATGCACAGCGGCGAGGCAATGGCCGCCCAGGTATACTCCCGGACGCATTTTAACAGACGTTTTATCATGGTTTCGGTTCCTCCTTTGGGAATTGGGGATCTTTGGGAAATTCCGTCGGCCAGCCGCCGAGATTCGACAGGGCCCGGATCAAAAGACTGCGGAACTGGGCCTGTTCCTCCGGCGAAAAGCCCTCCACCAGCTTCGCTTCGCTGCGCAGAATCGCCTGGTAGAGCGCCGCGGCGGTCTCTTCGCCCTTGCGCTGGATGCAGATCTTTTTACAGCGCCGGTCTTTTTCGTCGGTCTGCATACAAAGAAAGCCCTTCCGTTCCAGCCGGGCCAGAAGCCCCGACACCGTGGGGTGGCTCAGGTGAAAGACCTCCTCGATGTCTTTGGCATAGACGGGCCCCTGCTGTCGGGCCAGATAGCCCATGATATGGCCCTGGGACGCGGTCAAATCCACCTGTTCCAGCGCCTCCCCGATCTCCCGGTCAATGGCGCAGTGGAGCAGCCGGACCAGCGGACCATAGTGCTTTTGCATCTCATCACCCCTCAAAATAAATGGTAGCTTGCTACCGATTAAGATAGCACATCTTCCAAAAATTTGCAAGGCAATTTATAAAATGTTTACAAAAACGCAACAGTGCATGATGCGTTCCTTTCTGCGCATACTATTTTCGCGGAGGTGAGAGGATGAAAGAGGACGAGAAAAAGCCCATACCCTGGGAGAGCAAGGACCCGAAGCCTCCGGTGATCCAGTCCGGCCACATGGAAAACCGGGTGCGGTAATCCCAAGGGGCGGATGCGCGGCAATACGCCATAAAAAGCCTTGCCTTATTTGCCGCAAGCGCGGCAAATAAAGCGGAATCCATTTTGCGCCAGTTAAAAAGGAAGGGAAAGCGCCAGCTTTCCCTTCCTTTTTTATCGGTTTGGCAGCCCCGTGGCCGCCGTCACCAGAATGCCCAGAACCTTCCCGTAAATTTCGTCGAACTGCCCCAGGGGCAGCGGATTCTGCCCGTGGCCCGCCTCAATGGTGAAGCCGGGACGGCGGAAATCCTGGATGAACCAGTCCTTGTACCCGGCAAAGCTGGAGGAATAGGGGGTGTCGGCCATGGTGTAGCCGCTGAGCCGGGCGAATTCCTCCGCCAGCTCCCGGGCCCCGGGAACCACGTAGTCCTGGAACTGCCAGTAGATCACCTCTCCCTGGGTGTGCAGGGCCAAAACCAGATCCGGCTCCAGCTCCCAGGTGTATCGGGCCATGGCCAGGCTCTCCCGCTGGCTTAAGGGGGCCCGGCCCACATAGTCCCGGGGTCCGGGTTTGGTAAAGCCCTGGGAGAATTTGATCTCCCGGGCCCGGAGCCAGAGGGCGGGATACTGCAAATTCAGATCCACTCCCAGCAGGTTTGCCTTCCAGCCCCGGGGGAAGGGAATCCGGGGGTAGTTGTCCGAGAGACGCTGGGCATTCTCGTATTCCAGGGTTCCGACCTCAATCTCCCCGGTGACCAGGTCCACGCCGTCGGGATTCACCATGGGCACCATGGAAATGGTGGCGGCGTTTAGAATATTCTCCGCCGGAACGCCGAAGAGGCTTCCGCCCGCCGCCGCTTCCTGGGCCAGGTCCTCGGCGAATTTCAGCAGCACCGGGGCGGTGATCCACTCGTTGGCGTGAAAAGCGGCGGCGAAGAGGACCCGCCGCTGTCCCTGCCCCAGGGTCAGGGCCCGGACTGGGCGGCCGAAGGCGGTGGTGGTGAGCTCCCGCTGGGAAATGGAGGGGTAGGCAGCCGCCAGGGCGTCCATAACGGCGGCGCAGCGGGGGGAGGTCATGGGTACATCGGTGGGCACGATCAAAAAATCACCTCCCGGAATTCTATGCGGGGAGACCGTTTTCTGTGCGGAAGGGAAAATTTTTTGAAAAGCCCTTTACAAATGGGGAAAAGCCTGATATAATAGGCAGGCTGATAGGAAATGCGCCAGTGGCTCAATGGA
>DETX01000014.1:16161-28741 GCA_002362145.1 Clostridiales bacterium UBA3277
TTCGAGTCCCTTCTGGCGTACCAAGGCAGAATAATCCGAACCTTTTCTCAGGTAAGAGAAAGGTTCGGATTATTTTTTGCATTTTTGCAGCATATCACACCGATGACGTGTGTCGGGCAAAGGGGCGTATCTTCTTCCTCATCGGCTCATTTTACAGATGCGGGAGGTTATCCCTGTAGCGCCGCAGATCTTCCTCGCGGACTTCAGAGATAATCCTTTCCAGCGTCGCCAGCAGCGCTTCCTTCTCTTCCGGCAGCTTCCCTCTGAGCTGAAAAGCGTTGGAGGCGCCCATCGCCGCAAAGTATGTGGAAATGTTCAGGTTTTCTACGAGAGTACGAAGCTCCCGGTATTTTTCAATCTCGCCCTCCTCCTCCCAGTTCCCGTTCTGAATCTCCCGATACAAATCGGATTCCGGATAGATTGTCAGCATATTCGGCCCGACCAGGAAGGGATGCAGCTGATTAAAAACTTCTGCGGAGGCTTTTGCCCCGGTCTCTCCGCGGCCCTTCCCGGAAATGCCGGTCAGATAGAAGAAGCCATATTCAATACCGGCCTGTTCCAACCGCTTGCACTGGGCCAGAATGTCCCGAGAAGTATATCCCTTGCGCATGAAGGCAAGAGCCGCGTCGTCCCCCGTTTCCACGCCAATCGTCAATCCATTGTAACCCGCCTGCCGAAGATGGAGAAGCTCCTCATCTGTCTTATTGACGGAATCCGTAATGCGGGCAAAACAGCCAATGGATTCGACAGAAGGTAGATACTTGTGAATGAGAGACGCAATCTCGAGTACTGTACTTTTTTGAAGTACCTTTTCTTTTCGCCTGCAATGCGTTATGATGACAGGGAATGGAGATGAGGAACATGAGAAAATCAGAATCCGCGGTGAATCGCTGCAAGACAATTTCCACCGTACAGAAGCTGCTGGGCGGGAAATATAAAATCGAGCTTCTCTGGTATATCGGCAAATGCGATATCAGGCGCTTCGGACAGCTTCGCCGCCAGATTGGAGAGATTACAGAAAGTTCTCTTACAAAGCAGCTTCGGGAACTGGAAGCAGATGGCTTCCTTCTTCGCCACGATTTTTGCGAAGTACCGCCACGGGTGGAATATACATTGACCGAGCTTGGGGAAAGTTTCTTGTCCGTCCTGGATTGCATGAAGGCATGGGGCGACAAGAATCTTCATGCTTAGCTCACAAATTTCCCGGTTCCCAATGCTATGCGTTCACATCCCGTTTTGTCAGAAATTCATTGGCGATCAGAAGAAACACAGCCAGAAAGACGGCACTGCTCAGGAAAAAGCCCCAGATTCCGCCGGCCATCACATCCTCGGTGCGGTTGGAGTTCATGCCCATGATCATGAGGGAATAGGGCCAGTACAGCCCCAAATCCTTGCCGACGGCCAGCAGTCCCGCCACGCCTCCTCCCAGGGCAATGAGCACCGGCAGGGCAAAATTGCGAATGACCATGGACAGCAGAAGCTGCAACGCGATAATTGCCAGACCGCCGATGACGCCCCGCAGCAGCCAGAGGACAATCTCCGGCGGGGGAAAGCCGGGAAGTCCCGCCCCGAATTTTCCGCCGACGGTAAACAGCACCAGCAGCCAGCCCTGGGTCAGCACCGTGAGCTTTGTCACCGCGCAGAATTTGGCGAAATACAGGCAGAAGGGACGCACCGGGGCGGTCATAATCAGATTCCAGTTGTGCCCCCGGTGCTCCAGCCGCCACAGGTAGGAGGCGTACACGCCAATCAGCGGGGCGAAAAAGAAGATGGCGTAAAAGAGCGTGTACTGGGTCCACAGGTCATACCAGCCGTGGGTGAGAATTCCCAGATTCATCGTATAGTTGAAGGTGCCGTACACCGCCGAAATGGCGGGAACAGCCAGAAACAGCAGCCAGATGGGACTGCGGCGGAGCTTGCGGTTCTCCGCCCGGATACAGCGCAGCAGCATGGTTATACCTCCTTGCGTTTCAGCGTTTCCCATGCCAGCGCCGCGAACAGCACCCCGAAAGCGGCGGTGAGGGCCAGCAGCCAGATGGGATAGGGCGTGGAATAAAATCGGGCGATTCGGGTCTCCCGGTTCCAGTCCATGCGGACGGTGCTCAGGGGAATGTAGTAGCCCCAGGGCATGAGGTAGCTGATGAGCGGCGGCATAAAGGCGGCGAACAGCCCGGAAAGGCTTCCCACCATCCCCGCTGCCAGAGTGGGCACCTGATTGTCAAAGCGGATGCTCAGCAGCAGCCAGAGGAAAAACAGCATGGAATTCACGGTGAAGGTGCTCCCCGCCAGCCACCAAAACTGCCCCCAGTCCAGGGCTTCCGTATATCCTGCCTGCTTTCCCAGCACCGGAATGCCCGCGCTTTCGATGGCAACGATCAGCAGAATTTGCAGCAGGGCCACCGCTGCTTTGCCGAGAAACAGGGCGCCCCGGCTTTGCAGGGTCAGAAGCTGCCGGCAGCTTTTCTCCTTACTCTCCAAATCCCACAGGCGGCTGGCCAGCACCGCCGTGCCCAGGGGCATGACCACGGTGTTCATCACCGGTACGGCGTAAAATAACCCGGAGTAGCCCTGCTCCAGCCGTTCTTCCCCGGTTCCCCCGGTCTGGGTGGCCCACAGCAGGACGAACAAGGAGATGCACACCGCCACCAGGGTGTTGTGCCTGCGCCGGGACTTTTTCAGTTCTGCGCGAAGGGTTCTCATTTTCCTTCCTCCCCCGTCAGGCTCAGGAAGATTTCTTCCAAAGATTTCGTATGGCGGTTCAGCTCCACCACCCCCGCCTGTCCGGCGGATAAGCGGCGCACCAGCTCCGCCAGGGAATCCTCCCCCATGGCGGGAAGGCGGAATGTGCCGTTCTCCCGGTCGGGTTTCGCAAGGCTTCCCAGTATGGGCAGGGCCTTTTCCGGGCTCAGCACCCGCAGAGAGATGTCCCCCTGGCTGTGCTGCCGCAGAGCGGTCAGCTCCCCCTGAAACAGAAGCCGCCCGTGGTTGATGATGCCTACCTGGTCCACCATCTGCTCCATCTCGCTGAGCAGATGGCTGGAAATCAGCACCGTGGCCCCGCATCGGTTGGGCATATCCCGAATGAGACTGCGCATCTGCTGGATGCCGGAGGGGTCCAGGCCGTTGGTGGGCTCGTCCAGAATCAGCAGTTTGGGATTTCCCAGCAGGGCTTGGGCGATGCCCAGCCGCTGGCGCATTCCCAGGGAATACTCCCGGACCTTCCGCTTCCGGCTGTCCGTCAGCTCCACGATTTCTAAGGTCCGGGCGATGTCCTTTTTCGGCACGTTTTTCAGCTCCGCCACGATTTGCAGGTTTTCCTCCCCGGTGAGGTGGCCGTAGCAGGAGGGGGCCTCAATGAGAGAGCCCGTCTGCCGCAGCAGCTCCAGCCGGTTTTTTTCGTTCATCTGCTTCCCCAGAAGATGGATTTCCCCGCCGCTGGGCCGGACCAGCCCTAGCAGCATTTTCATGGTGGTGGACTTTCCCGCGCCGTTAGGGCCGATGAAGCCGTAGACGCTGCCCTCCGGCACACAGAGAGACATCTGATTGACCACCGGTTCTGAGCCGTATCGCTTGGTTAAATTTTGGGTTTGCACAATTCGCATATCATCGCTCCTTTCGATTTGCTGACGCTATCCTACACCCCCAATCTTATGGCAGCCTGTGTTCTCCCTTAAGTTTGCCTTAAATTTCCCCCGGAAAGCTGGAAAAGAGGGGCGGCAGCCGGTATAATGATGGCAAAGGAAGTGAGCGTATGCAGACCATCCAGGACGCAAAAATTCTCATTGTGGACGACAGCCGGGAACTGCGAACCCTGCTAAAGGAAGAGTTGGGCAGCGCCGGGTATTTTCATTTGAAGCTCGCGGGCAGTGTCAAGGCCGCCCGGCAGGCAATGGAAGAGGACATGCCGGAGCTGGTGATTCTGGACATTAACCTGCCGGATGGGGATGGCTTTTCCCTGTTCCGGGAGATTCGGGGAAACTCCGATGTGCCCATTTTGTTCCTGTCCGCCCGGGACGCGGACAGCGACCGGCTGTTCGGCCTGGGGCTGGGGGCGGACGACTATATGGTGAAGCCCTTTCTGATGCAGGAGCTGCCGCTGCGGGTTTCCGGGATCTTGCGGCGGTTTTACCGGGGGCAGCTCCAGCGGGAGACGGTGCTCCATCTTGGGGAGCGCACCGTGGACCTTGGGGACGCCACCGTCACCACCCCGGCGGGCGCCCTGTCCCTGACGGCCACGGAGCGGACCATTCTGCAAAAGCTGCTGGACAACCGGGGGCGCATCGTCACCTATGACGCCCTGTGCGAGACGGTCTGGGGCGGCGATTACTATGGCTGCGAGAACAGCCTCAATGTCCACATCCGGCACCTTCGGGAAAAGCTCGAGGCGCAGCCTTCGCAGCCAAAGTGGATTCTCACTGCCCGGGGCCTGGGCTACAAGCTGGCGAAGGAGGCATCCCAATGAAAACCGTGGGGCGGATGGTTCGCCGCTATATTCTGGCGGCGTTTGCGGTGGTCGTGCTGGTGATGGCGGTGAACAGCGGCCTTTTTATCGGAATTGTGGTGTATTTTGGCTCAAAAAACCAGCAGGAGGGGTATTTCCCCGTGGGCAGATTTGCCAAGTCCTTTACAAAAACCGCCCAGGGGGAGTACGCGCCGCCCACCGATATGGATTGGCAAAAGCATTTTGTCTGGGCGATGCTGCTCAGCGATGATGGGCAAATCCTGTGGGAAGAGAATCTGCCGTCGGAACTGAACCATCCCTATACCGTCCCCGAGGTTGCCGCCTTCTCCCGATGGTATTTGAAGGACTACCCGGTGATGGTTTACCGCAACGATTATGGGCTGCTGGTGGCGGGCAAGCCCATAGGCAGCCTGGAACGGTTCGATTTTTACATGGACCACGACGTGTTGAGCACGCTGCTGTCCGCCTTTGTTCCCCTGCTTTTGCTGGATTTCGGGCTGGTGCTGGCAATCTGCCTGGGGCTGGGCTGGCGGGGGGCCAAGCCCCTGCGGGAGCTGGCGGAGGGCATCGGGCTGCTTGCCGAAGGGAAAGAGGTCCGTCTGAAGGAATCCGGCGCCACGGCAGAGCTGGCGGAAAAAATAAACCAGACCAGCCGCCACCTTCAGCGGCAGAGCGAACTGATTGCCCGCCGGGATATGACCCGGGCCAACTGGATCGCGGGGGTTTCCCACGACATCCGCACCCCGCTGGCCCTGATTATGGGCTATGCTGAGCAGCTGGCCCAGCAGTTTCCGCTCCAGTCGGAACCGCGAAAAAAGGCGGACGCCATCTGCACCCAGAGCCAAAAAATAAAGGCCCTCATTGAGGACCTGAATCTGACCTTTAAGCTGCAATACAACGCCCAGCCCCTGCGGCGCGCTCCCATCCAGATGGGGGCGTGGCTGCGCCGGTGTGTGGCGGATTTTTGCGATTCCCAAAACCACAGCGTAGAGCTTCTGATCCGGGAACCGGCGGGGCAGGCCCTGCTGGAAGCGGACGGGGAGCTGCTGACGAGGGCCCTGGACAATCTTTTGAACAACAGCGTCCGCCACAATCCCTCCGGCTGCCGGATTTGGGTTTCGGCGGAAATTGCAGATGGACAGTTTGTGCTGGAGGTTCGGGACAACGGGGCGGGCTACCCGGAAGCGGTTCTGCGGAATCTCTCCGGCACCGGCTCCGATTCCAACGCGCCCCACATTCTGGGACTGCACCTGGTGGGGCAGATCGCCGCCGCCCACGGCGGGCAGGCGGAATTCCGCAACGACGGCGGGGCGGTCGCGCTGCTCTGCTTCCAGATTTGAAAGAGCTGCATCTGGAATTCCCCATCCATATGGACGGAATCATCGCCGGTGGCGCCAGCGGACGCCCGGGAGCGGCTTAACATAACACAGCACACAGACCGCCGTATGCCCCCGGGCATTTCCCCCCTTTTCGGGGAAGGAACTGTAAAAAACGCCCATAAGAGAAAGAAATCCCGGGTCTGTATATAGACAGAGGGGGCCCCATCTGCTATAATGAACCCATAAGCGTATGCTTTGGGCCCGGATTTCCCGGCCCGGAAACCATCAGAACGGACAGCCCCGCGGCGCTTCGCGAAAACGCGGGCCCCTGAAATCTGCAATCATCAAGGAGGAACGATCCATGGGACTTATCAAAGCGGGTATCGGTGCGTTGAAAAGCACGCTGGCAGATCAGTGGAAGGAGTTTTTCTACTGCGACGCCCTACCTAACGATGTGCTGATGACGCGGGGACAGAAGAGAATCTCTGGCCGCTCAAGCAACACCCGGGGCAGCGACAACGTGATCTCCAACGGCTCCGGCATCGCCGTGGCGGACGGCCAGTGCATGATCATCGTGGAGCAGGGCAGAATCGTGGAGGTCTGCGCCGAACCGGGAGAATTCACCTACGACACCTCCACCGAGCCTTCCATCTTTACCGGCCAGCTGGACCAGAGCGTCCTGGATAGCTTCCGGGCGCTGGGCAGGCGGTTTACCTACGGCGGCGACACCGGCAAGGACCAGCGGGTGTACTATTTCAACACCAAGGAGATTCTGGGCAACAAGTTCGGGACTACCAGCCCCATCATCTTTGAGGTGGTGAATAAGCGCATCGGTATGAGCCGAACGGTTCAGATCCGCTGCAACGGCGTGTATACGTATGTCATTACAGACCCGCTGAAGTTCTATGCCCGGCTGTGCGGCAATGTGACCACCGAATTCAGAAGAGAGCAGATCGACAGCCAGCTGAAGGCGGAATTCATCGACGCCCTTCAGCCCGCCTTCGGCGCCCTGGCCGAGCAGGAGCTCCGCCCCGCCCAGATCCCCGCCAAGTCCGGCGAGCTCAAGGCCGCCATGAACAACGCCCTGCGGCAGGAGTGGAGCGAGAACCGGGGCATTTCCGTGGGCAAGATCGCTCTGAATCCCATCACGCTGACGGAAGCCGACATGAAGAAGATCAACGAGATCGAGGACGCCGCCAGCATGGGCAGCAACCCCTATACCATGGCCGGCAGGATGACTGCCGCCACCGCCGATGCCATGCAGGCCGCGGCCGGCAATTCCGCCGGTGCCATGACGGGCTTTATGGGTATGGGCATGGTAGGCATGGGCCAGGGCGGCGGTTTTGGCGCGGCGCAGAACCTCTATCAGGCCGGTGCCCAGCGGGATCAGACGCGGCACCCCTCCGCGGAGGAATGGAGATGCGCCTGCGGCGCCACCGCCACGGGGAAATTCTGCCCCGAGTGCGGCGCGAAAAAGCCGGAGCCCAAGATTGCGGCGGGTAGCTGGAAGTGCCGCTGCGGCACCATTGCCACGGGAAAGTTCTGCCCGGAATGCGGCAGCCCCTGCCCTGGGGAGGAAAATGGCTGGAAATGCGCCTGCGGCGCGGTGAACAAGGGCAGGTTCTGCCCCGAGTGCGGCGCCAGGAAGCCTTCCGGTGTGCCCCAGTATCGCTGCGACAAGTGCGGCTGGGAGCCCGCCGACCCGAAGCACCCGCCGAAGTTCTGCCCGGAGTGCGGCGACCCCTTTGACAGCGGCGACCTGGTATAAGCGGAGAAGCGAAAAAGCGATGCCGCCGGAGGGCGACCGGTTTTCTTTCCGGAACCTTCGAGTACGCCCCATGGGAGGAGAAAACAGAAATGGCGGAACAAGTGACCAACTACCAATGCCCGTCCTGCATGGGGCCCCTCCATTTTGAAGGGGCCTCCGGCAGACTGGAATGTGAATACTGCGGCTCCAGTTTTTCCGTAGCGGAGATTGAGGCGCTCTATGGGGAAAAGGACCGGCAGGCGGCCCAGACGCCCGGGGAGACGGGGGACCATCCGGAAAACGCCTCCGGCGCAGACACGGACTGGGGGGAGGATGCCGGGAATATGCGGGCGTATACCTGCCCCAGCTGCGGCGCGGAGCTGATCTGCGACGCCACCACCGCTGCCACCGCCTGCCCCTACTGCGGCAATCCCGCCGTGGTGCCCGGCCAGTTCGGGGGAACGCTGAGGCCGGAATACGTCATCCCCTTCAAGCTCAGCAAGGAGGAGGCCGTGACGGCGCTGCGGCGGCACTACCGGGGCAAGCCGTTCCTGCCTAAGACCTTTACCGACGAAAACCATATTCTTGAGATCAAGGGCGTCTATGTGCCCTTCTGGATGTTCGACGGCACCGCCCAGGGAAGCGCCCGCTACGAGGCCACCCGTTCCCGGCTTTACCGGCGGGGGGACGAGGAGATCACCGAGACCCGGCACTACGATGTCTACCGGGCCGGTTCCGTCACCTTTGAGCGGCTCCCGGTGGATGCCTCCAGCAAAATGCCCGACGACTACATGGATTCCATCGAGCCCTATGATTACAGTGAGCTCAAGCCCTTCTCCACCGGGTATCTGCCGGGCTTTTTGGCGGACAAATACGATGTGACCGTGGAGCAGTGCCGGGAGCGGGCAGAGCTGCGGTGCCAAAACTCCCTGGAGGAGGCCCTGCGGGGCACGGTGGAGGGGTACGAGACCTGCCTGCGCAGGGACGGAACCGCCAGAGTCAGGCATGGAAAGGTCTCCTATGCGCTGCTGCCGGTGTGGATGCTCAGCACGAAATGGAAGGGGAAAAATTACCTGTTTGCCATGAACGGTCAGACGGGCAGGCTGGTGGGGGACCTTCCCGTGAGCTGGGGAAAATTCTGGGGGCTGTTTGCGGCCATCTTTGTGCCGCTGAGCATTTTGGGAATCGTCATTTCCTGCATGATGGTGTGAAAAGGAGGGGACGAAGATGAAAAGAAAGGCAATCCCTCTGCTTGTGGTCCTCACCCTGGTTCTGTTTCTGAGTGTCCCTGCCATGGCGGCGGGCTACGGCGGCCGGAATGAGACGGGGGATAACTCCGAAATCCGGGCCGGGGGACAGATGCGCTATGTCCTCGACTTAAGCGACCTGCTGACCTTCAGCCAGTGGGAACGGCTGGAAAACCGGGCGGCGGAAATCTCCCAACGCCTGGGCTGCGGCGTCTACATCATCACCTTGGACGACTATACGGACTACGGCGCCGGAGACGCCTTGGAGGTGACCAGTCAAATCTACCACAGCCCGGGCAGCGGCTTTGGCGTGGGCGAGGAGGAAAACGGCATTACCCTGCTTCTGAGCATGGACCAGCGGGACTGGGCCATGTATGTATACGGCGGCCAGGCGTCGTACGCCTTCAACAGCTACGGCCAGGAGAAGCTGGAAGCGGTTTTCCTGGATGACCTGGGGGAGGACGACTGGTACGGGGGCTTTTCCGACTATCTCGATGCCTGCGAGGACTATCTGATCCGGGCCCAGGAGGGCAGGCCGGTGCGGCAGGGCCCCGGGGGCTATATCGCCTGCTCTGTGCTCATCGCCTTTTTGATTGCCCTGACCGTATGCCTGGTCCTCAAGGGGCAGATGAAAACCGTAAAAAAACAGGCGGATGCCCGGGAATACGCGGTGGGCCGCCTGGAGCTTTCGGAACACTATGACCGGTTCACCCACATCACCGAGGTCCGCCGCAGGATTGAAAAGAATGACGGCGGCGGCTCCCGCGGCGGCAGCGTCAGCGCCGGAGGCAGCGGCAGGCAGGGAAAATTCTGAATGGAAATTGCGGCCGGAGGGCCGCTGACAGGGAAAATCCCCCATTATGTAGAATTTAACTACATAATGGGGGATTTTATTGATCGTCCGGCTTCGCAATATCCCGGATGGGGAAAATCGTCTGCGGCCCGGAGGATCTCCGCCGCAGGCGGTTTTTCTTAAAAGGCGGTGAGCAGCTCCGCCACGGCGCCGTACAGGCTCTCCGTCAAGCCCAGGGTCAGCATCTGGGAAAGGCAGCGGGCCGTATCCGGCTCCCGCTGGACCAGACTGAACACCTCCTGCTTTTGGGCGAAGGAAATCTGGGCCCGGTTCAGCAGGCGGAAAAGCAGCTCCTGGATATCCGGTTCTGCGGTTTCGCTGCTTTCCAGGGGGAAGCGCAGGGAGAGAACGTCGGAGGCGGGGCGCAGGAGCACCGTAAGCACCTTTTCCTCCGGGTCGTAGGACTGCTCCAGAACCGTCCCACCGTTGGCCTCCGTGGGACCTGCCGGGCCAACGCCCTTCAGCCGGACGCGGTAGCACCGCTGGGGCGGCACGACCCTGGAAACTTCGCCGGTCAGGGCGATTTCCAGCCGGGCGGCCTCAGAAGCGTATGTGAAGCGGGTCCGGGCCTCATGTCCTTCGCCATCGTCCTCATACAGGGTGAATTCCCCGTCACCTCCGTGATACACAAGGACTTCCAGCTCCTTGGGGTTGCACAGATGGCTTCGCAGGATGTCCGTGTCCATGGGAAGGATGCTGCCCGCTTGAATCAGAACCGGAATGGTGGAAAGATCCCGGTACAGCTGGATGCTGCGGCCGCCAAGATACCGCTTGCCGGTGAAGAAGTCAAAGTAAAGCCCCTCGGGGAGCCATGCCGCAAAGGGGGCCAGGAGGGTTTCCGGGTCTCTTCTGCGGGTGATGGGGCAGACGATCATGTCGCCAAAGTAGTATTCGTTGGGCACCTGATAGGCCTGGGGGGTGTCGTGGCGGTAGTAGATGGGCTGAACCAGGGGCCTGCCCTCCAGATGGGTCAGGTAGTTCCAGGTGTACAGGTAGGGAATCATGGCATGGCGGAGGCGGAGGAAATTCGTCATGACGGCCTCGGCCTCGGCGTTATAGTTCCAGGGCTCCTTCCCATAGAAGGGGTTGCAGGTGCTGTGCAGCCGCATGATGGGGGAGAAAACTCCAAACTGGACCCACCGGGTGGTCAGCTCGTCGTCCCGGCAACCCTTCATGTGCCCGCCGATGTCATGGCTCCACCAGCTGTAGCCGACGTTGCTGGCGGTGGCGGTGAAATAGGGCTGGAAATCCAGGGATTCCCAGGTGGTCACGGTGTCGCCGGAGAAGCCGATGGGGTAGCGGTGGCTGCCAATGCCGGCATAGCGGGAGAAGGTCAGGGGCTGACGGCCGTCCCGGCCGCTGTCGAGAAAATGCTGATGGTTCAGCAGCCACAGAGGGTCCACGTTCTCAAGCGCCGAATCCTCTCCCTGCTGCCAGTCGATCCACCAAAAGTCCACGCCTATGGCCTCGTGGGGATGGTGCAGGTATTGGAAGTAGGCATCCATGAAGGCCCGGTCCGTCGGGGCGAAGGGGATTTTGTCCTCGTGGGCAGCATCGACGCCCAGGGCTTTGGCCATCGCCGGGTAGGCCTTCTCATGGGCCCGGACGCCGTCGGCGGGGTGGACGTTGAGGGTCACGTGGAGCCCCCGCCTGTGGAGGGCATCCAGAAACCGTTTGGGGTCGGGGAAGTAGTCTGGATTCCAGGTGTAGCCGGTCCAGCCGCTGCCGTATTTTTCGGGGAGACGGGTCAGATGCCAATCCATGTCGATCACCGCCGTGGAAAGGGGAATCTCCTTCTCCCGGAAGCGGTCCATCAGAGTAAGGTAGGTCTGCTCCGTATAGGGGTAATAGCGGCTCCACCAGTTGCCCAGGGTGAAGCGGGGCAGAAGGGGCGTGGCGCCGCACAGATGGTAAAAATCCTTCAGGCACGGAAGATAGTCGTGGCCGTAGCCGAAAAAGTACAGATCCCGGCAGGGAACCTCCCGGCCCTCCACCCAGCCGTCCTCCCTAAGCAATGCGGAGCGGCTGTCGTCCAGCACCGTAAAGCCGTCCCGGGACATGAGCCCCGGTCCCAGGGGGATGGGGCCGTCGGCCTCGTCCAGGGTTCGGGCGGTGCCGCCCAGATCGTGAACGGTGTCGCCGTAGTGCCAGATGGAGCCATAGGTGGCATACCCGCCGTGGAGCTGGACCCGCAGGCCGCTTTTCCGGAAGGGCTTCTTGTCATAGTACAGGTGCAGATGGTCCGTGACGATTTCCAGCCGGTTATCGTCCTCCATTACCCGGAAGCCGGGCACCGGGAAATCCCGGTCCAGGACCACTTGGGTAGGCAGATCGGTAAAGCGGCCGTCCTGCTGGTATTCCATGCGGATGAGCCGGGAGGTCAGAACGGAAAACCGGTAGCACGGCCCTTGAATGACGGCCCGGGGACTGGCCAGGGGCCGGGTTTTCAGCTGATAGGATGTGTGTTCCATATTGCGGTTCTCTCCTTGTTTATCATGCCGGGATATCCGGCAGGTGCGTTTTATCCCGGGGAAATTGCGAGGTCACGGCTGACTGAGCATAAAGTACCATATTTCCCAAGGTATGTCAAGAAAGCTCGGGGAGGGTCCGAAGGACCCGGAAAGAAAAATTTTATTCCGGCAGGGGAGGACCAGACCGGCGGAAAACAACTCTTTTTCGCTGACTTTGCGGGGTCTGGGGCCGAATGTCAATGTTTTCAGGTTAATTGTATCCCATTTTGAGGTATTTGGGGGCAGCGCATGGGAAAATGTGACAAAAAACAACTTGAAATCTCGTACAATGTGGACATTGACAACTTTTGGGAAACCTGGTATGATCTAGATGTAAACGGTAACGTAAACGATAACTCAATGAAAGACACAAATTCAATCGAGATAATAAAGAATTTTATGTGCAATATAACGGATGCCTAAGGGAGGCGCATGGAGAATG